>JAYUCY010000117.1:0-39879 GCA_043740085.1 Ilumatobacteraceae bacterium
CTTCAGTCATGTCCGTCGATGCGAGTGCCACGCCGTCAGTGCGAGTGCCACCGCGTCGATCCGAGTGGCAGCTATCCATGCGAGTGGGTACTCGCACCCCGGGGTACGAGTACCCACTCGCACGGGCACCTGGCACTCGCACCAGGGTTCAGCGGACTCGGTGCTCTCCGACGCGATCATGGCGGCGCGTTCACTAGGAGTGCGCCGACGACCGACTGCTAGTGTTCCTTCCCGAACGATCATTTAATAACTCTGAGGAGCCGCATGAGCACCACCGTCGCCGTCGCCGATGGCATCTTCACCGTCGAGGACGGTCAACCACGACTGCTGGGAAGTCGGTGCATCGGCTGCGGCAACCACATGTTCCCTCGCCAGAGCGGGTGCCCGAAGTGCATGACCGACGAGCAGGAGGACGTCGAGCTGGCCACCATCGGAACGCTCTGGTCGTGGACGGTGCAAGCCTTCCCGCCCAAGGCACCGCCCTATCTCGGCCCCACCGGTGACCAGTTTGTACCGTACGGCGTCGGCTACGTGGAGCTACCCGGTCAACTCCGCGTGGAGGCTCGCCTCACCGAGGCCGACCCCACCAAGCTCGTGATCGGGATGGCGATGCACCTAGTGCTTGATCCGCTGTGTATTGACCAGGACGGCAACCAGGTCGTCACCTACGCATTCGCACCCACCCAGCAGGGAGACCACTCATGAGCAACGTCGCCATCATCGGAATCGGCATGCACGAGTTCGGCCGCAACGACGGCATCTCTGGCATGGACCAAGGCGTCGTTGCCGTGCGTCGGGCATTGGCCGACTGTGGCCTGGCATGGTCCGACATGCAGTTCGCCGTTGGCGGATCAATGGACGGTGGCGCTGCCGACACGATGGTCAGCCGCATCGGCCTCACCGGCTTGCCCTTCACCAACGTGGCCAATGGCTGCGCAACCGGCGGCACGGCGCTTGCGCAGGCCGTCAACACGATCGAGTCGGGCGCCTGCGACGTGGGCATCGCGATCGGCTTCGACAAGCACGAGCCGGGTGCGTTCCGTATCAAAGGCCCACGTGGCAAGGACTGGTACGGCGGTTCGGGCCTGGCCCTCACCACACAGTTCTTTGGCATGAAGATCACGCGCTACATGCACGACCATGGCATCACGCAACAGACGCTGGCGAAGGTGTCGGCAAAGGCATTCCGCAACGGTGCAATGAACCCAATGGCATGGCGGCGCAAGCCGCTGAGCGAGCAGGAGGTGCTGGATTCGCTGATGCTCTCCTACCCGCTCACGCAGTACATGTTCTGCTCGCCGGGCGAAGGCGGGGCCGCGATGATTCTGTGCCGCGCCGACAAGGCCAAGCAGTACACCGAACGGCCGATCTATCTGCAGGCCGCAGCGGTTCGGACTCGCAAGTTCGGGTCGTTCGAGGTGCTGGCGCCGTCCATCGCCATCGAGCACGACCCGGGCCCCACGACGGCGGCATCGAAGGCTGCGTTCGAAATGGCTGGCATCGGCCCCGAGGACATCGACGTCGCTCAACTGCAAGACACCGAGGCCGGTGCCGAGATCATGCACATGGCGGAAAACGGTTTCTGCGAACACGGCGAGCAGGAGCACATGCTGGCCAATGGCGACACCGAGATCAGTGGGCGGCTGCCGGTCAACACCGACGGCGGCTGCTTGGCCAACGGCGAGCCGATTGGCGCCTCCGGGCTTCGCCAGGTGTACGAGAATGTGTTGCAGTTGCGAGGCGACGCTGGCGAGCGCCAGGTGCCGAACAATCCGAAGGTCGCCTACACACACGTCTACGGCGCGCCGGGCATTAGCAGCGTCACCATTCTCAGCCGCTAACGCAGGCCGCGTACTTCACACTCGTCTCTGCAGACTGGACACACATGGAACTCACGACCGACGTGCTCATGGACATGCACCGCCGTATGGTGCGCATCCGGCTCTTCGAGGAGGCCGCCGGAAAGTTGGCCGAAGCCGCCAGGCTGCCCGGCTTCCTGCACCTCTATGTCGGCCAGGAAGCCGTCGCCGCGGGAGTATGCGCGACGCTCTCCGACGACGACCAGATCACCTCGACGCACCGCGGCCACGGCCACCTCGTCGCCAAGGGTGGGCAATTCAACGAGATGATGGCCGAGCTGATGGGCAAGGCCACCGGCTACTGCAAAGGCAAGGGCGGGTCGATGCACATCTCCAACCTGGACGTGGGCATGCTGGGCGCCAACGGCATTGTCGGTGCGGGCGCACCGATCGCAGTCGGCGCCGGGTTCGCAAACAAGTACAAGGGCAACGGCAACGTCGCCGCCGCGTTTTTCGGCGACGGCTCGACCAACATCGGTGCGTTCCACGAGGCTGCCAACATGGCCTGTGCCCTGCGGCTGCCGGTGCTCTTCATCTGCGAGAACAACGAATACGGCGAGTTCACGCCGCGCAACAAGACGATGGCAATCACCGACATCGTTGACCGGGCAGCCGGCTACGGCATGCCCGGCGTCATCGTCGATGGCATGGATGTCGTTGCCGTGCACGAGGCCGCAGTCGAGGCGGCGGCACGAGCACGTCGCGGGGAGGGACCGTCGCTGATCGAGGCCAAGACCTACCGCTTCTACAACCATCACGGCATCCAAAACCTAGGCCTCAAGTACCGCGCCGACGACGAAGTGGCGAAGTGGCGTGAACGCGACCCCATTTTCACTTTTGAGGACCGGCTGATCGATGCCGGCAACGCCACCCGGTCCGACTTCGACCAGGTATGGGCCGAGCTGAGGGCCGACATCGCGGCCTCTATCGAGTTCGCCGAGGCCAGCCCGCTGCCGACGCCGGACCAGTTGCTCGCCGACGTCTACACCGTCATGACCGGAGCCGCGTCATGAGCCGCAAGCTGAGCTACGTGCAGGCGTTCAACGAAGCCGTCCGCCAGGAAATGGCGGCCGACGACAATGTGTTCTGCGCGGGAGAAGACATCGGCGCCTTCGGCGGCGTCTTCCAGACCTACGCCGGTTTACAGAAAGAGTTCGGCGAGCGGCGCGTGGTCGACACGCCCATCTCCGAGCAGGCGATCATCGGCCTCGGTGTCGGTGCGGCTGTCACTGGGCTGCGCCCAATCGTCGACATCATGTTCATGGATTTCATCTGCGTCGCCTTCGACCAGATCGTCAATCAGGCCGCCAAATTGAAATACATGTTCGGTGGTTCGGCCACCATTCCACTCACCATCACCACCGGAGGCGGTGCGGGCCTTTCGGCGGCTGCGCAGCACAGCCAATCGCTCGAAGCACTGCTGTGCCACATCCCCGGGCTCAAGGTGGTGCAGCCGTCGAACCCCTACGACATGAAGGGGCTGATGACCGCATGCATCCGCGAGAACAACCCCACCATCATGATCAAACACAAGCGCCTGCTGGGCATGCAGGGCGACGTCCCCGAAGAGCCGTACGCAATTCCACTCGGCGTTGCACACGTACTGCGTGAGGGAACCGACGTGACCGTGGTCGGTTGGGGCCGGATGGTGAACGAAGCGCTCACTGTGGCCAACAAGCTCGCCGAGGACGGCATCAGCGTTGAGGTCATCGACCCACGCACGTTGCAGCCGCTCGACACTGCCACCATCGTCGCGTCGGTTCGCAAGACCAACCGGGTCATCGTGGTGCACGAGGCAGTTCGCTTCGGCGGCCTCGGCGCGGAGATCGCAGCGCAAATCCAGGAGGAAGCGTTCGACTATCTGGACGCTCCTGTCGGCCGCATTGCGGCACCATTCTCACCGGTGCCGTTCACCCCCACGCTCGAGCAGGCGTACCTGCCCTCCGCCGCCGATATCGAGGCGAAGATCCGCGCCATCGTCGCTCGCCCCGGGAGCTGACTGGCGTGTCCACGGTTGGCATCATCGTCAACCCGCACGCGGGCAAGGACATCCGCCGGCTGATCTCCGCGGCCGGCCAAACCTCCGATGCCGCGAAGATCAGCATCCTGCGGCGCGTCGCAGCCGGCGCCATCGAACAGGGTGTCCACCGCCTGCTCATGAGCACCGACACCCACCGGTTGGCCGAGCGCGCCGTTGAAGGATTGGGCGGCCTGATCGAGTTCATCGACAGCCCGCTGACCAGCTCGCATCTCGACACCGTCGCGGCTGCGGCAGCAATGTGGAAGCAGGGCACCGACGTCGTGGTAGTGCTCGGCGGCGATGGCACCTGCCGCGATGTGGCCGCCGGTTGGCCGGAAGTGCCGCTGATTGCCATTTCCACCGGCACCAACAACGTCTTCCCGTCGAACATCGACGGCACCACTGCCGGAGTGGCAGCTGCGCTGGTTGCAAACCGCGCGGTCAGCCTCGATCTTGTGTGCCGGCCAGCGAAGCGCATCGCAGTCGAAATCGACGACCCAGCGCGTTCGACAATCGTCCACGAAAGCGCGTTGGTGGACGCTGCGCTGATCAACACTGCCTTCGTGGGGGCACGCGCGGTGAGCGACTCCGCTTCCATCCGATGGGTGGTCGCGTGCATCGCCAACCCTGCAAGCACCGGGCTGGCCAGCATTGCTGGCCGCGTTCATCCGGTCGGGCGCGATGAGGCTGGTGGCGTCCTGATCCGAATCGGGCCCGGCGCGCGGCGTGTCCGGGTACCGCTCGCGCCCGGCACATTTTCAACGCTCTCGGTCCAGTCGGTCGAGCCCCTCTCACTGTCCGTTCCGGTGGCGCTCCCTGGCGGCGGTGTGCTGGCGTTCGACGGCGAACGCACCGTGCCGGTGTCGGCCGCTGCCAGAATCAACGTGTCAATCGGGCGGGCCGGCCCACGAATGATCGACGTCGACGCAACGCTGGCCATCGCTGCGCGCGATCACCAATTCGATCTAGCCCCTGCCGCGAGCAGTGACACCGGCGCATCCCTACGAAAGGATCCCCATGGCGACTGAGTTCCTCATGCCGAAACTCGGACTGACGATGGAGGAAGGCACAATCACCGAGTGGTTGGTTCCCGACGGCGCCACCATCGAGGTCGGGGCTGCGATCTTGCGCATCGAGACTGACAAGACCGAAACTGATGTGGAGGCCGGCGTCGCGGGACGCCTGCATGTCGTTGGCCGCGCGGGCGACACGTTCGCGTGCGGCGAGCGCATCGGCTGGATTCTCGGGCCCGACGAGATCGCCCCGTCTGCCGAGCCGCCAGCGTCTGCGACGCCTGCTGCCACGGTCGCTCCAATCGCTCCCCCGGCGGTCGTTGCGCCCACAGTCGTTACCTCAGTGGTCGCTGTCGCGGTCGGCCGGATCATGGCGTCGCCATTGGCGAAGCGTCTGGCCAGCGAGCGCGGCCTCGACCTGCGCACCATTCGCGGCACAGGGCCCGGCAACCGAATCGTGGCCGCCGATCTGGAGGGCGTCACCGCTGTACCATCAATTCCTGCCGTTGGGAGCCTTGGCGCTGAGCGGCAAACGCCATACGACGCCCTACGACCAGCGACGGCAGCGGCACGGCAGCTCGCCGATCTGCTGGGTATCGACCTGGCATACGTACCGCTGGATCCCGTCGATGGGTACGTCACTCGCGAATCCGTTGCTCGCCATGTCCGAGGGCTGCTCGCCGCCGCGGCCGGTCCGACTGCCGTCACTGCGGTCACCGCTGCGCCCGTGGCCGCTGCGCCCGCACGTCCGGCATTGCCGCCCGCACTGCAGGAACCGACCTCAACGGTTCGCCTCACCGGCATGCGCGGCACCATCGCCAAGCGGATGCACGACTCGCTGGCCCAGATGGCCCAGCTCACGTTGTTCATGGACGCCGACCTCGATGCCGTCGTGGCCGATCGCACACGCCGCGCCGTGCTCGGCGCGGCACCGAGTTACACCGACTACGTGATCGCCGCCGCCGCGCGAGCGCTGCTCAAGCACCCGATCGCCAACTCGCAGATCACCGATGACGGAGTTGCGTTGCTGCCCACCGTCCATGTGGGAATGGCCGTAGCACTGGATGGCGGCCTCATCGTTCCTGTGATCACCAACACCACCTCGCTCGATCTTGCCGCGCTGGCCGTGGAAACGAGCCGGCTCGCCAACGCGGCTCGCGCGGGCGCACTGAAACTGCCCGATCTGGAAGGTGGCACGTTCTCGGTGAGCACGCTTGGCATGTTCGGCGTCGACGGCTTTACGCCCGTCATCAACCCGCCGAATACCTGCATTCTCGGTGTCGGCCGGTTGCGCGACGACCTCGTACTGGATGGCAACGGCAACGTGACGACCAAGAAGCGCCTGACGCTCAGCCTGACCTGGGATCACCGCGCCTTCGACGGTGCCCCTGCCGCGGCGTTCTGCCACTCGATCGTCGAGCTACTGAACGACACGGTTTCCCTGAACGAAGTTGGTGAGTGATGATCGACTACCAGAACGTCTTCCATGTGGGCGTACGCGTCCGCGACATTGACCTGGCGATGGCCGAGCTGGGCAGCAGCATGGGCGTGACATGGGCTGAGCGCCGCGAGAACCCTGCACAGTCCCTCTGGACACCCCAGCTCGGTCTCCAGCAGCTGCACCTCAAGTACACCTACTCGGCCGAGGGTCCCCAGCACATCGAGCTGTTGGAAGGCCCCGCTGGCAGCTTCTGGGACGGTCGCGACGATGCAGGCGCACACCATCTCGGTATCTGGGTGGAGTCCGTCGCCGAGGAGACCGAGCAACTCGTTGCCGCCGGATGGGCCCTCGTTGGCGCCCAACGCGACCCGACTGACGGCCAGGGCTATGGCGTCTTCAGCTACGTGCAGCCGCCGAGCGGACTGATCGTCGAGCTCGTCGACCGCGCCGTGCTCGCGCACTTCGAGCAGTGGTGGGGCGCAGCGCTGATCAAATAGCTGCGAGAGCGACTTCGCGGGCCCACCGATAGTCGGCCTTGCCATTTGGCGCCCGATAGACCTCGTCGACGAACACCACACGACGAGGCGCCTTGAAGTCCGCAATGGTCAGCTTGATGGTCGCAATGATTTCCTCCGCCAGAGTTGCGCTCGTCACCGAGCAGACCAGCACCACCGTCTCGCCGAACCGTTCCTGCGGTACGCCCACGATGTTGGCATCAATCACGGTCGGATGCTTGCGCGCGGCCACTTCGACTTCCTCGGGATAGATCTTCTCGCCACCGGAATTGATACACACGGAACCTCGCCCGAGCAGGGCGACCGTGCCATCTTCGGCGATGGTCGCGAAGTCGCCGGGCACCGTGTAGCGCACACCATCGATCACTCGGAAGGTGTCAGCCGTCTTTGCCTCGTCGTTCCAGTACCCGCGCGGCATGGCCCCGGTGGCAGCGAGCATGCCCGGAGTTGTGCTCCCTCGCGGCAGCACAGCGCCGGTCTCCGAGTCAATGGTCACTACGTGGGCCGGCGCAGTGAACACAGCCGTCTCTGGCGGCTGCTGGCCGGGCATCGTCATCGAGACCGCAAACGGCCCGCCCTCTGAGGCACCGATCATGTCGAAGATCATCGCGTTGGGAACACGACGCTGAAACGCCAGCTTCTGCTCCGCCGACAGCGTTGCACCGGTCGAGACGATGCGCGTGACAGATGAGAGGTCGCGCAGCACCCCGCGCGCTTCGGCGGCAACCAGGGCCTCGTTCAGCGGCCGGGCGAACGCATCGCCGACAAGTGATATCTGCGTGACCCGGTGCTGTTCCACGAGGTTCCACAGCTCATCGGCGTCGAACGACCGACCCCCGAGCAGCACGACCGACCCGCCCATCACAAAGGCTCCAATGGCGAGGAAGAGAGCCGTACCGTGCATCAACGGTGGCGCACACAGCATCACCGGGCTGCGGCCCTCGGCGTGCAACGAAGCGGCAACTCTGCCGACGTCGGCGACGGTGGTGGGTACTTCGATTCCCGCGGAGGCGTAGGCCGTGAACGCCAATGCTCCGAAGAGATCCAGGTGGCGCCACACGACCCCCTTTGGATTGCCGGTGGTGCCGCCGGTGTACAGCATCAAGGTGTCCTCGCCCGAACGAGCGATTCGCGGGGCCGGCGCCGCGCCAGCGACGACTTCGTGATGCCAGAGCGCACCCTCGACGAGCGGTGAGCCATCATCAACCTGGAGCAGCGTGTGCACGGTGGGCATCATCGGTACGGCCTGCGCCACCCGCTCGCCCAGCGACCCGTGAAAGACCAGCACCTCTGCCCCGGCGTTGTCACAGATGTACGCAATCTCCGCGGGCTTGTACCGGTAGCTCACGTTCACCGGCGTGGCGCGCAGCTTGAACGCCGCGTAGGCGGACTCCAGGTACTCGGGGCAGTTGTACATCAACTGAGCAATGCGAGTGCCTGTGCCCACACCGCGTTCGGACAGCGCACCGGCAAGGCGGGCAGCGCGATCGTCGAGCTGCCGCCATGTCAGTGCCTGCTCACCCACGACGACCGCGGTGTGCTCGGGCTGAGCATCGGCGAACGCTTCCCACAAAGTCGCCCAGTTCTCGCTGAGCACGCTCGCCGTGACGTTCTCGGTCGTCATCGGTTCCCTCCGTTGACGAGGAGCGTTTGACCCGTGATCCATGAGGCGGCGGGCGAGGCGAGGAACACGACAGCATTGGCGACGTCCTCCGGCGTGCCCAGCCGACCCAGCAGCACACCCCAGTCGGCAGCCAACTTCGGAAGGTCGTCCTCGGTCACCTTGACGTCGAGCTGATAGTCCCATTGGCTGTCGGGCATGTCGGCGAGGTGGCGAGGTGTTCGGTCGTCGGCAACGGCGTTGATTTCGTGTTCGCGCCGAGCCGTGAGAACCACATCACACCCTGCCTGCGCGAGGGCCACCGCGATTCCTTCGCCGATGCCGCGACCGGCTCCGGTGACGACGGCAACACCCCCCGCCAACGCGAAACGATCAAGCACTGAGTCAGTCATGTTGTGTCCCTATGTCGGTGTTGTGCAGATGTTTGTGCGTGTGTTCGTGCGTCTCGGGCGGTGACCATGGTGGCCCAGTGGGGATCAAAACTGACGAGTTCGTTGTGATTCGATGTCCGTCATCGCCGTCCCCTTCGTCGACGTGATACTCCAGCGACGAAACTTAACCGGTATTCACTATCTGACGTTTCGTCGGACGAGCAACGCGAGGGATGAAGATGACCGAGCCCAGCAGCAGCGGCAAGTACATCGACAACTACGAGGACGTCTCGCTGTTCACCTTGTCCGGCGATCGTGAGCAGACACTGCTCGACAAACAAACAGAATGCACATTTATGTGGACGACCAGCGTCGGCGATCCCGTTGGCGTGGTGATGAATTTCGTCCACCACGACGGTGCCTTCTGGCTGACGTGCACTCGACGCCGCAAGCGTGTGCCGGCCATCGAGGTTCGGCCACGAGTGGCGCTAGCAATCACCAGCCGGGGCACCGACATTGGCATCAGCCAGGCGATTACGTACAAGGGCAACGCCGAGGTCCTCGACGAACCCGCCACACTCGCATGGTTCTACCCGCTGCTCGCCGCCAAGGTTCGGCCCGGTAACGAAGCAGCGCAAGCCGCCTTCGCAGCCCACCTCGATACCCCCGGTCGCGTCGTCATCCGCATCGTTCCCGACGCTCGAATCGGCTTCGACTCCGAGACGATGTTTGCCGACTCACCCGCAGGAGCAACCAGTACCGGGGTCTCAGCCGCCCACTCGGCTTGACACGGAGGAGCACACAATGGACCAGCAACTGATCGATCGCATCACTGCCGACATGAGCTACGAGTTCCAGCGGACTGCCCCTCCCGAGGGCTTCCCGAGGTTTCACGACATTGCTACCGAACGCCATACCAGCGCTCGCTTTCACGAGCTGGAGCAGCAGCACCTCTGGCCGAAGACATGGGTGATTGCGGGGCGCGCGAGCGACGTTCCAAACCCGGGCGACTACTTCACCTTCGACGATCTCGGGGTGCCACTGCTGATTGTGCGCGGCACCGACGGAATACTTCGTTGCTTCTACAACACGTGCCAGCACCGCGGTGCTCCCATCGTCCGCGATGCCCGCGGCTCGTCTCGACGATTGCGATGCCAGTACCACTCGTGGACCTACGAGATCGATGGCGGCGCCCTTGTTTCGGTCCCCGACGAACGCGACTTCATCGACCTGGACTGGGAGCAGCGCTGCCTACCGCGGGCCAGCTGCGACACGTACGCCGGCTTCGTGTTCGTCAATCGCGACACTGCAGCTCAGCCGCTGGCCGATTGGATCGGCCCCCTCGCCGAGCTGCTCGACCCGTTCCAGGGCGACGCCCTGCGCGAGGTCTACCGCGAGTCCCGAATCATTCCGTGTAACTGGAAGGTCACTGCCGAGGCGTTTCTTGAGGTGTACCACTTCCGCCACATCCACAGCCACGACGGAACCAGCATTCTCGACAACCGGGGCGCTGCCATGGGGCTGTACCCACACGGCCACAGTCGAATGATCACACCGTTCTCGCAACAGCACATGCAACGAAACGGAATGAGTTCGTGGAACGACTGGCAGGTACGCGATACCGGTCCCTTTCCGGCGATCGAAGGCCTGCCAGGGATGGTCGACTGCACCAGCACGGCGGTCAGCATCTTTCCCAACGTCATCATCCCGCTGGGCCGAATCGGCTTCCCGATCAACGTGTTCTGGCCGATCGACCGGCACACCACACGGCTGGACTGGATCTACTACGCGCCCCCTCCCAACGGTGCTGATCGTTTCGATCCCGAGCAACTGCCACAGCACTGGCTCTCCCGCCGGCGGCAGTACAACGAGATCATGGCCGAAGACGAACGCAACATGGCCCCGATACAGCGATCGATGGAGTCGCCAGCGTTGCGGGGCATTCCCCTGAACTACCAGGAGCGGCGCATCTGGCACCTCCACGAGGAGATCGATCGAGTGATCGGGGTGCAGAATATTCCGGCTGCACTTCGGATGCAGCCGGTTCTTGGGCCATACATCGAACGCGCGAGTGTTGGGCCATGACTGAATCGACCACCGGAACCGACCGCTCCGCCGGCATCAGCTTCAGCGAACTGCTCGCCGTCGACTCACATCCCGTCACCGACCTGCTGCGCGACGAGTCGCGCGTCGGGCTCACTGACGGCAACACGCGCGTGCCCGCCTGGTACTACACCTCACCCCAGTTCCACGCGCTCGAGGTTGAGAAGCTGTGGAGCCGGGTCTGGCAAATGGCCTGTCTGGAGGAGGAGATTCCGGACGTCGGCGACTACCACGTCTACGACATTGCCGAGATGTCGTTCCTCATCGTCCGGACCGCTGATGGCATCAAGGCGTACCGCAACGCATGCCTCCATCGCGGTCGCCTGTTGCGCGAAACCCATGGCAAAGGCGCCAAGAATATTCGTTGCGCATTCCACGGTTGGGCCTGGAACCTCGACGGTTCGCTGAAGGAGATCCCGTGCCAGTGGGACTTTCCCAGCGTCGACGAAGCCCAAGCGGCACTCCCCGAGGCGTTGATCGACACCTGGCACGGTTTCGTGTTCATCAACCCGGATCGCAACGCAGCGCCGCTTGGTCAGCACCTCGCCGGGCTTGACGAACACTTCGACAGGTACCCGTTCGAGAAGCGAGTCAAGGTCGCTCACGTCGAGAAGATCATGCGAGTGAATTGGAAGGCCTGCCAGGAGGCCTTCATGGAGTCGTATCACGTCGTGGCCACGCACCCCACTCTGATGGAAACCCTTGGCGATGCAAACACTCGCTACGACACGTATGGCAACTTCTCGCGCGCGATCTCGCCGCAGGGCGTGCAAAGCCCCCACCTCGCGCACATGCCCCGGTACGAGCGCCTCACTGATGGCAAACAGTTCGCGCGCTATCGCCATCCGATGAACGGGCACATCTACGAACGCATCGAACTGGGCACCGTGAAGGTGATCGATCTCGACGGCAACGAAAGCCTCTTCGATGACAGGGGCACGTGGTTGAGCGGCATCATCACGCAGGCCGATCCCCACCTCTGTATGTGGATCGGCGGCCTCACCCCGCAGCAGGTACTCGACCTTCCGATCACCATTCCCGACCCGCCAGCGGGCGTCGAGACCGACGGCGAGATCCGCGCCTGGCTTGCCGCCCAACAGCGAGATATCGCCACGCAGAGATACGGCGCCGACATCGACGCGGAGAACTTCAGCGACGCCGAAATGATTGATTCGATCTACTACTCGGTGTTTCCGAACCTGTCGCCGTGGGGCGTCTTCAACGCGCTGTTCTATCGATTCCGCCCGAATGGCAATAACCCCAACGAGTCCATCTTCGAAGTGATGATGTTCGTGCCCTGGAAGGACCAGGACAACCGCCCACCGCCGGCACGGGTGACCGCTCTCGGCCCCGACGACGACTGGACGTTGGCTCCGGAACTGGGCGCGACGGCGAAGATCTTCCAGCAGGACTCAATCAACCTGCCGCTGGTACAACGAGGCCTCGCCGCACAGGAACAGCAAGAAGTGGTATTCGCCAACTACAACGAATCGAAGATTCGCCACTTCTGGGAGCACATGTATCGCTGGCTGGAGATCGGCCAGACGAATGTCTCGCTCAGCCCACGATCAGCCAGCACCCACCAGCAGCCCTGACGGCGGGCGGGCAGCGGCGAGACGAGCAGCCCCGACCTTGGCCCGAATACCGCCGGCAATGCCCTCCGGGTTCAGTACTGCAGTGAGAATCAACAGCACGCCACCGATGAACGCCTCCCACTGGCCAAGGCTGCCGGTGATCTGGGCCATGCCGTAGAACGCCACACCGGAAGTGGCCGTGATCCCGGAGGTGACTGCACCGCTGACGCAGGTGATACCACCGAGGTAGGCAACCGCCAGTGCGGTGAGCGAGGCAATGGTTCCGAACGACGCATCCGACACACTGCCGAACCGGTAGGCGATCAGGCAACCACCAATGCCGGCGACGAACGACGATGCCGCGAACACCTGCAACTTGACTCGCGCCACACTGATGCCGACGGCGCTGGCGGCTCGCTCATTCGATCTCGCGGCCAGCATTCGACGCCCCGACGCACTCCTGCGGATGTTGGCGACGCCGAGCGCCAGCAGCAACGCCACCACAACGAGCAGCACGCCAAAGACCGGTCGCGACGCCTGATCGCCGAGGATGAGGCCGAGATCCCAGCTGCCCAGTTTCGGATTGGGCACCTTGGCACCGCCAGTCGACGCATCGCCGATGTACTCGGGGTTCTTGAAGACAAACTCGGTGATGGCTACCCCGCCAGCAAGCGTGATGATCGCCAAGTTGGTCCCGCGCACACGCAGCGCGGGAAGCCCGACCAGGACGCCGAACACCATCGCAACCAAGGCCGCCAGGATTGGCGCAAGAGGAAAGGGAATGTCCCATTGCATTGCCATCTTCGACAGTGCAAAGCCGGCGACCCCGGCAAACGCCATTTGCGCCAGCGAGGTCTGGCCACCGAAGCCGGTGAGGATCACCAACGACAGCGCCAGCACCACTGCAATGGTCGAGGTCATGATGGCCCCGCGCCACAGAGGGCCGAGTACCAACAAGCCGACAACGGCCAACGTGACCGGTAGCACCACGCTCATCGCCGTCACTTTGGCCGGCGGCACAGCCGGCAGCCTCCACGTATCGACAGAGCCACGATCGGGCAGTCGTTCGCCGAGTACCACCATTGCCACGATGATCACCAAGAAGGGCAAGCCCTGGCGAGCGCCGTACTGGGGGAACCAACTGATGGCGCCTTGCATCTTGGTGAATGTCGACTGCACCATGCCGATCGCCATACCGGTGATGACCGTCGGCCAGATGTTTCGAAATTTGCCAATGAGCGCCGCGCCGAGAGCCGGAATCAGAAACCCGAAGGTGAAGATGCCAGACGACAGCTGAATCATCGGCGATGCCAAAATGACCACAAAGGCACCGATCAGCGAGCTCAACACGAAGCTCGCGCCGGCGAGGAAGGTGGGCGAGTACCCCAGGAGCACCGCACCCTTCTCATTCTCGGCGGCAGCTCTGGTGACAAGCCCCACTCGGGTGTAGCGCGAAGCCACCCAGACACCGGCTCCGATCAAGATCACGATCGCAGCGAGCCACAGGCCATCGCGAGGGACAGTCAATCCATCAGCAATCGTCACCGGTTCACGCGGCAGAATTGGGCTCACTCTGAGGCTGCTGTTGTCGGCAAACCGACGCTCTATCAGCGAGATGAAGACAATGACCAGCCCGATGCTGGCCACGACCTTGGCGAGCGCCGGCGCCCGAAAGAGCGGTCGAAAGACCAGCAGGTAGACAGCCGCCCCCAGAACTGTTGAGGTGAGCAGCGCCAGCAGCAGCGCCCACCGAAAGCCGACGTCACCACCGGCAAAGTGGTAGCGCGCCAGGAGGCCGGGGAACGGAAACGGATACGCACCCCGCCGCAGATCGGCGTAGACGTACGCCGACCATGTCGCCATCGCCCCAAACGCGAAGTTGACCACTCCCGAACCCTGATGAGTGATCAACAACCCGAGGCCAAAGGCGGCGATGATCGCACCGGCGCCCGAACCCAGGAGGAGGAAGAACAGATAGTCGGTCACTGTGCGCTCCTCAGCTCAGCATGTCGTTGATCAACGCGGAACATCGGTCCATGGCCCAGTGTCGGCTCGCGGTTCACGAGGAAGACCCAGGACTCGTTCACCGATGATGTTGCGCTGCACCTCATCCGAGCCGCCGGCGATGCGGTAGCCGGGCGCCCCCAGGACGTGCTCGTTCCAAGCGAACGTGCCCCACTCTCCAGAGTCGGCAATGAGGCGCGGGCCCAGGACGTCGCTCACGACATCGCTGACCAGATTCATTCCTTCGGTCCACAACAGCTTGCCCAGTGAACCTTCTGGCCCGGGCATTCCCGAGCGGGCAAGATCGGCTGACCGCCGATTGGTCAGCGACTCGATGCGACTGTGGATGTAGACCTTCATCAGTTTGTCGCGCATGACGGGGTCGTTGCTCACCCCCATCTGGCGTGCGGTCGCCAGCAACTGTTTCCACGAGCCACCCGACGCCGAGCCCTCGGCACCGGACTCCGAGTGGTCGCGCTCGAAGCTCAGGGTGGTCGTGGCCACCTTCCAACCGTCGCCGATCTCGCCGAGGCGCAGTTCGTCGGGAATACGGACGTCGGTGAAGAAGACCTCGCAGAACGAGGAGCCGCCGCTCATCTGCTTGATCGGTCGCACCTCCACGCCGGGTGCGTCCAGCGGCAGCATGAAGGCGGTCAGCCCCTTGTGTTTGACGACGCTGGGGTCGGTCCGGGCAATCAGCTCACCCCACTGGCTGAACTGGGCGCCAGAGCTCCACACCTTCTGCCCATTGATGACCCACTCATCACCATCACGCACCGCGCGGCATGAGAGCCCAGCGAGGTCCGAGCCAGCGCCGGGCTCGCTGAACAACTGGCAGCACAGGATGTCGGCACTGCGCAGCGGCGCAATGAACCGCTGCTGTAACTCGGCCGAGCCGAGCGCTTGAATCGTGGGAGCGATCAGACCGACAGTGACGCTGATCAGCTCATGGCGACCGGGAGACTCGAACTCGCGCTCCACGCGGCCCAGCGCCCGCGCATGGGCACGGCTCAGGCCCAGGCCTCCATACTCCACCGGCCAATCGACGGCGTGGTAGCCCCTCGTGGCCTTGCGCTGAACCCAGTCAGCGATCCTCAGAATGTGGTCGCGCTCATCGGCGAACGACATATCCGAGAACACCGAGACGTCGAACTGCCCGTCGCCTTCGGCGATGTCGACGGTGACACGGGGCGCTGCATTGGCCTGGAACCATGCTCGCGCCTCCGCGACAAAGTCGTCGACGGAAATGTCGGGGTCGACGTGGGCGGATCGCTCAGCGGTTGCGGACATGTCATGCCTTTCGTTGATGGACGTCGAGAAGTGAGGTAGCCGCGCGCGGGGGAATCTCGCCAGCGAGCCATGCGTCGCGCAGCTTGCGCTTATTGATCTTGCCCATCGTGCTGCGGAGCAGGTCGGCCACGACGTGGTACTCGCGCGGGCACTTGTAGTGGCTGAGCCGCTCGCGCAACCACGCAGACAGGTCGCCCGGGTCGGGCGGTGCCGATTCGTCGGCGGGGATGACGAGCGCGACCAACATCTCACCCATCTCGTGATGAGGGACGCCGATGCACGCAACGTCGGCAACCCCAGGGTGGTCGATCAGCAATTGCTCGGCCTCGGCCGGGTAGATGTTGACACCGCCGGCCACGACCATGTCGCTGAAGCGGTCGGTGATGAACACGTAACCGTCGGCATCGACGTAACCGATCTCTCCGAGCGTGAACAGCCCCGGTTCGGGGTTCGAGGCAGCGGTCTTCTCCGTGTCGTTCGGATACACGATGCCGCGGCCGGTGGAATCGCGGAAGAACAGGCGACCTTCGGTGCCGGCGGGGACCTCACGCATCTCCTCATCGAAGATCACAGCGCTGAACTGGCCCACTGAACGACCCACCGAGCCCTTGTGTTCCAGCCACTCGTGGCTGGTGATCGAACAGACGGTGCCGACTTCTGTAGCCCCGTAGGCATCGTTGAAAACCGGGCCGAACCACTCGATCATCGCCGACTTCACATCGATTGGACACTTGGCACCGGTGTGCGCGATCAGCTTCATCGAGCTCACGTCGTACCGGGCTTTCACGTCATCGGGAAGGGCCAGCATGCGCACGAAGTGCGTCGGCACCATCACGGTGGTTTCTGTCCGATACCGATCGATCGCTTTCAGCGCTGCCTCCGCATCGAACCGCGGCAGGATCACGGACGGAATGCCGGCACAGAGCAGGCGCATGCCCGACAACGGGCCGGTGTGATACATCGGGCCGACCACGAGGTGCGTGCCGAAGCCGGAGAACGTACCCCCGGCCAGACGCTCCAGGTGCTCCTCCATGTCGACGCCGCCAGCGAACATCGTGGGGGGCAGCTCGGTGCCCTTTGGACGGCCTGTAGTGCCCGACGTGTAGAGCAGATTCGGCCGCGGTACCACGGTGCTGGGAGGGTCGGCGGGTGAGCCACCGGCGAGCCACTGGTTCCAGTCGATGATGCCGTTCATGCCAGCGCAACCCCAGCCGATGACGGTGGGGACCTGTGCTTCACGAGCGGCGGCGAGCCCTCGCTCGGCTGTCTCGGGGCCTACGAACAGAACTTTGCTCGCCGAGTCCTCGAGGATGTACGCGGCTTCGGACGCGGTGAGGTGAAAGTTCACGGGCACCGATGACGCGCCGGCGAGCAGCCCGCCGAGATGCGCCAAGGCTGTCTCCGCAGCGTTCTCCGCAAACACGGCAATTCTGCGCGAGTCGCCCAACTCCCCAGCCTCACCGGCGGCGAGCAACTGGTTCGCGCAACGGTTGAGCGCGTCACCAACCTGTGCCCATGTCAGCTCACGGCCGGCATCGACGAGAGCGAAGCCGGTGGGGTCGTGCGCGGCACGTTCGGTGGCAAAGCGAGGCATCAGGGCCTAATCGGTCGTTGGTTGGCAGGGCGGTCGAACGATGCCCGGCGGAACTTGCCCGCATCGATGGTCACGCGTGTGCTCCACCGTCGACGACGAGAATGTGGCCGGTGATGAACGCTGCCAGGTCGGACACGAGAAACAGTGCCGCTCGCGCAACGTGGTCTGCGGCACCGGCGATGCCCAGTGGGTTGGCCGCGATGCGTCGCTCGACATCGACGCCGCCGGCCTTGAGTGGCGCCAACTGATCCTGCACACCGGGCGTGTCGATGATGCCCGGCGCGATCGCGTTGACTCGGATTCCCAGCGGACCAAGCTCGAGCGCGAACGCGCGTGTGAGCGCAATCACCGCCGCCTTCGACGCGCTGTACGCCGAAATGTTGGCCCCACCGCCCAGGCCCGCTATCGAGGCGAGATTCACGATCGAGCCTCCCTTCGTCATTCGCCGCGCCGCCTCGCGGGCCGTGCTGTAGTGGGCACGCACGTTGACGTCGAGCATGCGGTGCACGAACTCGTCGGTGGCGTGCAGCATGGGGCCAGTGGTGGGGAAGATGCCAGCGTTGTTGATGAGGATGTGCAGGAAACCCGCTTCATTGCAGGCGGCATCCAGCCCAGCAGCGAGCGCTGCCGGCTCCGTGATATCGCACCGCTGAAATCGTGCACCCATCGCAGTCGCGACGTCGTGGGCCGCAGGGTCGAGGTCGCCGATGGTCACCTCGGCACCGGCTTCGACCAGCCGCGCCGCGACAGCAGCGCCGATACCCCTACCGCCCCCGGTCACGAACGCGCGTCGCCCGCCGAGGTCGATCATCTCCCCGATGGATGGGTGCACAACAGTCACCCGGTTGACCTTACCTAACGACCATTAGGGTTCTCTCACGCAGCCCCCGAGGGACTAGCCGCGGGTAACGACGTTGTTGCCCTCGGTCCACATCACCACGAGAGTGCGATGCCCAATTCGCCAGCCGTCGGGGGTGCGCGACAAGCGGTCTTCATAGCGACCGGCGACGATGAAATTGGGGCCACCCGTTGCGGCATGGCGAACATGCTGCGCCTGCAAATAGCAGCGGTGCATTGCGCTGTCACCATCGACGACGACCTCGTGGTTGCCGACGAGATGTTGGCTGTCGTCCAAGTTCTCCAGCGCAGTACGAATGCGATCAACGATGGCATCGACACCCTCGAGCCGCGACGGACTGGCCAGGTCAGCGGTGGCTTCGGCGAGGAACACGGTGCCGAGCAGCGCCCAGTCCTTGGTATCGAGCGCGCGGCAGTACCGTGTGACGACGGCAACGATGTTGCGTTCGTCAAGGAGCATCGCCAGGTCCGTGGTGCTGGGCTCGTTCATATCTGTGTCCACCCTCCGAGACACCAAACTACCTCACAGGTGACGGCTACTAGGGTGGCGGAAATGTTCGCTAGCCCGGTCCAGATCGCGTACGCGGTAGGCGATGTGGTCGCGGCTGCACAGCGGTGGGCGGCGCGCGGTGTTGGGCCGTTCTTCGTGCTCGACCACATCGAAGTGCACTCTGTGCGCGTGAACGGCACACCCGCCACGTTCGACCACTCATCTGCGTACGCGCAGTGGGGGTCGGTGATGGTCGAGCTCATCTGCCAGCACGACGGCGGGCCGAACCCGGTCGTCGGGACGGCGGGGGTGCACCACATGGCCCACTTCGTCGACGACTTCGCCGCCGCCAGCACTGCGCTGACAGCGCGCGGAGCCGTCGAGATTCTGTACGCGGAGTCGGCCTCGGGAATGCCGTTCGCGTTTCATGACGTGCGCGCCGAGTACGGGCACCTCATCGAGATCTACGAGCGCACCGAACGGCTCGGCCGCTTTTACGAAATGGTCCGCGCCGCCTCACTTGGCTGGGCCGGCGACGCTGCGATTCGGCGGTTGTGAACGCGGCTCACTCGCTGATGCGACCGGCCTCGTGGAACTCGCGGCTGGACCCGATGTTGAAGCGGTTCGGTGTCATGCCTGCCGTGGTCTGGCCGGCGTCGACGACGAGCGTGTGGCCCGAGACGTAGCGAGCATCGTCGCTGGCGAGGTAGAGCGCTGCGGCCGCGATGTCGTCGGGAACACCTGCATACCCCAGCGGCGACATGGCGGCAATGCGGGCGGTGGTCGCCGCAATGTCGTTGGCGTTGCCTGTGGTTACCGCCGCCGTCATTGCAGTCACCGTGTTACCCGGTGAAATCGCGTTCACCCTGATGCCGTTGGGGGCCAGCTCGTTGGCCGCCGACTTGGTGAGGCCGATCACGCCGTGCTTGGCCGCGGTGTAGGCGTGCGGCCCGAGACCACCAAGTATTCCCGCCGTACTGGAGGTGTTGATGATCACCCCCGAGTTCTGCGGCAACATCACGCGCGCGGCGTGCTTCACGCCAAGGAACACGCCCCGCAACAGAATGTCGATGGTGTTGTCCCAAGCCTCGACCGACATCTCCGAGATGCGGCCGACTGCGCCGACAATGCCCGCGTTGTTGAACATCACGTCGAGACGCCCGAACTCTGATACAGCGAGGTCGACCGCGGCCGCAACGTCGCTCTCCTTCGTCACGTTGCACAGCGCGAACCGCGCGTTCTCACCAAGCTCGGCAACGAGGGCCATTCCTGCTTCGGCCTGCATGTCGGCAACGACGACCTTCGCCCCGTGTGCCACAAACATGCGAGCAGTTCCTGCGCCGATGCCGCTGGCCGCGCCGGTGATGACGGCGACCTTGCCTTCCAATCGTCCGGTCATCTCAGTGCCCCTGCCCGGCGCCGTGATCGAGCAATGCGTTCTGCGTTCGCTCGATGACCGCCGTCCACAGCGCAATTGCTCGCTCGCTGGTGAAGTCGAGGCTGCCGACCGCAAGAACCGGAATCATCCAGCCACAGCTGACGCCAACCCTGTAGTCGTTGAGCAGCGTCTCGTAGTCGTAGTCGGTGACACCGTTGGCCACGAGCGTGTCGTGGTAGGCGTGCAGCAGGTCGGCCTCGTGCGCTCGACGATCCTCGGTGCTCAGGTTCTGCGAGATGAAGTACCCGACATCGGCCGCACCACCACCCTGACTAATGGCCTGCCAGTCGATGACGACCACCGAGCCATCATCCGCGAAGAACAGGTTGTCCGCTCGAAAGTCGAAGTGAACCAGCGTGTGCGGCATCGCGGCCAACTCGTCAAGAATCTGCGGCCGCGCCGCCGAGTAGCCAGCGACGAAGGCAGCCAGCTCCGGCTTGATGCTGTCGCCAAAGGCCGCCATGAACCCCGGCAGCGACGCGTCATAGATTGCCGAGCCGGCCTGGTTGAGCGGCCCATTGATCACAGGAATGAAGTCGGCATCACCAAGCCCATCGCCGTTCCAGAAGCGAGCGTGGTGTGCTGCCAACCCGACGAGCGCAGCGCGCGCCTGCTGTGGCGTGACCCCTGTGACCTGGTCGCCCAGTGTGAGGCCGGAAAGGTCTTCCATCAGCAGCAGGTAGCTCTCATCGGCCGGTTCTGCGGCTGGCTGGCACGTGACGTGATACACGTGGGGAGTACGCAGCGGCGACTGCCCTGCCACCTCGCTGTAAAAGCGATGCTCGCGTTCGTAGATCCGCGTCGGGTGCATCATCGCCCGAATGTCGGGGGATTGCGTTGGGAACTTGGCGACGACGGTGGCCGGGGCTCCGCTGGCGTCGCCGCGATAGACAAGGCCAACCTTGGCAACTTCGCCCATGAAGCCAACGCCGGCGCCCGCCGGGTCGAGCACGACCGAATCGACCGTGACATCGGGGCCGATCACTCCGGACCCGCGGAGTGCGATGGTCATCCATTCGGCGGTGACCTCGCTGGTTGTTGTCGGCAGCATCATCGGGTGCGGAACCTTTCTGTATCGGGCGCGAGGTCGCTTTCGACCGTGCGCATTGCTTGGAGGATCACGAACGCGACGCCATCCACTTCGCGCACGTGGTGGCAGGCAACGCCCTCCCAGGCGGGCGGACCAGAATGACTGCCGTCGCGCACGTCGAACGTTGCGCCATGCAGTGGACAGGTCAACCCGAAGCCGCGTAGGCGCCCTTCGCTGAGTGGTGTGTCGGCGTGCGAGCAGTTGTCGGCGAGCGCGTACAACTGTCCGGCGGCTCGGCACACGACGATGCCGTCGCGGCCGATGTCGGCGAAGCACCGCAGTTCTCCGTCGGCAAGCCCGCTGAGGTCGCCCAGCTCGATCTCTTCGCTCATCGGTTCTGGGGGCTGTCGTTCAACCGGCTGTCGTTCAACGGGCTGTCGTTCAACGGGCTGTCGTTCAACCGGCTGTCGTTCAGGGGACCGCGGGCCAGGTGGCGATCGAGGTTGTCGTGAAAGAACCTGATCCGCCGCTCTTGCCATGGCATGTACTCGCCACGGAACCCACGCGACCTCAAGCCCTGCTGCTGGGTGTTCCAGATCGCCACATCCTGGTCGATGCCGGGACCGCACGAGACCTCTCCAGCAATACCCGTCTGGTGCTCGACCTGATGGTCGACCGACGCCCAGTCGCGCATCGAGTTCGACCAGTACTCGCGTGCGCCCTCAGGGAACAGCGTGAGATACCACATGTCGAAGAAGCACCGCTGCGGGTCGGTGGGGTGTGGTGTCGCGCGCAACCAGATGCAGCCGTCGGGCTTCATGCTGAAGGAGATGTTCGGGAAAACGGTGTAGTGGTAGTTGTCAGTGAGCTGCTCGTCGGAATAGCGAGAGAAGTCGTAACCCTTCGACGAACCGAGCGCACGCTTTTGCTGTTGCAGCGCAGCGCGCAGCCCGGAGAGGTCGCTGAGATGCGCACCAGGATCGATCTCCCAGAACTCCAGATCAGGGCCCATGCTCTTCAGCGTGCGATCCGGCTTCCCACGAAAGTGCGGGCCAGGGCCGCCGCCCGGCATGAGCATCCGAGCGTGACCGGACTCGTAGAGGTCGAACTGGCTGCCGCTGTGGTGTTCGTTCAGTGTCGACAGCGTCTCGGGGTGCACGTAGGGCAGGTGATAACTCTCGTTGAAGTTGTCCTGTACGCACTTCCAGTTGAAATTGCCTTCGACGGTGACCCAGTGCGTGCGCTTCATGTTCTCCATGCGATACGCATCGAGATGATCGGCTACCGGGTCAAGCCACTCGCGCAGTGGTGTGGCCTTCGGGTCCATGTTGAACCAGATGAACCCGGCCCAATTGTCGGATGGCATCTCGACGAGGTTGCGCACACCACACGGGCTGCCCTGCACGAAGTCGTCCTCATCGGGCACCCAGTTCAGCTGGCCGTCGGTGCCGAACCGCCAGCCGTGGTACGCGCACTGGAACTCGCCGCTGATCAGCGAGCCAACCTCGGCCGTCACCAACCGATTTCCGCGGTGTTGGCAGACGTTGAAGAAGACGCGAACGAGGCCATCGGTGCCGCGCACGGCGATCACCGAGTCGCGCCCAATCTCGTAGGTGATGTAGTCGCCCGGCGCGGGAACCTGGTCGACACGCCCCGCCACCTGCCACACGCGCGGCCACAGCGCATCTTGTTCCTGCCGCAGAAACTCGGGCGACCAATACCGCTCGCCACGGATTGTCGTGTCGCTCAACGTGGGCTCCGGCGCCTTCGTACGAGTGATGCCACGTACCTCAACGCGATGCTCGGCAATTTCAGTCATCACATCCTCCTCAACTTCTCGTGTCGCGTCCCGGCCCCAACCGCTCCGCTGCGAACGCGTCAGTGGCTGGGACTAACCTAATCAGCATTCAGCAAGTCCGACGGCTCGTAGCGTCGGATGGGGGAACACTGCAGTTGGGGAGGCACCATGATCCGAGATAGCCACCGCACGCCCGGAACTGAACAGGTCACTCGCGTCACCCTGCAACCGGGCGCCGCGCGCTGCCCCGGTCCGAGCACCCGCGACCTGATCATGGGCGACTCGACCCCCACACCGGCGCAGCTCCTGGAGCAGTCGTACAACTTCGAAGGTGACGACGATGTTGCGTACAGCGAGTTCACGTCGGCCAGCTTCGCAGCGGCGGAGCACGACCACGTGTGGTCACGCACATGGCAGTGGGCCTGTCGCGAGGAACACATCCCCGAACCTGGCGACTACTACGTGTACGACATCGGCGACCGTTCGGCGCTCATCGTGCGCGGGCCCGACGGTTCGGTTCGGGCGTTTCACAACGCATGCCTGCACCGCGGCACTCAGCTCAAGCCGCCGGCATCGGTGGGGTACAGCACGAAGCTGCGCTGCCCGTTCCACGGCTGGACATGGTCGCTCGACGGCGACCTCATCGACCTGCCGTGCGAGTGGGACTTCCCCCATGTCGACGCAGAGCAGTACCGACTGCCACAGATCCGCACCGGCCACTGGGGTGGGTTCATCTTCGTCAACTTCGACGACGAAGCACCCACGCTGGAGGAGTACATGGGCGTCATGCCTGAACACTTCGCAGGATGGAACCTTGGCGATCGCTACGTGGAAGTACATATTCGCAAGCGACTGCCGGCGAACTGGAAGGCATCGGCGGACGCCTTTCTGGAGGCGTACCACATCCTCGAAACGCACTCTCAGTCGATCTACACGGCAGGCGACGCCAACGCCCAGTACGACGTATTCGGCGCGCACGTCAGCCGCTTCATCCACACGATCGGCACCACCAGCCCACACGTGCCGATCGACAAGCGTCCCGACGAGGCCGGCATCCTCAACATGTTGATGTCACGCAAGAACCCGGGCCAGGAAGTACCGCCGATTCCTGACGGCGAACGCGCTCGCGACGTGTACGCCCGCTACATGCAGACAGTGCTCGGCGAGCAGTACGACAACGACTTCTCACACCTTTCGGTCAGCGAGACCATCGACTCGATCGAGTACTTCCTGTTCCCCAACGCCTTCTTCTTCCCGGGTCTGCAGATTCCGCTGTGCTATCGGTTCCGACCCGACGGACCCGACCCGGACCGCTGCACCTTCGAAGTGCTGTACCTGCGACCCAAGCCTCGATCCGGGAAGGTGCCTCCGCCCGCCGAGCCGTTCGACCTTGACGTGGGCGACAGCTACACGACCGTGCCAGGCCTGCCAAAGTCACTCGGCGCCGTACTCGACCAAGACACCACCAATCTTGCCGCGCAAACTCGCGGCTTCAAGGCCAGCAAGAAGCGCGGACAGACGCTGGGCAACTACCAGGAGGTGCGGGCGCGACACTTCCAAGCGACGGTCCGCAGCTATATCGCTGAGGGCGCCAGCCGCCAGGAAAGGGCAACATGAGCACACACCCGATCAACGACCTCGTTCATACGTACGCCGATGCGGTCGTGCATCGCAATGCGACGCAATGGTCGTCCACGTGGGCCCACGACGCTGTCTGGGAGCTTGGCAAAGGCCGACATGTCGAGGGTCGCGACAACATTCTCGCCCTCTGGAACTCGGCGATGGACGGCTTCGCCGCCGTGGTCCAGAACGTCGTCAACGGCACCGCCACCCTCGACCTCGACGCCGGC
Organism: Ilumatobacteraceae bacterium; assembly: GCA_043740085.1. Classification (GTDB taxonomy): domain Bacteria; phylum Actinomycetota; class Acidimicrobiia; order Acidimicrobiales; family Ilumatobacteraceae; genus UBA668. The sequence goes on from JAYUCY010000117.1 coordinate 24,870, forward strand.
ACGGGCAGCGGCCGCTGGTACATCATCGAGCATTGGCAACGCGCCGACGACTCGCGCGGCATCTTGCTCGCGTACTACGACGACACCTACGTGCGCGTCGACGACAAGTGGTTGTTCGCGAGCCGAGGCCTGGTCGTCCAGTACAGCGGCCCGCCAGACCTCTCAGCCTCGTTCCACAACGCGCGAGCCTGACCCGGCATGGCGGTCACGATCGCGCTTCTCAGTGGCAACTGCAACGAGTGGTTCGAGGTCGGGTTTCACGGTCACCACCCAGGCGCAGGTCACACGTCGTTCAGGATGAGCGTGCGCGGCGGACCCGCCAGCCCCGGCGAGGCATCCGGCGACGACCACACGTTGGTCTCCAAGAACTGTCGGAAAGTGGTTGCCCGCTCCACCGAGTCGAATTCGAGGGTGACGACGATGTAGTTCGGATCGCCGTCCGGCCGCCGGATCCGCTGTCCGATGACTCCCGCGCCGCGGCGAGCCGGCTCAAACCGGTCGAACGCGGTGCGCCAGGTCGAATAGTCGGTGATCGGGTGTTCGATGTGGAGCGTCGTCATGAGCACGATCGTACGGAAGTCTTCCCGGGGTGACCATCCCAGGTTCATGGGGTTGGGTCTCGTCGGCGTATCGTGGCGCATATGGCGCAAATGGCGCAAATGGCGCGGATCGCCGCTATCTGTCGGCAGGACATCGGCGAGCGCAACCTACGCGTTCGGCTGCTCGACGAGATCCGCGGGCTCGTTCCGTTCGACGCCTTCGTCTGGCTGCTGACAGATCCGGACACGACCGTGGGCTCGTCGCCGGTCGCCGACCTCGGACCGAGCGGTTCTACCGGTGTTGACCTGCCGACCCTGATCCGGCTGAAGTACTGCAGCACGATCAACCGTTGGACCACTCTCTCGCCAGGCACGCCGGTGACGCTTGTCGACGCGCTGGGAGGAACCGGGGTACCGGACGAATGGGCCGCCCTCCTCGTCGCACACGGGATCACGGACGTCCTGTCGAGCGTGCTGCGCGACGCGCACGGTTGCTGGGGTTTTCTCGACCTGTGGCGAATCGGCGGCACATGCACGAAGGCCGAGCGGGCGTTCATCGCCGAAGTCGTCCACATGGCGACACCGGCCTTGCGACGGTCGATGCTCCGATCGTTCGACCGCACCTCGAGCCCGGCGCAGCAGGAGGCCGATACGGACCACGGCCCGGTGGTGCTGCTGGTCACTGATGAGCTACGCCCGGTCGCGCAGACACCGCAGGCCGATGGCTACCTGCGTGCGCTGCTGCCCACCGACGCCGCGCGAGCGCCCATTCCCGCAGCCGCGTTCAACGTGGGGGCGCAGTTGCTCGCCAGTGAGCGCGGCGTCGATGATCACCCAGCGCGCGCCCGAGTGCACCTCCACGACGGCATGTGGGTCACGCTGCGCGCCGCACGTATCGGTGAGCCGTCTGCGACGGCGGGCTCCATCGCCATCAGCATTGAACCGACCACCGCGTTCGACCGGGCGTCGTTGTACGCGCGAGTCGCTGGGCTGACCGAACGAGAATCGGAACTGCTCCATCACCTCGTCACCGGTCACGACACCCGAGCGATCGCGCTTGCGATGTTCGTGTCCGAGCACACCGTGCAGGATCACCTCAAGTCGATCTTTGCCAAGAGCGGCCTCAACACGCGGCGCCTCGTCGTGGCACGCGCGACCGGCCTGATCTGACGTCGGGCGAGAAGCCAGCGCGGGGTGCGACGCTGCCGACAACGGCAATCGAGCGTACGAAGGTCGATTGGGATCAGGCGAGGGCCGCGATACGGCGGTCGAAGTCGTCGGCGAGGTGGAGCAGAGCGGAACGGCAGTCGCCGGTGAAGGCGGGACCGTGCATGAGGGCGAGGGTCTCGATGTCGAGAGCGGCGAGACGCCGAATGTTGGTGCCGCTCGACGGGTGCAGAGATAGAGACCCGGGCGCGTCGTTCTCGGCCTGAACCGCCGGGCCGACGATGTCGTCGCTGCTCGAAGGGTCGTGTTCGCCGAACCGCGGGAACAGGTCGCCACAGAACAGTGTCCGGCTGGTCGTGTCGTAGACGACGCCTGCCTCCCATGCGTAGCTGATGCACACGGTCCGCAACTACGGTAACCCGTGTCTCCAAATCAGAACGGAACCTCCTGGGTGAGCAGACCGGTGCCCGGCGAGCGGCCCGAGAGCGTGCGGCAAAACTCGACCGCGTCGATCGTGATGTGCGAACCGTTGTCGCCGGAGACGTACTCGCCCCCGGCGGGTCCGGTGAGCGTGAGGGTGAACGGCGCGCCATGACGGCGGGACCACTCGGCGACGACGTCGGCGACGATTCGCCCGTCGTGCGCGGGCGTGAGCTGGATCTCGCGACCGGTGGCGAGAGCGATGTCGACGCGATGCATCCACGGGTCGCGGGTGAGGATGATGTCGAGCAGGTACGCCATGCGCCATGTCTCCTGCTTGCCGGCGACCTCTTCCTTCATCGGCATCCTGCGGAACAGCGCCGACCTCGTCGAGCGCCACCGGGCGGTGCGTGGGCCGAGGTCCTGGACCTTCCCGATGAGTTCCGATGTCGACAGGTCGGCATTGTCGGCGACCTGCTTCGCCGTCAGGGCGTCGATCATCGGTCCACCGGACCGTTTCGCGGCTTTCGTCGCAGCACTCATCTCGCGTATCAGGGTCCGGTAGCCCGTGAAGGTCGACAGCATCCCAGTGCTGTGGCCGGCCATCGCCCTCACGTCCCAGAGCGAGCAATCGGTGGGTTTCGACCAGTCGTCCGGGGTGAGTGATCGGAGCTGGTCAGCGACCCGCTCGTACTCCGTCCTCGCCACCCCCTCGACCTCTGCCCGCGTTATCGGCGGGATCGTCTCGACGCGCGTTGTGATCATCATCTCGTTCGCCTTCCCTTCGTAGCCTGCTTTGCCCTGTTCATGATGTGCTCGTAGAACATCTCGACGGCGTCGTCGATCAGCCGAATCCAGCGATCGCCGCCCGGATCGTTCGACAGCTGCTGGTCGGCCAGACCGGTACCGATCGCTGTGAATAGGTCGAGCGCCGCGGGATCGCTCACGCCGCACCGTGCAAGCAGCTCGCCGAGCTCTGCCAGGTTGTCCTCGGAGATCCTGAACGACTCGGGTGACGGCTCGAACCCGGGGATCGTGCGCTGGAAGAGCAGCTGGTAGCGCGCGAAGTCCGCTGCACAGAACTCGACGAAGAAGTGCACCACCGTCTTGAGCGCCTCAAGCGGGTCATCCAGTGTTGGCATCGAGGACTTCTGCGCGTCGACGAACTGCTGCGCGCCCTGTGCGTACATGGCGTCATAAATGGCGTTTTTCGATTCGAAGTAGCTGTACAGCGACGGCGGCTGCATCCCGATTGTGCGCGCCAGATCGCGCAGCGACAGGGCGGCGAGGCCGCTTGCCCGCACCTGCTCCCACGCCGCATCGAGGATCTCGGCTCTCGTTGCCGCATGACGTTCGGCCCGACGATCTCTGACAGGTTTGACTAACATCATTTGTAGTATCGAACGATGTAAGCCAGTTGTCAAGCAGCCGAAGGCCGGCGCGGGCCCCGCCCGTCGCGTCCGAGATTGCCGGATCCTGAGCGGGTTGCGGTGAATTCTGTGGTCGTCGCTATGGGCCGCTTGTGCCAGGATGTCGTATGGGCGACGAACCGGGGTACCAACCTGAACAGGTCGTCACGACGGCGGACGAGGTCCTCACGATACTCGGGGAGCCTATGGAATCGCAGGTCAAGAAGGTGATCGATCACATCGATGATCATTGCCGGGCCTGGATCGAGCGCAGCCCGTTCGTGGTGATTTCGACCGCCTCTGCGGCTGGCGCGATAGATGTCTCGCCCAAGGGGGATCCGCCGGGGTTCGTTCGCGTGCTCGACCCGAAGACCCTTGCCGTTCCCGACCGCCCGGGGAACCACCGGGGTGACACGTTCCTCAACGTGCTGGAGAACCCTCACGTCGGTCTCATGTTCGTGGTGCCGAAACGTCGAGAGGTTGTCCGTGTGTCGGGAACCGCGTTGGTGGTCAAGGATCGTTCGCTGCTGGAGTCGATGGCGGTCGGCGGCAAGGTGCCTTCGCTTGCGCTGGTGGTGCGCGTGCACGAAGCGATGTTCCACTGTGGCAAGTCGATGATCCGGTCGCACATGTGGGAGCCCGACCTATGGTCGGCGGTCGACGGTCTACCGACCTACGGACGTGCGCTCGTCGATCACGCTCAACTTGCCCGCTCGGTCGAGGACATGGAGCACCTCACCGACCTCAACGAGAAGCACCGCCTGTACGACGAATGATGCAACGGCTGAGTCGTTGCCCACGAGGTACGCCAGCGGCGGTCCCACTGCTTCGGCGACCGCGCCGCGCGACTTGAGGAATTCGTCGTGCTCGCGGAGCGCAGTACGGCACATTTGAGGCGGCTGTATCTTCTCGCCGGGCAGGTAGCTCGGTTGGCGTTGCACCCATTCGTGGCAGTAGTTCGTTAGCTCTCTCGCTCGTTGGCCGCCCAGTGGATGGCGTTGGCGAGAATGCGTCGGTAGTTGGCGTCGACGTACGTGCCCGGCCCGTCACCGAATTGCACGTACGCCAGCGGTGACGCACCGACAGTCTTTGTCCACGCGACCAGGTTGCTGCCCCTGGGATGGTGCCAGCCGGCTCGGTCGTTGCGGCTACCACGAATAGCTCGATCAGCGGAGTAGAAGTTGGTGTCGACGAATTCGTATGTACTGCGCATCAATGGCTGCACGTCGTCCAGTACCGGGTACAGGTAGACCTCGTCGGTCATCGAAAAACTGGGCGCGATACCCGCACAGATCGGATGGCTTGGGTCGATCACTTCAATCGTGTGGGTCACGTCGTGTCGGTAGCCCGAGTCCGGGTAGTCGATACCCGCAAGCGTGGCCGGCTGATAGTGGAAGCGGCCGCCGATGATCTGCGCGTACTCCTCCCAGGCCGGCCACCCAGCGATGGCGTGATGCAGAAACACCATGCCTTTGCCGTCAGCGAGCAGCGCCCGGAAAGCCTCGATGTACCCAGCCGGCGGGCGCACAAACTCGACAGGCGGCTCGCCGCTGGTGAAGTTGATACCTGGCATGTCGTACATCACAAAGACGTCGAACTTGCGAGCACGTGCCGGCTCGACCAGCGCGAGTGCGGCGGGGTGCTCGACATGCGTCCATCTGATGCCCTCGATGGAATCGAACACTGCGAAGAACGCAGGCGCGTCGAAGGGGTGACCTTTGGTCACCACCGCCACGCGGATGTGTTCGTCACGCATGTAGGCCACCAGCCTTCCTCGGGTCGGACCAACATTACTGAACGGTGCGTAATAAACACCTGTCCGGGACATGGCATGATCTGCGGATGCCCGACGACGCAACCGACGCCGTTCTCCTCGTCGACGAGCCTCTCCCCCATGTGCGTCGTCTCACGATGAATCGACCAGCCAAACGCAATGCGCTCAACGATGCGTTGCGTGGTGCGCTCTTCGACGAGCTTCGCAGGGCGGACCGCGATCGCAGTATCTCGGTGATCGTGATCCGCGGCGCTGGCCCATGTTTCTCAGCCGGTTACGACCTCGGCTCGCCAAACAACGACGTCGAGCGTGCAATCGCTCATGCCGATGGTTGGTGGAGCCGTCACGTAGTGAACAACTGGTTCGAGATGTGGGACATGTCGACGCCCATCATCGGCCAAGTGCACGGCTGGTGCCTGGCCGGTGGCACCGAACTGGCCGCAGCCTGCGACCTGGTCTACGTCGCCGATGATGCGCAAATCGGTTACCCACCGGTGCGGCTGATGTCGCCACCCGACATGCAATGGCAGACCTGGCTGATGGGGTTGCGACGCGGCATGGAGGCGCTGCTCACCGGCGACGCGATGAGCGGCACCGAAGCGGTGGTTGCGGGTATGGCCAACCGAGCACATCCTGCCGAAGAGCTCGACGCGGCCGTGCTTGCCGTCGCCGAGCGAATCGCCAAGATCCCGGTGGAATTGCTGGCGCTCAACAAGCGCTCAGCGCACCGCGCGATGGAGGCAATGGGCATTCGCGCCGGCATCCGAGCGACAGCTGACATCCAGGCGCTCGGCTTCCACCAGGCACCCTCCATCGAGTACCTCAAGTCGTTCGCCGAGGTGGGCGTCGCACAGGCGCTCAGCGCACGCGACAGCGCGTTCAACGACTACCGCGAACGTTAGATTTCATCACACATCACACGCATCCGCCGGAAGGGATCTGCGCCGATCATGGGCACGACACACAACAACAACGAGTGGATGGGCGATTCGTCGCTCGGTGAACGCTTCCCGGCCTGGACGCGCGGGAACGCAGCCGACGTTTTCCCCGCCCCGTTCAGCCCACTCGGGAAGGACCTGGTGCTTCAAAAATCGATGTCGATCGGCTTGCGCAACGCATACATCGCTCTCGGTGCGCTGAGCTACGACGAGTTCGAGAATTGTGACTCCCCCGACCTGTTCAAGATGTTCGGCGGCTACGTCTACAACCCGCTCACCCTCACTCGCATCCTCGGGGCACGTATGCCTGGTGCATCACCCGAGATGATCGACAAGGCTTTTTTCGACGACCGCGACGACGTACCGCCCTACGAAGAGCAACCGTGGCACCAGTCCGCGGTGCACGAAGCACGACTCGGCGAGTCGATGGGGTGGGCGATGTCAGCCACCTCGTTGCCCGAGTTGGATTCCGACCGAGCGCTCGCTCGCACACAACGCGAGCAGCGCCCGGATCTGCAGTCACTCACCGACGCAGCCCTGCTTGCGCGGGCGCGCTCGATGGTTCCGCTGATCCAGCAGACGTTCGAGAACGCAATGCGGGTTTCGTCGCTGGCGTCGCTTGGCCCGGGCGCACTCGATGCCATCTGTGAAGGCCTCGGCGACAAGAGTCTGTCCATCAGGTTGCTGGCGGGTATCGAGGTGGACTCTGCCGCACCGTCGCACGCAATGTGGGTGCTCGGTCGGTTGGCCGCGGCGTCGCCCGTCGTCGCGTCTGCGTTCGAGGGTGGCCCAGACGAGGTCCTTGATCGGCTCCGCGCTTCCGACACAGCGCAGGCACGCGAGTTCCTCGAGCAGTTCGACAAGTTCCTCTTCGAATTCGGCGCCCGCGCCCAGAACGAATACGACCTACTCGCCGTCTCATGGGAAGTCAAGCCACGAATCGCGCTTGTCGCCATCGATCTCATGCGCCGCTCCGACGAAGCGCAGGCGCCCTTCAATCGCAACGCAGCGTCAGTAGCCGAGCGCGACCGAATTGCAGCCGACATTCGCGAGAAGATCGCCGCTGAGCCAGAGACCGCAGGCCTGTTCGAGGCAGCAATGGGTTCGGCTCAACTGTTCCTCAGCGGCCGCGAGCGAGCAAAGACCAACGTGGTCATCATCATCAACGAGATGCGTGTCGCATTGCGCGAGTTCGGTCGGCGTCTGGTCGAGCGCGGTGTCATCGATCAGATCGAGCAGGTGTTCATGGTCACCGATGCCGAACTCGACCGACTACGCCACCATCCCGAGACGATGACCGCTGCGATCGACGCCCGGTGGCAGCAGTTTCAGACGTTGTTCGACTACGAACCGGTGTTCATCGTCAACGGCTCGGTTCCCGCGTTGTCAGATATGACCCGCCGCGGCGGGAAGTCGGTGGCGGCCGCCGAGGTCGGAGCAGTACTCACCGGCTCAGCCGGCTCGGGTGGTGTGGCCACCGGGCGGGCACGAGTAATTCTCGACGCCGCCGACCCCGAAGGGCTCGAACCAGGCGACATCCTTGTCGCGCCACAGACAGATCCGTCGTGGGTCCCGCTCTTCGTTGCTGCGGCGGGTGTTGTCGTCAACGTCGGCGCGATGGGCAGTCACGCCATGATCGTGTCGCGAGAACTCGGCGTTCCGTGCGTCGCGTCTGTCGCCGATGCCACCGAACTGATTCCCGACGGTGCCACCATCACCATCGACGGCAACGCTGGCACCGTCACCATCGTCGCCCTGCCCGCCTGACTAGCCGTTGAGCGCCCGATCAAGGGCTGCCAACTCATCTCGCTTCCACCGCTGCGACGCCTCAGCATGGGGAACCAGCACATCGAAGTCGGCCAACACACAGATCCCCTGGCACCGTGCCCAAGCTAGATATAGCTCGTTACTGAATGAGACGGCCTCGGGGTTCGCCCCGGGGCCGTTTCGCGTGTGCGATCGGGCAGACTGGCGACATGAGCATCCGCGTGGGTCGCCGCCCCGGCCGCCCCACCGGTGGGCGCCACGTGGTCGACCGAGAAGTAGTCCTCGATGCAGCCGAGCGAGTGATTCGCCGCGACGGTTCAGGTGTGTCGCTCGAAGCAATCGCGCTCGAGGCTGGCGTCACGAAGCCAATCGTCTACGCACGCGTCGGCGGCAGGACCGACGTCGCCAACGCGCTGGCCGAGCGCTTGGCCGACCGCCTGGTCGCGGCGGCCGGTGTTGCGGTCGGAGCGCGGCCCTTCGGCCAAGCAATGCTCGCGTCGCTCATCCAGTCGAACCTGGTCACTGTCGCAGCACATCGCGAGCTGTTCCTCTACGTCACTGGCGGGACATCCGACGAGTCACCACTGCGAACGCTCTACCTCGCCGAGCGGTCCACCCACCCCCTGGCCGAGGAGTTGGCACGGCTGCGAACCAGGCAGGGGCTCGACCCAGCGGTCGCCCTGCCCTGGGCGTACGCCGTCATCGGAATGCTGCAACTGGTCTCCTTGTGGTGGCTCACGGAAGCGGACCGCACGGCCGACCAACTTGCCGACCACCTTGCCGAACTGCTCTGGTCGGGATTCTCCGCGACATAATTTACCGCCAGTAGCTTTTCGTCACGGGTCGTGTTACTTTCCAGAAATGGCCGACGACTACGAAGACTTGACGCAATGCGCTCTGTCCGACGAGCTGGAGCGTGAGCTGGTGCAGACGCAGCGGGAATGCGTCTTCATGTGGACCAACACCGCTGGCGAGGCCTTCGGAGTCGTGATGTCGTACCTGCCCAAGGATGGCCGGTTCTGGCTCACTGCCGCCGAACGGCGCGCCCGCATTTCGGCCATCAGGCGTTTCCCACGAGCGTCGCTCTGCATCAACAGCAGCGGCTCCAGCATGGGCGGCGGTAAGACCGTCACGTACAAGGGCACCTGCGTCGTGCACGACGATCGCGCGACGAAGGACTGGTTCTACCCCGAGTTCTCGAATTCGCTCAGGTCCGACAACGCGGACGCAGCCAAGGCCTTCCAGACCTTCCTCGACTCACCGCATCGCGTGGTCATCGAGTTCATTCCGGACTACACGTTGAGCTTCGATGCGAACCTGATGTGGGCTCGGTCACCCGAAGCAGTCAAGTAACTCCGACTTCCGTTCACAGAACCAACCACTTCCTCGATCCGCACTCACGCAGGAGCACCATCATGACCACCACCGAACATCCACCAAAGTGGCACCTTCGCGACAACTGGGCACCAGTGCTCGACGAGCTCACCGAGATGAACCTCCGCGTCGAGGGCACCATTCCACCCGAGTTGCTGGGCACGTACCTGCGCACCGGCCCCAACCCGGCGTCGGGCTATGCGGACCACTGGTTCTTCGGCGACGGGATGATCCACGGGATCCGCATCGCTGACGGCAGGGCCGAGTGGTATCGGAACCGCTTCGTGCAGACCCCCAACATCTCCGACCCACAGGCCGACCCAATGGCCGGGATGGGCGACCTCAGCCGAGGTACTGGCAACACTCACGTAATGCCGCACAACGGTGAACTTCTGTGCTTGGAGGAGGGCCACTGGCCGTGGCGCATCGATCGCGAACTCAACACGCTGGGGGTGCAGAACTACGACGGAGCGCTGACCTGCTCGATGACGGCTCACCCAAAGGTGTGCCCGATCACGGGCGAGCTGCTGGCATTCAGCTACCTCAACATGGGTACGCCGTACCTTCACTACATCCGCGTCGGCGCCGACGGCACGTTGCAGCAACTGGAAGGGATCGAGATCCCGACCATGGTGATGATGCATGACTTCCAAGTCACGCAGAACTACGTCATCTTCATGGATCTCCCCGTCTGCTTCGATCTTGGCGCACTGGCCAGCGGCCTGCCGTTCAAGTTCAATCGCGACGCCGGCGCCCGGCTGGGCGTGATGCCCCGCAACGGCACTCATGGCGACGTTCGCTGGTTCGAGATCGAGCCGTGCTTCGTGTTCCACGGGGTCAACTCACACGAGAGCGGCGACACCATCGTCATGCACGTGTCACGTCAGCCCGAGGCGTTTGGCAACAGCAACGACGACTACGCGGAAGTCGGACGGCTGTGGAGTTGGACCATCGACCTGGTCAAGGGAACGGTCACCGAGCAGATGATCGACGACCGCCCCGGCGACTTCGGCCGCGTCGATGATCGGATGATTGGCCTCGACGCCCGTTACGGCTACGTGATGGCAATGGGCGGCGAAGGCAACAGCGAGGAGCCGGTCTACGGCTCGGCGTTCTGGAAGTACGACCTGCGCGACGGCACCTGCAAGGAGCACCAACTCGGTGCTGGCGTGCGCGGTGCCGAACCAGTCTTTGCGCCGGCCACGCACGACGCCGGTGAGGACGAGGGTTGGGTCATCAGCCTTGCGCACGACACCAACTCGGGCGAATCGCGCCTGCTCATCATCGACGCACAGAACTTCTCGGCGCCTCCGGTGGCAACCATCCATCTGCCCCGTCGGGTGCCGTACGGCGCCCACGGCAGCTGGGTGCCCGACAGCATTCTGCGCTGAACGTACGACGTTCGACCCACTCAACCTGCACACCACTCACTGGGACCACCAGAAAGAAGACCGATCATGTCGACGACCGAAGACCTGCCTCTGTTCCTTCGCGGTAACTGGGCACCCCTCTCAGAGGAACGCACCGTCACCGATCTACGCGTCACCGGCACGATTCCGGCGGAGCTGGATGGGCGATACGTCCGCAACGGGGCCAATCCCCTGACTGGCTACGCCGACCACCCATTCCTTGGCGACGGCATGATCCACGGCATTCGCCTGCGTGATGGGAAGGCCGAGTGGTACCGCAATCGCTACGTCGCGACACCGTTCATCGCCAATCCCAGTCAAGAGGCCATCGATCTCGATTCCAGCCTTACCGACATGGCCGCATCGAAGGCCAACACCAACATCATCGGTCACGCTGGCCGACTGCTGGCGCTCGAGGAAGGGCACTTTCCCTATGTCCTCGACGGTGGGCTGGAGACCGTCGGTCCGCTCGACTTCGGCGGCGAGTTGAAGGGTTCATTTACCGCGCACCCGAAGGTCTGCCCGGTCACCGGTGAGCTGCTCGCGTTCGGGTACTCGCTGTTCGCGCCGTACCTGTCGTACCTTCGAGTGTCGGCCACCGGCGAACTCGCACAGGTGGAGAACATCACGGTCGGTGGGCCCACGATGATGCACGACTTCAACGTGACTCGGAACTACATCATCTTCATGGATCTTCCGGCCGTCTTCGACCTCGACATGGCTCTTCGCGGTGAGATGCCAATCCACTGGAGCGACTCGTACCCGTCACGCCTGGGCGTGATGCCGCGCAACGGAACCGACGCCGACGTCACGTGGTACGACATCGACCCGTGCTACGTGTTTCACCCGATGAACGCCTACGAGGAGGGCAACACCATCGTCATCGACGTGGCACGCCTCCACCACATCTGGCGCGATAGCCCGATGGACTTTCCCGCACCGTCGTTGTACCGCTGGACGATCGACACGTCCACCGGGAAGGTCCACGAAGAGCAGATCGACGATCTGCCCGCCGAGTTTCCGCGTGTCGCCGACTCCGTCGTAGGGCTCAAGCATCGCTATGGCTACATGATGGCCAACGCCACCGAGACAGCCTTCGAGGAACCGCTCTCGGCGGCCGGAGCCATTCTCAAGTACGACCGTGAGACAGGCACGCGGTCGCAGATCGACGTGGGAATGGGCAGGTTGCCCGGCGAGACGGTGTTCGTTCCGTCGGCGCACGGCACCACCGAGGACGACGGCTATCTGATGACGTACGTCTACGACGCGACCAGCAACGAGAGCGATTTCATGATCTTCGATGCTGCCTCGATGAGCGCCGAACCCGTGGCGACAGTGCACCTTCCACGGGTGCCGTTTGGGTTCCACGGCAACTGGGTTGCCGCGTCAGTGGCCGACTGACATCGCGTGGTCGTGAGAGCACTCGGGTGCCGTGGCGACCATAAACTTACTGAGGGTAGATTTCTTCTGCTGCCCGTGTTACGGTCCAGACAGAGTGCAGCGCTTGGGGAAGCGGCACTCAATTTTGGGGTAGTTCGCACACCGAATCGCACGACCTCGGCTCAGCCGATGTCTCGGAAATAGGGAGACCATGCACACATCACCGACCCGCACGTCGCGTCGCGTCGGCTCACGCCCGTGGCTCGTTGCCAGTCTCGTGACGATCTCGCTCGTGGCCGCCGCCTGCAGCAACGACTCTGCGACATCAACGTCGTCGGGCACAGACACCACGGTGGCCGCCGACACGACGCCGCCGGCCGACACGGCCGTCACCGACACGGCCGCTCCCGACACCTCCACGGCAGATACGACCCCGCTTGATCCATCCTCTGCCTTCCCAAGTCTTGCGCCGCCCACCGGTAAAGAAATGGTGATCGGGCTGGTGAATAGTGAGGGCACGCCAGGCCTGGACTTTCCTGAGATGCGAATCGACATCGAGGCAGCCGTTGACTACCTGAACCAACACGGTGGCATGGGCGGGCGACCGATCAAGCTGGAGACGTGCGCCACAAAGGCCTCGCCGGAGTCGTCACAAGCCTGTGCTCAGGAGATGGCGGGCAAGAACGTCGAGCTCGTGCTCATCGGCCTCGACCTCTTTCCCGACTACGCCACGTACACGGCTGCGAACATTCCGGTGATCGGCGTGCTACCGATTCTGCCCGGTGACTACACGGCCAATGCCTTGTTCCTGACGGGTGGCAACGCCACCACCACCGGTGCTATGGCGGCCGTCGCCAAGGACCACTTCGGCGCCAAGACCGTGGCAATCGTCAGCAGTGACAACCCTGGGGCCAACGGCACGGAAGCCTCGCTCACCGCTGCTCTGGACCTTGCAGGCATCGCCCATACCACCGTCAAGGGCGGCGACAACGAGACCGACGCCGGCTACCAGGGCCTGATGCGGGAAGCCGCCAAGGACAACCCGGACCTGTTGTTCTCGCTCTATTCAAATGACGGCTGCATTGGCACCATTCGCGGTCGGGCCGCGATGGGCATCACCATTCCAGTGATGACCACTGCCATTTGCGCAGGAAAGTCCGTCCTCGACGAAGTCGGCGACGACGCCGTTGGATGGTCGTTCGTGGGAGTGCAGACCCAGAGGGACACGCCCGAACTGGCGATCTTGCAAGAGATCCTGGCGCCGGCGCTCGGCGTCGCGCCCGCGGAGGTCGACTCGACTGCGCTGGGCCTCGGTGCCCTTGGCCTGATCATGATCATGTCGCTGGCGAAGTTCTCCAACATGATGGAGACGCACGGCGACGCAGTCACCGGGTCGTCGCTGTACTCGTACCTCGGTTCGGCAACCGGCCTCACACAGTGGCCCGGCGGCTCGGAAATCGAGTGCGGAGCCGCCCCCAAGTACCCGACGATCTGCGCGTTCACCTTCCCAGTCTCGGAGTACGTCGCAGGCGGCAAGGTCGTGACCATCGAGGGCCTGGAAGCCGTGTCGGCGAAGGAATTCCTTCCCTAGCATCACGGTGAGGCTCATCGTCGATCAGCTGCGATGACACTGCCCACCGTTTACGCTTCGCGGGTGGCCGATGCTGTTCCAGACCTTGCGGCGATCGATCTGCACCACCATGAGGTGATGCACCGGGTGCGCGCCTCAGGGCCGGTCGTGTGGGTCGCGGCGCTGGACGGGTGGGTGGTGCTTTCCCGCGACACGGCCGTCACGGTGATGCGTGACGCCGTCAGGTTCACCGTTGACGATCCGCGATTCAGCACTGCTCAGGTGGTCGGCCCGAGCATGCTCTCGCTGGATGGCGCGGAACATCGGCGTCATCGCGACCCATTCGCCGCTGCTTTCCTGCCGGCGGTGGTGACGACGCGCGACGGTGCTGCGATCGACGCCACCGCTCGACGATTGGTCGCCGAACTGCGGCCCGCGGGACAGGCCGAGTTTCGCCGGCAGCTCGCCGGCCCGCTGGCCGTCGCGGTTGCCGCTGGCGCACTCGGATTGGGCAACGTCCCGGTGGTCGACCTGTTGGGTTGGTACGACCTGATCGTGGCCGCGGTGGACGGTGTATCGCGCGGCGAGTCCGTCAGCTCAACTGGTGTCGCCGCGTTCGAGTCGCTTGCGGGCGCGTTGCGTTCGGCCGCTGATAACCCTTCGTCACTGCTCGCCGAAGTCGCCACCGCGTTGACCGACGACGAGTTGGTCGCCAACGCGGCCGTCTTCCTTTTCGGCGGCATCGAGACCAGCGAAGGGATGACCAGCAACCTGCTACACCACCTGCTGGCCCACCCGGAACAGTGGGCCGCAGTGAGCGCGGACCGTTCGCTGGTGGAGGCAGCAGTCGAGGAGTCGTTGCGGCTCGAGCCAGCGGCCGCACGGGTTGATCGGTACGCAACGGCCGATGTGGAGCTGGAGGGTGCGTCGATCCGCGAGCGCGACCTGGTCATCGTGTCGCTGGCTGCGGCCAACCGCGATCCGCAGCACTTCCCCGACCCAGACCGCTTCGATCTTCGCCGCGCCAACAACCGCGGCCACGTCACGTTCGCGCAGGGCCCGCACGCCTGCATCGGCGCTCAGTTGGCCCGGCTCGAAACTCGCGCTGCGCTCAACGCCGTTCTGGATCTTCTCCCCGGCATCGAGCTAGTCGGCCCCGTCGAGACCACCGGCGTCATCTTTCGCAAACCAGTCGCGCTCAACGCCACGTGGCGTTAGCGCAACGTGGTCTGCGCAGGATCATGTGCTGCCGTCACGGGTAGC
>JAYUCY010000118.1:0-16773 GCA_043740085.1 Ilumatobacteraceae bacterium
GGTGGGCCTGGCGGCCCGCGTCCCGGTGGCTTCGGCGCACCCCGTCCCGGCGGCGGCCCTGGTGGCCCTGGCGGCGGCCCCGGCGGCGGCCCCGGCGGCCCGGGTGCCCGTCCCGGTGGTGGTGGCGGTCCTCGCCCCAACGGCCAGCGCCGTGCCCCGCGCAAGAAGAGCCGTGCTCGTCGTCGTCGTGACTTCGATGAGATGCAGCCGAACTACAACAGCAGCTACACCGCCACGAATGCACCCGTGCCCGAGGGCACGATCATCGTGGAGCGCGGCGTGTCGGCCCAGGAGTTCGCTCCCAAGCTGAACCGCACGGCCGCCGACGTCATCCGCTTCCTGCTGCAAAACGGCGAAATGGTGACAGCCACCATGACGCTGACCGATGAACAGATGGAACTGTTCGCGCTGGAAGTCAACGCCGATCTGCTGCTGGTCGAGCCCGGCCAGCAAGAAGAGCTTGAGCTGCAGGCGTTGTTTGATGACAGCGACGACGATGACGAGTCGTTGCAGGTGCCGCGTGCGCCGGTTATCACCGTCATGGGTCACGTTGACCACGGCAAGACGACACTGCTCGACAAGATCCGCAACGCAAACGTTGTTGCCGGCGAAGCCGGTGGCATCACTCAACACATCGGTGCCTACAAGGTCAATGTCGATGGTCGCGAGATCACCTTCCTCGATACCCCTGGCCACGCCGCGTTCACCAAGATGCGCGCCCGTGGTGCGCAGGTCACCGACATCGTTGTATTGATGGTGGCAGCTGACGACGGCGTCATGCCCCAGACCATCGAAGCCATCAACCATGCTCGGGCCGCTGAGGTCCCGATCGTGGTGGCCCTCAACAAGATCGACAAGGAGAACGCCGACGTACAGCGCGTCTTGTCGGAACTGTCCGAGCACGGCCTGATTGCGGAGAGCTGGGGTGGCGACACCATCGTCGTCGAGATGTCGGCGCAGCAGAACCTCGGCATCGACGACCTGCTCGAGCAGCTCGCCGCGGTGGCAGAAGTCGAAGAACTCACCGCCAACCCCACCGGTCGCGCCAAGGGCGTCGTGCTGGAAGCCAAGCTCGACGTTGGTCGTGGCCCCGTTGCCACTGTCCTGGTCGACAAGGGCGAGCTGAAGGTCGGCGACCCAATCGTTGCCGGTGCAGCATGGGGTCGCGTTCGCGCCATGATCAACGACAAGGGCGAGCAGGTGAAAACCGCTGGCCCCAGCACCCCGGTGCAGGTGCTTGGCCTGCAGAGCGTGCCCAACGCCGGTGACGAGTTCCGCTCGGCGCTGACAGAGAAGACGGCGCGCACCGTCGGTGAAGCCCGCGAACAGCGCTACCGCCTCAAGGCACAGCGCGGCGACGCCCGCCTCAGCACCGGTGTGAAGCTGGAAGACATCTTCAACTCCATCCAGGCCGGCGAAGTAGCCACCCTCAACATCGTGTTGAAGGCCGATGTGCAGGGCTCGTTGGAAGCAGTCACCGAATCGTTGCGCCGCTTGGAGCGCGAGGAAGTGAAGTTGGCGTTTGTGCACCGCGCCGTCGGTGCCATCTCGGAGAACGACATCAGCCTGGCGGCAACCACCAATGCCACGCTCATCGGTTTCAACGTGCGTCCTGACCGCAAGGCCCGCGACATGGCTGCCTCTGAAGGGGTAGAGATTCGTACCTATGAAATCATCTACAAACTGCTCGAAGACATCGAGCGGGCCATGGTCGGCATGCTCGCCCCCGAGTACGAGGAAGTGGTCACCGGCGAAGCCGAGGTCCGCGAAGTCTTCCGGGTACCTCGCATCGGCGGTATCGCCGGTTGCATGGTGCGCAGCGGGGCCATCACCCGTGGCTCGAAGGTGCGCTTCTTGCGCGACGGCACGATTATCTGGAAGGGCGCCATCACGTCGCTCAAGCGCTTCAAGGACGATGCACGCGAGGTCCGCGAGGGCTTCGAATGCGGTATCGGCCTCAGCGACTTTCAGGATCTCAAGCCTGGCGACCTCATCGAAACGTTCGAAGAACGCGAAATCGCTCGGGTCTAACGATCCGTGCTTGAACCGAGAACAACAGTCGGTAGCGTCACGCAATGGCCGACCTTGAGTTCTTCTTCGATCCGGTATGTCCCTGGGCGTGGATCACGTCTCGCTGGGTCGCCGAGGTGCAGCAGCAGCGCAGCTACGACGTCAACTGGCGTTTCATTTCGCTGAAGATGATCAACCAGGACCGAACTGAGTCGTGGTATACCCCCGAGTATCGGGCGGCGCATATGGCTGGTCTCTACGCGCACCGAGTGTGCGACGAGGTGCGGCTCCAACGCAGCAACGCCGAGGTTGGCGTGCTGTACACGGCGTTGGGCAACGCATTTCACCTCGAGCAGCGCCGCGACGAGATCGGCCTCGACCCGGTCGCGTTCATGGCCGGCCTGTTGGCCGCCACTGGGCTACCCACCGAGTACGCCGCGCACGCACTCGACGAGTCGCACGACGCGTACATCGCGCAAGAGACCGAGTTGGCGATTGCTCGTACGGGCCGCAACCTGGGCACGCCCATCATCACCTTCCGCCCCGGTGCCGACAACGAAGCAAGCTTCTTTGGGCCGGTGATCTCGACAATTCCTCGGGGCGAGGAAGCCACCAAGTTGTGGGACGCAGTTGAGACCATCGCCACGGCCAGCGGCATGGCCGAACTGAAGCGTTCGAATCGGGCGACACCCAACTTCGGGTGATGCACCTGCCAATTGCGGCCGGTCCCTCGTGGCATGGTCGGTAGGGTGGAGACGTGAGCAAGCCCCGCCGACCTTCGGCCCCCACCACCCACCGCTACCCGCGTTCCGCGCGGCTGAGCACCTCGCTGCAAGAGGTGATTGCCGACGAGTTGACGCGTATCGACGACGAGCGTCTGTCGCTGGTCACCATCACCGCGATCGATGTCGACCCAGAGATGAATAGGGCAATAGTGTTCTTTGACTCGCTGATGGGCGAAGAAGGCGATGCCGACATTCTCGAGGCTCTGTCCGACCATCGGGTCCGCATCCAGGGCTCGGTGGCGCGCCAATTGCGGTCGAAAAAGACACCGATTCTCTCGTTCAAGGCAGACGATTCCATTCGTGCTGTCGAGCGCATTGAACGCATCCTGCACGACAAGGCCACGCTGCCCGAGCGGCCGCCGCCGCCCGATGTTGAGCCAGAAGTAGACGCCGAACCCGAAGCCTGATGGCGCGTCGCAAGCCGGCCAACACGCACGGGTTGGCCGTCGTCGATAAACCTGCTGGGGTCACCAGCCACGATGTGGTCGGCATGCTGCGCCGCCGCTTCGGTGAGCGCCAAGTGGGCCACGCCGGCACCCTCGACCCCGATGCGACAGGAGTGCTGCTAGTAGGCGTTGGTAAGTCCACGCGCCTCTTGCGTTTCCTGACCGATCTGGGCAAGACCTACACCGGTGAGGTCGTCTTTGGCACCAGCACCGACACACTCGACTCGGCCGGCAAGGTGGTGGGAACGTTTGACATGAGCGCGCTCACGCCGGCGTTGGTGCAGGCCATGGTCACGGACCATCTCACCGGCCACATCATGCAGGTGCCGCCGATGGTGAGTGCTGTGAAAATTGACGGCAAGCGCCTGCACGAGCTGGCGCGCGAAGGTATCGAAATCGAGCGCCAGGCTCGCCCGGTCACTGTCAGCCGCTTCGATGTCGCCGCAACCCACGATCCACTGGTGTATGCCGTTGAGGTGCAGTGCTCGAAGGGCACCTACATCCGCACATTGGCGGATGACTTGGGTCGTCTTTGCGGCGGCGGTGCGCACTTACGCAACCTGCGGCGAACGGCGGTCGGCAGCTTCACCGCCACCGAAGCCGCGCCGCCCGACGAGGTGGAATTGCTCTCGTTGCCGCAAGCGATGCGCGATTACCCGCAAGTGACCATCAGCGCAGAGGCAGCGGTGCTGGTCGGTAACGGTCGGCTTCTGGACCGGGCGCGAGCGGGTTTCGAAGGCGCCGGCCCATGGGCGGTGCTCGGGCCCGACGGCGAGCTGCTCGCGATGTACGAGGAACGCGACGCCGTCGAGGCAAAGCCCTCTGTCGTTCTCGCATAGTCGTTCTCGCAGAGTCGTTCTCGCAGAGTCGTTCTCGCCCGAGTACGCCCCGCTAGCGTTGGCGGCGTGCGAGTCGTTACCGATCTCTCCGCCTCACCGTGGCCCGGCGAGCGCACCGTCATCACCATCGGTGCCTACGACGGCGTCCATCGCGGTCATCAGGCGGTGATTGCAGAGGTCCGGCGCATCGCGGAAGCTACCGGTGCGCGCAGCGCAGTATTGACGTTCGACCGACACCCGGCCTCCGTGGTGCGTCCCGAGTCGGCGCCGCAGTTACTCACCGACCTCGACCAGAAGCTGGAACTGCTGGCTGCGACCGGAATCGACGCAACACTGGTGGTCACGTTCGACGAGGCGCAATCGTTGGAAGCCCCCATGAGCTTTGCGCAGCGGGTGCTGGTCGATTGTGTTGCGGCCTCAGTGGTAGTGGTAGGGGAGGACTTCCACTTCGGTCACGGTCGCGAAGGCAACGTCGCTACCCTGCGCGAGCTCGGCGCAGCCCGCGACTTTGAGGTGCTGCCACTGTCGTTGGTGGCGCGCTCCGATGGGCCCGATGAACCAATCAGCTCGACCGCGATTCGTCGGGCGATGGCTGGCGGCCAGGTCGAACTGGCCGCAACCATGCTGGGCCGTCCGTTTGAGGCTCGCGGCATCGTCGTGCAGGGCGACCAGCGTGGTCGCCTGCTGGGCTTCCCGACAGCGAACGTGGAAGTGCCGATCGCCATCTGTGTGCCCGCGGACGGCGTCTATGCCGGGTGGTATCAACGTCCCGATGGCAGCCGCCATGCGTGTGCGATCAACCTTGGGCGGCGGCCAACCTTCTACGAGCATGCCGACCACTCATTGCTCGAAGCGCACCTGCTCGATTTCGCTGGCGACCTCTACACGGAAGCTGCCCGCGTCGAGTTCACCAACTTTCTGCGCAGCGAGCGCAAGTTCGATGGCATCGATGCGCTGGTCAGTCAGCTGAAGAACGACATCGATCACGCTCGCACCGTGTTGGCGTAGTCACTCCGCCGGCCAGATGCCTAGTTGCCTGCCGGCCAGATGACGGTGCCGGCGTCGTCGTAGATGCCTTCCAGGACCGACGCATCGACCATCGTTTCAATCACCGGTGGCACACCCTCGAACAGCCCGATTTCGGCGTAGGCGGTGACTTCCTCGGTGAGTTGGTCGACGAGCGGCAGGCCCAGCGGGGTTTCCGCGGAGGCGCTCTCGGCAACAAGCTTGGACTCCACACGCCAGCGGGCAATCTCACCTTCGGGCGAAAGGAACAGTGCGTTGCCGCTGGCGTTCAGCGCATCAACCGCAACCAGTGCGGCGGCAGCAGGATCGGCGATTGCATCGGCCAGGCCGCGCATCGTGGCCCGCATGAAGTCCTGCGCGGCGGCGGGCTGCTCGGCCAGGAACGTGAGGTTGGTGTACAGCACGCCGAAGCTGCCCGGGATTCCGAAGTCGCTGGGGTCGTAGAGCTTGAACGGGATGTCAGCGGCTTCAAGTTGCTGGGGTTCGTTGCTCTTGAAGCCGGGGAAGCCAATGATGTCGGGGATCTCGATGTGGACCAGCGGATCGAACCCTTCGAGATTGACGGTCTCGTAGTCGGTGCCTTCGACCAAGCCCTGCTTGGCCAGCATTGCCTTCACCGAAGGAGTGAGGGCGCCCTTGACACCGATCTTCTTCCCCTTCACCGCCGCGAGGGTGGGTACCTCGCCATCCTTCGTGATGAGTGCGTCAATACCCGTTCGACCTTCGACGGCAAGGGCGACGAAACCGGCGTCGTTGGCACCGGCGAAATCGACCATCTCGCTGAACGAGCCCCCGGAAGAGAACTGAGCGTCGTTGGCGGCGATCAGGGGGTAGTTCTCCGTGGAGAAGCTTGGCTTGATCTCCACGTCGAGGCACAGGTCCGCGTAGTAGCCCTTCGACTGAGCAACCAGCACGTCGACGATGGAGGCCGAGGCTGCGAAGTCGTAGCTGGACAGATACGTGATGGTGCCGGCGGCTTTGTTGGCCTCGCAGCGGGCGGCGGGAAAGGCCTCGCCGGCGGTGACGTCGAGCACCGGTGGCACCGAATCGCCGGGCACGGAGTCGGTGCCGATATTGGCGATGGTGCTCGGCTCGGGGCTTCCGATGGTGGTGTCGTCGCCGCTACAGCTGGCGGTCAGGAAGACGGCGACAATGGCAAGGACGGCCCGGCGAAGCATGAAAGGCGAGCCTAGCAACCCGCTGTTCGCGAAGGGTTCTCAAACGGTACTCGCTCGCGTGACGAATTGTTGGGCCGCCGCAGTTGGTGGCGCGCCATTCACGGGAGCGTGTCGAACAGCGCCAGCATGTTGGCGGTACCCACACCGACCCGGTGGCCGGTGCGGGAGATGAAGCCAAGTTGTACGCCCGTGTTGGGGTCGTCGGCGGCAAAGAACTGTTCGTGGCCGTCAGCGTCGGCGGTGACCTCGGTGAGGAGCGGGGCGCCCGCGTCGCCCAGACAGGCACGGGCATATCCGGCATTCAGTACCTCGATGGAGACGTGCTGCACGCCCGGCCCGCGCTGGGCGAGGTAGCGGGCCGCGCCGGGCGAAGCTTCAGGCCCCACGAGCACGAAGGTCACACCGCCGGCGGCGAGCGCCGCGACGCCCGGTCGCGGGTCGGCCAAGGTCAGCTCGTGAAAACCGAACCGCTGCGTCATCGAAGCAACGGCGGCGGCAAGATCCGGCACGACGACTACGACATGGTCGACCCTGGTTGCCACCGTGTCGAGGCCGGATCGTTCGCCGAGTGCGGCCTGCTTGTCGGGGGCTGGGTCGCGACGGTGCCCTGCGACTTCAATGCGGTGGGTCTCGGTGAGCAGCACGCGGAACAGCTGCTCGGCGAAGTCAGCATCGACACCCGCCTCGATGGCACGTTGGCGGCGGGACGTCACTACGTCTCGGACGCGGGTCGGTTGGATGACGGGCGTATCAGAACCCTGCTTGACGGCAGCAACCTCGCGGCAGACAGCGAGACGCTCGGCCACGATCGCGATGAGGGCGGCATCGAGCTGGTCGATTCGCGTACGCAACCCAACAAGGTCCGGTGTCGGTGGTGGTGCGGTGTCCGGGGAGGTCTCATCGGCCATTGGTTGCACCGTATCGGTTCAGATCGGCCGAGTTCGTTGCGAGACGTGCCAGCCCATCACCAGACGCTGCGAGAGCGAGAGCAGCAGGAGGGCGATAGCGCCCAGGATCGCCATCGAGAAGATGGCACCCCAGAGGGCGTCGCCCTCATTGAGCGCTGCCGCGCGCTTGCCGATTGCGCCCAGACCTTGGTTGGCGAAGTTGCCGCCCTCCACGAGGTAGCTGGCAATCAGCGCGAGCCCGACGTTGTAGCGAGCGGTCGTGAACAGCGAGGGAATGGCCGAGGGCAGCCGCAATCGCCAGAGCACTTCCCACCGAGAGGCGTCGACCGAAGCCAGCAGTTCACGAGCCGCGGGGTCGGCGCTGCGCATGCCATCGACGGTGGCGAAGGCGAAGGCCGGCATACAGACCAACGCCACGATGAACACCGCCGGCCGCGTGCCGGAGCCCAGCCACAACACCACCGACGCGATGTAGGCGACGAACGGGGTGACCTGAAGCAATGTCAGGACCGGCTGGGCTGCCTGCTCGGCGAATGCGGACGCGGCCATCGCCGAGCCAATCACGAGCGCCACCACCAGACCGATGAGTGAGCCGATGAGCGCGTGCTGTGCCGTCACCCAGGCAGCGCCGGCGTAGTCGCCGAAATGGTCCGCGAGGTACTCAACGATCCGAGAGGGCGCGCGCAGCACGAACGGCCGGACGTCGCCGAGTCGTACCGCGGCTTCCCACAGGGCAAGGAATCCAACGATGCCGACAAACGGAGCGAGCAGGCGCCGGCTCACGCCTGCATTCCTTGGTGCAGCGCATGGCGAACAGCTGTGCAGAGCTCGACGAAACGCGGGTCGTCCTCCACGTCGGTGGCACGCGGGCGTGGCAGGTCGATATCAATGTCGGCAACGATGGCCGTAGGTCGCGGGCTGCTGACCAAGACCCGGTCGCTGAGCGCCACGGCCTCCGCAATGCTGTGCGTCACAAACAGCACCGTCACCCCGCGACCTTCGACCAGACGATTCAGAATCGTGCGCATCTCGGAGCGCGTGATCTCATCCAGCGCAGCGAAGGGCTCGTCCATCACCAGCAGGGGGGCGCCGAGAGTGAGGGCACGGACGAGCGCAACCCGCTGCTGCATTCCGCCGGAAAGCTCGTGGGGGTACGCATCAAGGAAGTCGCCGAGGCCAACCTCGTGGAGCAGGGGAGTGGGCTCGGTTGCCTCGGGCGGGTTCGCTCCGCGATTGACGTCGAGCAGCAGGCGAGCGTTCTCGTACACGGTGCGCCAGGGGAGGAGGCCGGGCTGCTGGGGCACCATCGCGACTCGCTTGTGCGAGCGCGCAGCACGAGGGCTGTCGCCATCAACAGTGATGCCGCCAGCCGTCGCCGGTTCCAGGCCTGCGATCACCCGGAGCAGCGTGGTCTTGCCGCACCCAGAGGGCCCGATCACACTGACGAAGGAGCCGCTACTGATATGGAGCGACAGTGCATCTACAATCGCCAGTTCGGCGAACGACTTGGTGAGGTCCCGCAGCTCGATCCGACTCATCCACGCCGAGTGTAGGGATGTGATCGGACCAAGTCGTGCCTTCACGTACCGTGCCGGTTGGGGTTGATCTGCAGGAGTCGCCGCTAGCATTGTGGCGTCCATTGGGGCTCAACCTCTGATGCGATGCCAGTGGCTCACCCGCCACGGCGACCTCCTTCTGGAAGGCAATCTCATGGCAGATCAAGACATCATCAACAAGCACAAGCTCCACGAGGGCGACACCGGCTCGCCCGAGGTGCAGATTGCGTTGCTCACCGGCCGCATCAACCACCTCACCGGTCACTTCAAGACCCACAAGAAAGACCACCACAGCCGTCGTGGGCTGCTGAAGCTGGTCGGTCAGCGCCGCCGCATGCTGGATTACGTGAAGGGCATCGACGTCGAGCGCTACCGCGCCATCGTCGCCGCCAACGGCCTGCGCCGCTAAGCGTTCGTCAGTCACGCGCCAGTTCTGCCGGCGCGCTCATCCGCCGGTTATCCCCAGGTTGCTGGTAGTCTCGACCTGACATATACACCGAGCGGAACACTTGGATCGGTTGTCAGTCGTGAGTGCCGAGTTCACCTCATTGTTCGAGGTTTGCAGCATCGACATTCCCGACTGGGAACCGGCCTCCGCTCCAAATACCCACGCGACATTTGCGCGTGAGGTCGAAAGGAGCTCGCTATGGCTGACGCCATCCGAGTATCAGGTGCCGTTTCCGGTACCGAAAAGACCCTGTCGTTCGAGACAGGCAAGCTGGCTCAGCAGAGCCAGGGAGCTGTCCTTGCAACGATGGGTGGCACCACTGTGTTGGCCACCGCCAACGCTGCCAAGGACGTGAAACCGGGCATGGATTTCTTCCCGCTCACGATCGACGTGGAAGAGCGTGCTTACGCCGCCGGCAAGATCCCGGGTTCGTTCTTCCGTCGTGAAGGTCGCCCCACCGAGGACGCAATCCTCACCTGTCGGCTCACCGATCGCCCGTTGCGCCCCGCCTTCCCGGACGGTTTTCGCAACGAGACGCAGGTTGTGCTCACCATCCTCGGCGCCGACATGGCCAACCCGCACGACGTGCTGGCCATCAACGCCGCTTCCGCCTCGCTGATGATCAGTGGCATCCCGTTTGACGGCCCCATCGGTGCCGTGCGTGTTGCTCACACTCAGACCGGCGAGTGGATTCCCCACCCCACCTATGAAGAGGGTGCAGCAAGCACCTTCGAGCTGGTTGTGGCCGGCCGCGTGCTGGACAACGGCGACGTTGCCATCATGATGGTCGAGGCCGGTGGCACCACCGACAGCTTCAAGTACTACGCCAATGGCGCTCCGAAGGTCGATGAGTCGGCTCTCGCTCGTGGCCTCGACGCCAGCAAAATCTGGATCAAGGAGAGCATTGCGCTGCAGCGCCAGCTCGTTGCCAGCGTCGTTGCCACCAAGGGCCCGATCGTGCCGATGGCCTACACGGTCACTGCGGACTACACGCCGGAAATCTTTGCCGCTGTCGAGCGCATCTGCACCGAAGCCCTCAAGCCTGCCGTTGCCATCGCTGGCAAGGCCGAGCGCAACGCCGCCACCGACGCCGCCGCAGCCGACGCGCTCGCCCAGCTGTGTGGCGAAGGCGCCGAGTTCGCCGGTCAGGAAAAGGCAGTCAAGGAAGCAGTTCGCAGCCTCACCAAGAAGCTGGTGCGCAAGCGCATCGTCGACGAGGGCCTGCGCATCGACGGCCGCGGCCCGCGCGACCTGCGCCCGCTCAGCAGCGAAGTGGGCGTGCTGCCCACTGCTCACGGCACCGGCCTGTTCCAGCGTGGCGAGACCCAGGTGATGAACGTACTCACCATGGCGATGCCGCGTATGAACCAGCTGCTCGACACGCTGGGCCCGGAGACGCACAAGTACTTCCTGTTCCACTACAACATGGCCCCGTGGGCCAACGGTGAGACCGGCCGCGTGGGTTCGCCCAAGCGCCGCGAGATCGGCCACGGTGCGCTCGCCGCCCGTGCCCTGCTGCCGGTGCTGCCGGGCCTCGACGAGTTCAGCTACACGCTGCGCCTGGTGGCCGAAGTGTTGGCCTCCAACGGCTCCACCAGCATGGCCTCGGTCTGCTCGGGCTCGTTGGCCCTCATGGACGCCGGTGTGCCGATCAAGGCTCCCGTGGCCGGTATCGCCATGGGTCTTGTGTACGCCGAAGGAAAGTACACCACCCTCACCGACATCCTCGGTGCTGAGGATGCGTTCGGCGACATGGACTTCAAGGTGGCCGGTACTGCCGACGCCATCACCGCGCTGCAGCTCGACACCAAGATCGAAGGCATCCCCGCCGACGTCTTGACCGCCGCGCTCGAGCAGGCAAAGGAAGCCCGCCTGGCCATCCTCGACAACATGAACGCATGCCTCTCGGCCCCGCGTGCCGAGGTTGCGGCCACGGCCCCGAAGATCACCACTATCTTCATCCCGATGGACAAGATCGGTGAGGTCATCGGGCCCAAGGGCAAGGTCATCAACACCATCCAGCAAGAGACCGGCGCCGACATCGCCGTCGACGACGACGGTGCCCAAGGCATCGTCACCATCGGCGCCGTCGAGGCGTGGCGCATGGAAGAGGCCAAGGCCCGCATCCAGGCCATCGTCTCGCCGCCGCTGGCCGAGGTTGGCACCAGCTACCAGGGTCGCGTCGTGAACATCACCAAGTTCGGTGCGTTCATCAACATCCTCCCCGGCCGCGACGGCCTCGTGCACATCAGCAAGCTCGGCAAGGGCAAGCGCATCAACAACGTTGAAGACGTGCTTACCCTGGGCCAGGAGATTGAGGTCATCGTCGAGGACGTCGACGAAAAGGGCAAGGTCAGCCTGACCCCCGGCGAGTCGTGGGACCCCGTGATCCCGGAAGGCGCAGCCTCCTCGGGCGGCGGCGACCGTGACCGTGGCGACCGCTCGGATCGTGGCGACCGTAATGACCGTGGTGGCGATCGCGATCGTGGCCCTCGCCGCGAGCGTTCGTCGGCCCCCGTGTCAGCCGCCGCGCCCACCACAGATGGCGTTGCCGTGTCGTTCGACGACGCGTTCGACGCTGAGCTGGCGGGCGACCTTGGCGACCTCGGCCCCGGTGGGGAAGCTGGCGGCAACGCTGGCGGTGGCAACAACCGTGACCGTAACGACAGCGGCGGCGATCGTGGCCGTCGTCGTCACCGCTGATCAGTCGATTCGTCGATAGGTCAAGCGTTGACAGATCTCCGGATCACACAACTTGATTCAGGCCTGACGGTGGCCACCGAACGCGTGCCTGGCGCGCTGTCGGTGGCCACCGGGGTCTGGGTCGGCGTTGGCTCGCGCGACGAACCCGATGCACTCAGCGGTGTCAGTCACTTCCTTGAACACCTTTTGTTCAAAGGCACCGACACCCGAAGTGCGCAGGAGCTGGCACGTGGCGTAGATCGCCGTGGCGGCGACTTCAACGCGTTCACATCCAAGGAGTACACCGCGTATTACTGTCGCTTGCCAGCACGGCATGCCTCGTTCTGCATCGAACTGCTGGGCGACGTGCTCACGCGGCCGGCGCTGCGCGATGACGACGTGCACGGCGAGTGTCAGGTCATTCTCGAAGAACTGGCGATGGACGACGACTCGCCCGACGATGTCGCGCATCGTCGTTTCTCTGCGGCTCTCTTCGAAGGCCACGCACTCGGACGCGACCCTGCCGGTGATCGCGAGCACGTGCTCGCCATCGCGCCCGACGACGTTCGCTCCTTCTTCGCCGAGCACTACCGTGCCGGGGCCATGATCGTCACGGCCGCTGGCCCGCTCGCGCACGACGAGATGCTGGCGGAGATCGAGCGCTGTTTCGCTGGTGTCAGCACCGGCGGCTCGCGACCGGTGCGTACCGGCCCCGACGCACAGGGTGCGGGCGACGCAATTGACGACGACAGCGAGCAGGTTCACATCGTCATCGGTGGTCGCTCGCTGGCCCGCAACGACCCGCGCCGCGAGGCACTCGATGTGGTCAATCACGTGTTCGGCGGCGGGCTTTCCAGCCGGCTCTTCGAAGAGATCCGCGAGAGTCGAGGCCTGGCGTACGCCGTGTATTCCGGCGTCAGCAGCTACAGCGATGCGGGCGTGTTCCAGATGTACGCGGGTACGCAGCCCGAGCATGCTGATGAAGTCCGGGGACTGATGATGACCGAGCTCCACAAGCTGGTGGCCGATGGCATCACCGATGAGGAACTGGAAGTTGCCGTCGGCTATCTGACCGGCGCCTTCGAGTTGGGCCTGGAAGACACCGGTGCCCGTATGGCACGCAACGGCGGCCTGTTGCTCACCAGCGGCACCGTGCGCCCCATCGACCAACAGGTGGCCCGGTGGGCAGCCGTTGATCAGTCGGCAGTGAACGACGTCATTCGCGACGTTCTGACCGCCGACCAAATCGTCGTCACCGTCGGCCCTGCCGCCTAACTCCCTGCCCACACGGCGATCCCTCGCCGAATTGTCCAACCTGTCGCGCTCGTGACCACCATTCTTGGTGGTCACACCCGCGACAGGTTGCCGAGCAGCGCGCGGGTTGCCTCGAACCTGTCGCGTGCCTGACCACCCTCTTTGATGGTCGCACCCGCGACTGGTTCGCCGGACTTGCGGCGAATGGAACGGCAGGAGCGAGCGGCTACGTTCGTTGGCATGACTGTGATTCGCGTGGGTGTGGTTGGAGCCGGAGGGCGCATGGGCGCGTTGGTGTGCCAGTCGGTTGCGGCCGACCCGGCGCTCGAGCTCGTAGCCGCCGTCGATCCGAATGCGGTCGGCCAGGTTCGCAGTGGCGTCGAGATTCACGGCGAGTTGCGGGCACTCGCCGATGCGCAGACTCAAGTCGTTGTCGATTTCACGGTGGCGGCAGCGTCGCGAACGACGGTGCCGTGGTTGGCAATGCACGGCATCCACGCGGTCGTCGGCACCACCGGCCTCAATGACGACGACTTGGCTGCGTTCCGCACGGCCTTCAGCGGTAGTAACTGCATTGTGGCCAGCAACTACGCGATCAGCGCAGTGCTGATGATGCGCTTCGCCGAACTGGCAGCGCCGTACTTCGACACCGCCGAGATTATCGAGCTGCACCACGACGCGAAGGTCGACGCGCCCTCAGGCACCGCGGTCACAACCGCCATGCGGATGGCCGCCGCCAGTAGCGAGTGGGCGCCGGACCCAACGCAACACGAGGTCTATCCGGGTGCCCGCGGCGGCGTCGGGCCGGGTGGCATTCATGTGCACGCCGTGCGGATGCGCGGCATGGTTGCCCACCAAGAAGTGATCCTCGGAGCGCAAGGACAGTCGCTCACCATCCGGCAGGACAGCTATGACCGCGACAGCTTCATGCCGGGCGTGCTCCTCGCGTGCAAGAAGATCGCCGACCACCGGGGTCTGACGATCGGCCTGGACACGTTTCTCGGCGTGTAGCCATGGCCAGGTTGCTACCACGGCTCGCGGGAACTGCGGTTCACCGACCGCGGAAGTTGCGCAGGTTGACCACGACCACCAGCAGAATCGACCCACCGATGAACCAGAACTGGTAGCGGTCGACCCACTTCAACGCGGACCGGACTTCTTCGTCGAAGACCTTGGCGAGCCACCACATCAGCGCCAAGCGCCCCGCCAAACCGATGGCCATCAACGGCGCCAGCCGCTTCCAACTGGTGCGGGCCGCACCGCTGAGCACCCATACAATGTTGCTGCCAACGAAGATGGGCACGATGAAGAGTTCGGCCTTCGTAAAGGCCCCCTCGAACCTGGCGACCTGCTCCTGCGGCATGCCCAGGTAACGCCAGAACCAGCGCAGCGCCTTGTCGCCATACGCGCGACCAAGAAAGTGGCACACGACTGCAGCAGCAGTCAGGCGGAGAGCGGCGATGATTGCCCAGCTCCACATAGAGATGCCGCTGGCCACGGTGGCGACGAGATAACGGTTGCGCGACGACATCATCAGCAGTAGCGCGGGGCGCTCGTTGCCGGGCTCGGTCCACGCTGCCCACGACGCAGAGGCGACCTGGCTGCAGATCACGAGCGCGACGAACGCAACCAGCCAAAGCCGTGCAGATCGTGGCGGCGGCGGAGCTTCCGGAATGATCTCGGTTTGTTCGTCGTCGGTCACGCGCGCGTACCCTATGCGCCGCCGACGCACTCTCCACAACAGAGTGGGCGGCAGGGAAGGAAATCCATGCGGCAGCTCATTGGAATTGGGGCAATTGTGCTCGCGGGGGCGTCACTGCCCGCCTGCGCATCTGATCCGGACGACAGCTTGAGCGCCGCCCAGGCGGCCGCCGCGGCCGCCACGACGGTGCCGCTCGTGACCGTTGCGCAGTCCGACGAGACGTTCCATGCGAACGGCAAGGTGGACACGGTGATCGCGCTCGACAACAACTTCCTTCCGGAAGCACTCACCGTTGAGGCGGGTACGGAAGTGATGTGGGAGAACAACGGGCGTAACGACCACGATGTGATACCGGTCGACGACCTGGATGCGGTTGCGTGGGGTGTGAAGTCTGAGGTGTTCGTGCCCAAGGCCACCTATTCGTACGTTTTCGATCAGCCCGGTACCTATTCGTACTTCTGCACGATTCACGGGACAGCGACGGCAGGCATGGTGGGCACGATCGTGGTCACCGAGCCGACCACCTGAACGCCATTCAGTATCTATCTCGTTCGCCCGGGGGCCGACACCATTAGGGTCAGGGTCGTTCGGTCATTGATGGTTCTGGGGGAACACATGCAACGCAAGATTTGGGCTGCTGCAACGGCAGCGGCACTGCTGTTGGTCGCAGCGTGCGGAGACGAGCGCGCCGCCGACAACACCACCGCAGCTACGGCCGCGTCGGCCACGACGATGGGCGCGGCGACCACGGTTGCAGCTGACACGACCGTGGCTGCAGACACCACTGTCGCCGCGACTGAAGGCACCATCACGGTTCCCGATGACTATCCCACCATCCAGGCCGCGGTCGACGCTGCTGCGCCGGGCGACCTGATTCTGGTGAAGCCGGGCACGTACAACGAAGCGGTCAACGTCACCACTGACGGCATCACTATCCGCGGGCTCGATCGTAATACAGTGATCCTCGACGGACAGCTGGAACTGGACAATGGCGTCCGCATTCTCGGGGCCAAAGGTGTTGCTGTCGAGAACATGACTGCGATGAACTACACGCGCAACGGCTTCTTCTGGACGGGTGCCGACGGGTACCGCGGCTCCTACCTCACGTCGTACCGAACCGGTGACTACGGCGTGTACGTCTTCGATTCGATGAACGGCGACCTTGAGCACATCTACGCGGCGGGTAGCCCCGACGCAGGCGTGTACATCGGCGAGTGCTTCCCGTGTAACTCGGTCATCGACGATGCCGTCAGCGAGCACAACGGTCTCGGTTATTCGGGTACCAACTCGGGTGGGAACCTGCTGATTGTGAACTCAACGTTCCGCTTCAACCGTGCAGGCGTGGTGCCCAACAGCGGCAGCTACGAGCTGTGCTACCCCGAACGACAGACGACCATCGTTGGCAACACGGTGTACTCCAACAACCAGGCCGACACGCCCGCCATTGACGTGGCGCTGCTGGCAATGGGCAACGGGATCCTGGTTGCCGGCGGCGTGCTCAACGACATCGAACGCAACCTGGTGTACGACCACGACAAGAGCGGTATCGGGCTGGTCCCGTTCCTTGAAGAAGACCCCAACGACTCCGTGCCGTTGCCTGAGGAGTGGGGCATCACCTGCGAGGACAGCAAGTCGAAGGCCCCCGTCGATCCGGGTGCTGGCATTCTGTGGGACTCGATGCAGAACCGCGTGATTGGCAACGTGCTGTCGGACAACCGCGCCGGCGACCTGCTGGTCGCGTCGGCCGGCACCGACGTCAGCACGCTGGGCCACTGCTTCTCCGACAACACGTACACCATCACTGCTCCGAACAACCTGGAGACGCTTGCCCCGTGTGATGCCACCGGCAGCGGCGATTGGAAGGATGGCGAGTACAACGTGGCCGCATGGCTGGGCGAGACCCACCCACCTTCGGTCGACTGGAAGATTGCCGAGCTGC
>JAYUCY010000119.1:0-16612 GCA_043740085.1 Ilumatobacteraceae bacterium
GGCCAGCTTAGCGACCAGGCTCGACGGCCCGGGCTCGGTGTGCCGTCAGCGGTGGAGCGCAAGGCCACTGACCACCACCAGGCAGAGGCACTCGGCTACCTGCTCGGCGGCACCCAGCACGTCACCGCTGATGCCGCCGATCTTGCGGCGGGCAAGCAGACCGGTGCCCGCGGCAGCGACCACTGCGGCGGCCGTGAGGGGCGCCGCCCACCAACCGATTGCGACCACCGTGATTGCGATGCCTGCCGCGCAGCCGACGCCTGCTCGTAGCGGTGTGGTGCTGCGGCCGTAGTCGGCGCCGAGGCCTGTATTGGTCGCCAATTGCATGGAGCCGGCCAATCCGACCGCGGCAACGCGGGCCATCGTGTGCGCTGCAACTGCCGCTGTGAACATGTCCAGCGGGCCGGGCAGCGCACCGAGTGAGATGATTCGGACGACGATCGAGGTGCAGATGGCAGCGACTCCGTATGTGCCGTGCCGGCTGTCCTTCAGAATCTCCAGTCGCCGCTCGATGGTCCAGTCGCCGCCGAACGCATCGGCGACGTCGCCCAATCCGTCCTCGTGGAACGCGCCGGTGATCAGCAGGCCGACTGCTACCGCGACCGCGGCGGCGATGAGGGGTGAGGTGAGGTGCCACATGCCAGCAGCGACCCCGCCAACGGCCGCACCGACCATCGCTCCAGCGACGGGGAACCATGCCACCGTCTTCGCCAGTGTTGGTTCGCGGCGCAGCCTGATTGGGACTCGTGTCAGGAATTGCAGCGCCGCGAGGAGCCTCACCGCAGCAGTTCCCACGCGTTTTCGAGCCGCAGCGCGCGGCCGGCGACCATCAGCAGCGAGGCGTCGGCCGCCGCGGCAACCAGCTGGTTCAGCCGGCCGAGTTCGTCGCGGTAGTCGCGGCCAATCGAAGTGTCCGGGTGGATGCCTAGGCCGACTTCGTTGCTGACCACGACCACGGGCGACGTGGTCGCCGCTCGCTCGCGCAGTGCCGTCACCATGTCGTGCTCGTACTGCGCTCGACGCTGTGGATCGATGACATGGACCAGGAGATTGGCCAGCCAGACGGTGAGACAGTCGACGATCACGAAGGCATCGGGGGGCGCATCGGCGATTGCCGCGGGCAGTTCGACGGGCACCTCGGCGGTGGTCCACGACGGTGGCCGGTCGGCGCGGTGGCGTTCGACGCGCTCGCGCAGGTCGTCGTCGAATGGTTCGGCGGTGGCGATGAAGTGCACCGCGCCACCGTGGTGCTCGCCGAGTTGGACGGCGAGTGTGCTCTTGCCGCTGCGGGCGCCGCCGATGAGGAAGGTGAGCGCGTCGGCTGCCATCAGAAGTCGATGCCGCGCTTGGCGGTGATGCCTGCCTGGTAGGCGTGCTTGATCTCACGCATTTCGGTCACGGTGTCGGCGACGGAAATGATCTCGTCGGCAGCGTCGCGGCCGGTGAGTACCAGGTTGACGTGGCTGGGTCGATTGACGATGGCGGCGACGATCTCGTCGGTGGGCACCCAGCCCCAGGTACTCAAGTAGGTGACCTCATCGAGGATCACCAGGTTGTACTCGCCGCTCGCAATGATGGCTGCGGCCTGCGCCCACGCAGCCTGAGCAAGGGCGATGTCGGCTGAGGGGTCGCCTGAGTCCCAGGTGAAGCCGCCGCCCAGCGCATGCCACTCGACGCCCAACTGGCGGCCGATCTTCTCTTCGCCGACCTTCCAATCGCTGCCCTTGATGAACTGGACGACTGCAACCTTCCAGTCGCGCGCCACGGCGCGCAACATGACCCCGAATGCGGCCGAGCTCTTGCCCTTGCCATTTCCGGTGTTGACCAGGACCAACGAGGGCGCCGTGCGCAAGCCGTCGGGGCGCGGGTCGTCGATCAGCGGCTGGGTCGTGGCGTCGTTGGTGGCGTCGGTCGTGTCGTCATCGGTATCCATGAGGGTTGGGAGCATAGGGCGATCCGCGGTACCGTTGTCCCGTCCTGCCGCACCAAACGGCGCGATGCATGGTCTGCAGCGAAGCCTGGTGAGAATCCGGCACTGTCCCGCAACGGTGGTTCGTGAGCTTCACGGTGAAGCCCACGGCGAGTCCGGTCGCCTGCGGCCATGCGCGACACTCACCCTCGAGGCAAGGGCGGTCCGCGGCGGCCCCAGCCTCCGGTTCCCAGCTTGTCCTCCCCAACCGGAGCACTCACGGTCCTTCGGAGAAACGGAGGATTGATCCATGAAACGGTTCAGTTCATTTGCCGCACTGACGGCTCTACTGGTCATCGCTGCCGCGTGCGGCGATGACTCCACATCCACATCCACCGTGAAGCCGTCCGACACGACTGCCGACACCGTTGTCGAGACGACGACGGTCGACACACCCTCCGACACGACGTCCTATACGACCGCCACGGGCGAGCTGCCGATGGCCATCGTCAGCTTGTCGCCGACGCACACCGAGATGCTCTTCGCCATCGGCGCTGCCGACCAGATCATCGCCGTCGATGACCAGAGCAACTTCCCGGCCGAGGCGCTGGACAAGCCACACGAGCTGTCCGGTTTCGAGCCCAACGTCGAGGCCATCGCCGCCCTCAAGCCCGACCTGGTCGTGATGGCCGACGACAGTGGCGACCTCACAGGTCAGCTGGCCAAGCTCGGCATCCCCGTGTGGTCCGGCCCGGCACCGGCGACGTTCGACGACGTTTACGCGCAGATCGAGCAGTTGGGTACTGCCACCGGCCACATCGGCGAGGCAGCCGAACTGGTCGGCCAGATGCAGACGGACATCGATGCGGCCATTGCTGCCGCTCCGGTCATGGCCCAACCCGTCAGCTTCTACCACGAGCTGGACCCGACGCTCTACAGCGTCACCAGCAACACCTTCATCGGTCAGGTCTACGGGCTCTTCCGCCTGGTCAACCTGGCCGACGGTGTCGAAGAGGGCAACGATTACCCGCAGCTCAACGCCGAGTTCATCATCGGTGCCAACCCCGACCTGATCTTCCTGGCGGACAACAAGTGCTGTGGTGAGTCGCCCGAGACGGTTGCTGCCCGTGATGGATGGGGCGCGACGACCGCGGTCATCAACGGCAACATCATCACCATCGACGACGACATCGCGTCGCGCTGGGGGCCACGCTTGGTCGATTTCATCCAGGCAGTGTCGGCAGCACTGGCGAAGGTTCCGGCACAGGCCTGATCGAGATGTCACAGGTTCATCTCGATCAGCGCGCCTCGCGAAGGTGGTGGTTGCCGGCAGCTCTGGTGCTGTTGGCCGCCGCTGTCATCCTTGGCGCGATGATCGGCCCGGCCGGCGGTATTTCGTCCGCGAACTGGAACATCATCTGGAACATCCGCCTGCCACGCGTTGCGTTGGCCGGGCTGGTGGGCGCCATGCTCTCGCTCGCTGGCGCCAGTTATCAGGGTGTTTTCCGTAACCCGCTGGTCGACCCGTACCTACTCGGCGCTGCAGCGGGCGCGGGGCTTGGCGCCACCCTCGTATTCATCTACGGGCGTGTCAGTACCGTCAGCTGGCTGGTCGACCCGCTACCCCTCGCCGCGTTCGTGGGTGCCCTGCTGGCAGTGTTGGTGACGTACACCGTCGGTGCCTCGTTTGGTGGCAGCAGCCTCAGCCTGGTGCTGGCCGGCGTTGCGGTCGCCGCCCTCGCCACTGCCGTGCAGCAGTACCTGCTGTTGCGCCACAGCGACGTGATCAAGGAGGTCTACTCCTGGATCAGCGGCCGCGTCAGCACCGCTACGTGGAACGACGTGAAGCTGGTGCTGCCGTACGTGATTGTCTGCTCGGTGGTGCTGCTGGTGCACCGTCGCCATCTCGATATCTTTCGGGTGGGCGATGAGGAGGCCGCCACCCTCGGCTCGCAGGTCCGCCGTGTGCGGCTGGTTGTGGTCATCGCCGCCACCTTGGGCACGGCCGCTGTCGTCAGCGTCAGCGGCTTGATCGGCTTCGTGGGCATCATGGTTCCGCACGTCGTACGGTTGGTGGCCGGCTCGTCCTATCGGCTGGTGCTACCGCTCAGCATTGTGGTTGGCGCGTCGTTCCTGATCCTGGCCGACATTCCCGGCCGCACTCTGGAGCAGGGCAGCGAGACGCCGATTGGTGTGGTCACCGCGCTGGTCGGTGCGCCGATGTTCATCTTCGTGCTTCGCAGCCGACGGGTGTCGACGTGAGTTCCATCGGCTTCGAGTGCCTCAACGTTCGATACGGCAACGTTCGCTACGGTGAGCAGGAGGCCGTGTACGGCCTCACCGACCAGGTGCGCCCCGGTGAGTGGCTGTGTCTCATCGGCCCCAATGGCGCCGGTAAGTCCAGCGTGCTGCGCGCTGTCGCCGGGCTGGTGCCCTACCGCGGCACGGTGATGGTGGATGGAGCGTCGCTGGCCGGTCGTTCACCGCGCCGGCGCGCGATGTTGGTGGCGTATGTGCCGCAGACACCACTGCTGCCCGACGACATGACCGGGTTGGAGTACGTGCTGCTGGGGCGGAATCCGTACATCGGCTACTTCGGCAGCGAGACCAAACACGACCGCTCCTTGGTCGCGGAAGTGTTGCAGCGCCTGGACCTCGTCGACTTCGCCCACCGTCGGCTGGGCACGCTCAGCGGTGGCGAGCGGCAACGGTTGGTGATCGCTCGCGCGGTCGCTCAGGAAGCACCCATCCTGCTGCTCGACGAGCCGACGAGTGCGCTCGACATCGGTCACCAACAGCAAGCGCTGGAGTTGGTGGATCGCCTTCGCCGTGAGCAGGGGCTGACGGTGGTGTCGGCGATGCACGACCTGACCTTGGCTGGGCTGTACGCCGATCGATTGGTACTGCTGCACCAGGGGCATGTCGTGGCTAGCGGCGATGCTGCCCACGTGCTGCGGCCCGAAACGCTGAGCGAGTTTTACGGCGTCAGCGTCAGCGTGCACCACGAGCCCGACGGCACGGTCGTGGTCGTTCCCCGCCGGGCCACTGCCCCTTGACACATCGACCAGTTGAAATCAGGGTGTGCTGGGTCCCGCAAGCCGGGACTGGAGACACCCAGAAACGCTGGTGAGACGATTCGCGCCCAGAAACTGCTTGCGCACGCAAATGGGTTGGATTTGTGTCAGCCTTGGGAGGGTGGGAACCAGCCGTCACCGCAGAGAATGCGATCGGCTTCGGCGGGGCCCCATGAGCCACGGAAGTATGGGTGCACCGGGCCGGGGTTGTCGAGTGCCGGCTGCACGACGCGCCATGTCTGCTCGACGACGTCCTCTCGGGCGAAACGGCGTGGCAGACCGTCGAGAGCGTCGTCGAGCAGGCGCTCGTATGCTTCCCGCCGCTCTCCGAGCGCAGCCGCGAAATCGACCGCGACGTCCACGTTCTGACTATCGAGGTGCGGCCCGGGGGTCTTGGCCTGCAGCGTGAAGGTGACGCCGTCGCGCTTGCCCAGCCGAAAGCGCACCAGGTTGCGCGCTGGCTGTGGGCCGCCGGCCTCATCGAACAACAGACTGGGCGGTTCGCGGAACTCGACCACGACTTCGGTGGCGTTGCCGGCGAGGCCCTTACCGCAGCGCACGTACCAGGGCACCCCGGCCCACCGCCATGAGTCGATCTCCAACCGTGCGGCGACGAACGTTTCCACAGTCGAGTCAAGTGCAACACCCGGCTCGTCGCGGTAGCCGACGTATTGGCCGCGTACCAGCGCCGATGGCTCGATGGGGCGCATCGCCGCGAAGACCTTCGCCTTTTCGTCCTGTAAGAAGCTGCTCTCCGGGCCGGCCGGTGGCTCCATCGCTACCAGTGCGAGCACCTGCAACAGGTGGTTCTGTAGAATGTCGCGAATGGTGCCAACGCCGTCGTAGAAGCTGCCGCGACCTTCGACGCCGATGGTTTCGCTCATCGTGATCTGCACACTGCGGACATAGTTGCGATTCCACACCGGCTCGAGCAACGAGTTGCTGAAGCGGAACACCAGCAGGTCCTCCACGCTCTCTTTGCCGAGGTAGTGATCGATGCGGAAGATGCGCTCCTCCGGGAACACTGAGTGCAGGGTCGTGTTCAGTTCCTTGGCGCTGGCCAGGTCGCGACCGAAGGGCTTTTCGACCACAATGCGGCCGCGCTCGTTGAGGCCTACTGAGGCCAGCGATTGTGCGACCGTGGGGAATATCGACGGCGGGATGGCCATGTAGAACACGGCCTGTTCGCTCTTGTGCTTGTGCAGTGTCTTGGCCAGGCTGCTCCAAGTCTTGGGGTCGGCGTAGTCACCCTGAATCAGATCCAGCCGCGCCAGCAGCGCTTCGATGACGACAGCCTTCGCGTCGGGGATGGCGGCGAGAATGGAGTCGTGGGCGTGCTGACGAAAACCCTCGTCGGTCCAGTCGCTGCGTGCGACGCCGATGACTGGCACGTCGAGATGGCCGTGGTCCTCCATGCGGTACAGCGCGGGGAACAACTTGCGCTTGCTGAGGTCACCGGTGGCGCCGAACAACACCAGTGCGTCGGCCGCCGGCTGGCTGGGAGCGATGCTCACTTGGCGCCGTCCTTGACTTCATGATGGCCACCAAAGCCAGAGCGCATCGCGGAGAGCACCTTGTGGGCGACATCGCCGCGACCGCGCGAGTAGAAGCGATCCCATAGCGAGGCGGCCAGTGTGGGCACCGGCACACCTTCGTCGACGGCTGCGTGGATGGTCCAACGCCCCTCGCCACTGTCGCTCACGCGCCCTTCGAACGCGTCGAGCTGTGGGTCGGTGTGCAATGCCTGCGCGGTGAGATCGAGCAGCCAACTGCTCACCACGCTGCCACGACGCCATACCTCGGTGACGGCCGCCAGGTCGATGTCATAGCGGTAGTACTCGGGGTGGCTGAGCGGCGCCGTTTCGGCGTCCTTCACATGCGACTCGCTGCCGATGTTGGCCTTTGCGAGAACGTTGAGGCCCTCGGCATACGCGGCCATCAGCCCGTACTCGATGCCGTTGTGGACCATCTTCACGAAGTGGCCGGCGCCAACGGGGCCGCAGTGCAGCCAGCCTTGCTCCTCGGTGCCGATTGGGCCCTCGCGGCCCTCGGTGCGGGCGGCGGAATCCATGCCAGGCGCCAGCGATTCGAACACCGACGACAGCTGCTGCACCGACTCGTCTGGCCCGCCGACCATCAGGCAGTAGCCGCGTTCAAGACCGAACACACCACCGCTGGTGCCCACGTCGACGTAGTTGATGCCCTTCGCCGCCAACGGTGCGGCACGGTCGACATCGTCGCGATACCACGAGTTGCCACCATCGATGATGGTGTCGCCCGGCGACAGCAACGGTTCGAACTTGGCGATGGTGTCGGCGACGTGGGCGGCCGGCACCATCAGCCAGATGTGGCGGGGCGTCGGCAGCGCGTCGACGACTGCTTGTGGCGTCCGTGCGCCGCGAACGCCTTCGCCTTCCATGGCGGCCACCGCCGCCTCGTTGACGTCGTACGCGATGCACTCGTGACCCGAGCGCTGGAGCCGACGAACCATGTTGGCGCCCATGCGCCCCAACCCAACCATTGCGATCTGCATACGCACAAGGTAACCAGCTTCGACGCAGCTCGCGGTTCGTCGTTACTGTGCGTGATGTGACCGGCCTGACCAACGACGTTCGACGCGACCTTCGTGGTGCCGTTCTCGCCCACGAACGACTGATGGTCGACCTGTCGGGGCTGACGGATGAGATCGTGCAGCGGCCTTCGCTGTTGCCCGACTGGACGGTGGCTCACACATTGACGCACATCGCCCGCAACGCCGACAGTCATGTGCTGATGTTGCAGGCCGCGGCGAGCGGCGAGATCGGTGCGCAGTATCCCGGCGGCATGGAGCAGCGCAATGCCGACATCGAGGCTGGCATCGGTCGCTCGGCCGCCGCGCTGGTGGCCGATGTGGGTGCCTCAAACGCGCGCCTGGAAGCCGCCTGGCTGTCCCTGACCGACGAGGGTTGGACGGGCGAGGGGCTGAGCGTGTTCGGCCCAGTCCCCATCAACGACTTGCCGTTTCGGCGTTGGCGCGAGGCAGTTGTGCATCACGCCGACCTGGGGTTGGCATACAGCTGGCGCGACTGGCCAGCCGACTACGTGCGCGTGGAGCTGACCCGGCGAACCATGGAGTGGGCCAGCCGCAAGCCAATGGGCCTCACCACCCTGCCCTCGATCGCACTCGCGCTGGGCGAGCGCGAACGTGTTGCCTGGCTGCTGGGCCGCGCCACCGTCTCCGGCCTGGATGCCGCAGGCATCTTCTGATGCAGCACACTTCGGCCCGCCGTGTCGCTGCTGTTTTCGTCGCCCTCATCTGCGCAGCTGGCGTGCTCGGGGGTACGGCGCGCCAGGTGTCTGCACATGCCGGGCTCAAAACCAGTATCCCCTCGGCCAACAGCGTCCTCGAGTTCGGGCCGCCCGAGATCGTGCTCGAGTTCGACGAGGCCATCGAGACCGCACTCACCAGCATCGCGCTGTACAACGCGGCCGGTCAGCCGATCCCGCTGGACACGCCCGCAGCAGGGGCCCACGGCAGCATCGTGCAAGCAGCGGTGCCGCCGTCCGACCAGTCGCTGATGGTTGATGGTGTCTATGCGGTCATCTGGCGGGTCACCTCGGCAGACGGTCATGTGGTCGAGGGCGCGTTCAGCTTTCAGGTCGGCACGGCGGCGGCCGGGAGTGGCCAGGAGCTGATCGACCAGGTCCGCAATGGGGCAAGCGCCGACCCAGCGGTGCGCTGGTGGTACGGCGTGGCGCGATTCCTGTCGCTCTTCGGCGCCATCACATTGATCGGTGGTGGCTGGTGGTTGGTCAGTGGGCCGGCCGAGATTCTGCGTCGGCATCGGTCGCGCCGGATGACCGTTGTCAGTTGGGTTGCGCTGCTGGTTGGCTCGGCGGCAGCGTTTGCGCTGTTCGCTGCGCAGGCGTTCGCCGGCTCATTGAGCGATGCGCTGTCCACCGACCGGTGGGGTGATGTCGCGACGACCCAAACCGGCCGGATGATCCTGCTGCGCATCGCGTTGGCCATCGCGCTCGGTGCTCTGTTGGTGCTGCGCCGGCATCGCGCGCAGGGTTGGTGGCGCGCCGCCGCGGGTACCGCCGGGCTGCTCACGCTCGTGACCTTTCCCGCGTCCGGTCACCCCAATGCTCAGGACCCGGCGTTGTTGTGGATCACCATCGACCTGCTGCACCTTGCCTCGATCACGGTGTGGATCGGCGGTTTGCTGGCGTTGTGTCTTGCGAGCAGAGCGACGCTGGCGCAGCCCGATGGCGAGCGGATGGTGCGCAGATTCTCGCTCGCTGCCTACATCTGCGTGCCCATCATCGTCGCCACGGGCGTGGCGCAGACGCTGCGGTTGGCTGGTGGACTCGACGACGTCGCCACCACGGACTGGGGTCGGTTGCTGCTCGTCAAGGTCACGATTGTTGTCGGCCTTCTCTCGGTTGCCGGCGTGTCTCGCTGGCTATTGCACCATGACGGAGCCGCGTCGATTCGCCGAACAGTGATCACTGAGTTCATCATCGGTGTTGTGGTGGTCGGTATCGCAGCCGGCATGGTCGCCCTGTCACCCGTGCCGCCGGTGGTGTCGAAGCCGTTCGAGACGCAGCTCACTAGTGCAGGCCTCATCGCGGTCGTTTCGCTCAGCCCGGGCAGTGCGGGCGGCAACGAAGTACACATCACGATCACCCCGCCCGGCGGTTCCATCACACCGGTGGTTGCTGTCACCGCACGTGTGTCGCTGCCCGTGCAGGAGATTCCGTTCTCGCCGATGACCCTCGTTGCGGAGGGCCCGAATCACTACAGTGGCTCAGTGACGCTGCCCCGTGCGGGCGACTGGACCTTCGAGATCGTCGTCCAGATCAGTGCCGCTGATTCGGTGCTGCTGAAGACCACCGTGCCGATTCCCTAACCGGGCTCGCGCCGCCTCCGGCACGGAAGTGACGCGCAATTCTTCCTGTGAGGCACGCCCCCACGCGGTCAGCGCGTCAGTTCGGCCTGCGGCTCGTGTGTGTTGCGCGGGTTAGCTCGCTAGCCAGGCCTTGGCGGCTTCGTAGCCCTCTTCGATCATGTTGGCTGAACGGCCGACGTCGAAGGTGGTCAGCGCAGTTGGTGGCGCGGGCAGCTCGACCACGGTCAGCCCGGCTGGCGGTCGGCGCAGCATGGTGCGACCGTGCGCCTCGACGCCGAGCGAGCTGGCGCGAATCAGAATGTCGAGGGCTCGGCGCGGCGGCTTGTCGGCACTCAGCGGCGGTACCGACAACACCAGCGCCGATTTCATGCCCAGCGCGAGCGTGACGTCCAGCGGTACGTCGGCCACGACACCGCCGTCGATGAACGTGCGCCCGTCGATCTCGATCGGTGGGTAGACGCCGGGGAACGCGCTGCTGGCCAGGACGGCCGTCGTCGTGTCGCCCCTGGTGAGTGCGACTGACTCGCCAGTGGAGAGGTCGGTTGTCACCACCGCCAAGGGCACCGGTGAATGCTCGATCACCCGGTTGCCGAGGTAGCGGCGCAGGAACGCGCGGCCGTGCCGATTGTCGAGGAACGATGGCTGCTGCCCTGCGAACGCTCGCGCAACCCGACCGGGGTGCACGCGCATGAGGTCGCGACGGCGGATGCCGCGCCAGATCTCGGCCATGTGATCAAGGCCGTCCAGTCCGCCGTTCCACGCGAACAGCGCAGCGTTCACCGACCCGGCCGACACGCCCACCAATTGGTCGGGCGTGACCCCAGCTTCGGTGAGGGCTCGCAGCACGCCCACCTGATATGAACCAAGCGCGCCGCCGCCAGGCAACACGAATGCAAGCGGGCGAGGCAGTGCAGCAATCTCGGCCGGTGTCACGTGCCCAGTGTGTCAGCTCAGCCTGCTAGCTCTGCGCAGTGCTCATCGGCCTGTGCGCGACCAATGAAGTTGCCGACCAGATTGAGCGCAGTCAGGCCGAGGCTGCCGCTTGCTCCGCCGGGTAATTGGCCTGCCCACCGCTCAACGTCATCTCGATATTCCGAGCTCGGGCAACCTTCACCGCTCCTGGGTGCCGGCGGTGGCGCCGCTGCCAAGGCCAGCCGTCCATCCGTTTGCCACGACTGGAACAAGCCCATCAGCATGACCGCGGCGGCGACCGTCACGACGACGTCCATTGAGTACTCGCCGTCCTGGCGCACCCCATCGGCGTTGGAGCCCACGAAGTACGTGGCGAGCAGACCCTCCAACGCGGTCGCGCCAAGCCCGGCGGCGATGTTGGCCACTGCGCCTCCGGGTACGAAGTTGGTTGTGGTCGTGAGCACGGTCCACGTGAGGTCCCACAAAAAGTGCGACCGCTCGCTCTCGTCGTCGATGTGTTCGTTGACCACTGACTGGCCGAGCAGGCTGAGTAACCCGCCGATCTGCAGTGACAGCGCCAGCGTCTCCCGATCGTTGCGGGCGGTGATCAGACTGTGCGCGAAGCCGTCGGCAATTCGCTGGCTGGCAGCAACGAGCGCCTGCAACCCCTGGTCATCATTGAGCGCGACCGCGAGCAAGCGCGCCTTGGTGACATCCGTTGCGGCCCACTCGTCGCTGGCGCCGGTGAACTGCAGCAGCCACGGCGCAATGAGTTGACCGAGGAATGGGCCGTAGTCGCCGGGGTAGCCGTCGGTGGAAGGCGCGGTCGCGTACGGATCGGTCTGGAAGTAGTTGAGTATCGCCAGCACAGCGCTGCCCGCCGCTGGTGATGAGGTGTGCGTTGGGTCCGTGCCTGCAAGCGCGAGTTGATAGCCGATCTCGGGGTCGTCGAGCGTGTGGAACAGCAGCGCTGGGCGGTCGCTCACCAGCGCGAGAAAGTAGGCGCTCGCCGTCGCGTTGCCTGCAATGTCCTGCAGCAGTACGTCGGCTGTGTTGGGGCCGAATGGAACTGCAAGGTCCAACGCGCCACCGTCGAACGCTTCCTTGTTGTCCAGCCAGTTGCGCAGCAAATCGTTGGCGACAGTGGCGAGCGCGATTGGATCGAGGCGCAGCGAGCGAAGCATCAGAGCCTGGACATACGGGTCGGGCGCGTCCATCGGCGGCAGCAGGTCGGCGATCGAGGCGGCGGTGCCGGTATGCAGTGTTGCGGCCGGCAGCGTGGTCCGCCAGATCGACATCAGCCCGTCGAACACGGGGTCGAGATCGGCTGCGAACGTGGAGCCGACGTATTCGCTACCAAACGACTGTGCACGTTGTTGCGCGAGCGCGAAGGGCAGGACATCCCAGTGGTGGAGGTTGGCGAGGAACTGTGCGCTGAGTGCATGGTCGCGACCGATGATGGCCAACTGCTGGGCGAGCCACGCCAACTGCTCGGGATCGTTGGCCAGCGCTTCTGGGTCGATGCCGTTCAGCGCGGCGCCCAACGCCCGCGCCTCCTCCTCTGTCACGACAGCGGAGACGACCGCCGCATTGACGACGGATGCATTGACGACTGCTGCAAGTTCTGGCAGCGGGTCGGCTTGAACCGACCAGCCGTAACCGTCGGCCATCACACGAATCAACGACTGGTCGAGGGAGTTGATCTGCGCTGCCCGACGTTGACTGCCCGACAGCGGGTCGCTGGCGAGCAGTCGGCTGACGAGGGGCAGCCATGTCGCGTCCAGTTGTGCCATTGCGGCGCGAACGACACGTATCGCATCGGCCGCTACCGGGTCCGCGCAGTCCACGCGGCGCAGGTCGTCGGCTGCGTCGACCAGCTCGCGGCGCAATCGGCTGACTCGCTGCGGGTCGTAGGCCAGTAGGGCCATCACTGAGCTCCCAGGAGTGCGGTCGAAAGAGCGTCCAGTTCGTCAGCGGTGCGGATGAAGCGACGACTTGCAACGAGCAGTGCGTCGACCTGTTGCAGGATCGCGGTGCGTCGCTGCCGCAGGTCGTCGACGCACGCCTGTGGGGAAGGCCCCACCCACGTGTCCGGGCCAGCGAACCGATACAGGTCGAGGGCGTA
The DNA here is from genome assembly GCA_043740085.1 of Ilumatobacteraceae bacterium. Taxonomy (GTDB): domain Bacteria; phylum Actinomycetota; class Acidimicrobiia; order Acidimicrobiales; family Ilumatobacteraceae; genus UBA668. The sequence goes on from JAYUCY010000119.1 coordinate 12,913, forward strand.
CACCCGCTGCAGCCGCCACGCGACCGTGTTGAGAACAACGGCCCGCTGGCGCAGGCGAGTGGCGGCGGGTGAAGTTGACATCTCACCTGTACTGGGCACGGTGAGTTCGCCAAAGCGGCAAAATCCGCTCAGGCTCATTGCGGATCAGAGCTGGCGGATTACTAGATGATGGGGTAGTTGGGTGGCTTGGTCGATGAAGCCTTCGCCTTCCACTTCGAAGCCGTTGCGCAGGTAGAACGCGAGCGCGGCGTCGCGAGCTCTCGCCCAGACAGTCGACTCGCCCGCCGCCTGGTATCGCGTGCAGCCGGCTTCCAACAACAGCCCACCGATGCCGCTTCCCTGTGCTGAGTGTGCGGTGGCCATGCCGCGCAACTGGATTGCGGGCTGCCCGGCATGTTCACGCGGGATCCAGCTGGAGGTGGCGATCAGTTCGCCGTCGAGCCGCACCCCGAGATGCAACGCACCGGGCCAGACGTCCTCGGGAAAGACCACTTCCTTCGTCGGTGTGTCGGCGCGCAACACTGCCAAACGCAGCGGATGCGTTTCCTCAGGCGTCAGCTCGACGACCTCTGGCTCGCTCATGCCGCGTCATTGCCGGGTACGTCGAGAGCCGCGCCGTCAGCCGCCGCGGACGCGTACATCGCGTCGACGATCTGGTGCGCCTTGACAGCGGTGAACATGTCCGGCGTGGCCGCGCGACCTTCCTGTATGGCGCGGATGAACTCGCCATCTGGGTTGTCGCTTCCGTCGCGCATAGGCGCGACCGCGGCGACCAGGTCGTCATCGCTCAACGCGCCGCTCGCCCCGTCGGCGTCGGTCCAGCTGACCGGGCCGAACCAGTCGTCGCCTTCGATCACGATGTGGCGCCGCTCGCAGAAGATTTCCACGCGGCGAAGGCTGGGCCGCGCCAGGTTGTCGTGCCACACGCTGGTCAGCGTGCCGGTGGCACCGTTGGCAAACCGCAGCGACGAGGTCGCGACGTCTTCGATGCCCTCGTAACCATGGAAGTTCTCGGTGTGTGCGCTGACACGGCGCACGTCGCCGACAAGGTAGCGCAGCATGTCGACGTCGTGGATACTGTGCTCCAGCAGTGTGCCGGCACCCACCAACGTCTTATCGGCTCGCCAGGTGCTGGCATAGTGGCCTTGGATGGGGATGAACTGATCGTCGCGGAAGACGACGGTCATCACGCGTCCGGCCGTCGGATCGTCGATGAGGTGCTTCGCCCACAGGTAGGCGGGCGAGTGGCGCAGTACCAGCCCCACCTGGTGGGTTACGCCGGCCGCGGCGGCGGCGTGTGCCATCTGCAGGGCTTCGTCAGTCGTGAAGGCCAGCGGCTTCTCGCAAAACACGTGTCGCCCGGCCGCGACGGCTTTCGCCAACAGCCGTGGGTGCTCATTGGTCCACGTACAGATGTAGACAGCGTCGCAGTCGGCAATCACTGCGTCGTCGCTGTTGTAGACGGTGTGGCCGCTGGCGGCCGCGAACGCTGCCGCACGTTCGGCGTCGGGGTCGTACACGCCCGCCCGCACGACCTGCGCGCTGCTGCGCTTCAGGCTCTTCGAATGATAGGTCGCTATCAGCCCGGCACCAAGGAACCCAACCCGAATGGGGGCGGTCGTCGTCGCGGTCGTAGTCGTCATGGTCGGCCAGCTTGCCAGACCAGTCGCCGGCGAGCGAGCTACAGCCGTTCGATGCGGTCGGCGATGATGGTTGCTTCGTCGTGATCGTGGGTGACCAGTAGGGCCGTCGTGGCGGTGGTGCGTAGGAGCGCAGCGAGGTCGGTGGCCAGGCGGTCGTGTAACTCGCGGTCAAGTCCTGTGAGCGGCTCGTCGAGCAGCAGCACTGCTGGACGTGGGGCCAGCGACCGGGCCAACGCCACCCGCTTCGCCTCGCCGCCACTCAATTTCGTCACGTGGAGATTCGCCAACGCTTCCAGGCCGATCAAGTGCAGCAACTCCTCCACGCGGTCGGCGCACTCAGCGCGTCCGACGCGCTGCATCCGCAGACCAAAGCCGACGTTCTCAGCGACCGTCAGGTGAGGGAACAGCTGCTCGTCCTGAAACACGAGGCCGATATGGCGCCGATGCGACGGCAGCATCGTGACGTCGCAATCGTCCAACCAGACCGAGCCGCTGTCCGCCGTCAACAGCCCGGCGATCACGCGCAGCAGTGTGCTCTTACCAACCCCCGATGGCCCCAGCAGCGCGACGACTTCGCCGCTCGCGACCTTCAAGGACACGCAATCCAGCACCGTGCGCTCGCCGAAACGAACCGTGATCTCATGCGCCGCCAGCACGCGCACCTCCATCGGCTCGAGTGGCACCAGACGCCACGCCGATGATGAGCCCGCTCGCGAACAGCAGGATCGTTGCCAGCGCGAAACCTTGCGCACGGGGAATCTCGCCCGCTCGCCCCAGCAGGCGCGAGATCGCAATCGGTATGGTCTCGCGGCCGGCGCGAGTGAGGAAGGTGGTGGCGCCGAACTCGCCGAGCGAGATGGCCGCGGCGAGGCCGGCGCTGGCGGCTAGCGGTCGCAGCACTCGGCGCACATCAACGGCTAGCCATGCCCGCAACGGCGAGGCGCCGAGCGTCGCCGCGGCCGCTCGTTGGTCCGCCGGAATCGAGCGCAGCACCGGCAGCAGCGCACGCACCACGAATGGAGTCGCGACCAACGCATGGCCAAGCGGAATCAACCACCAGCTTGCGCGCCAATCGAACGGCGCCGCGTCGAACGTGATCAACATGCCAAGGCCGATCGTGACCGCCGAGGTTCCCAGCGGCAGCATCAAGCCGACGTCCAGCAGGGAACCGTGACGACGCGCTGACGTGATCGCCAGCGCTGCCAGCCCGCCGATCACCACGCTGACCACGGCCGCAACGACCGCAAACTTGAACGAAGTGAGCAGGGACGCGAGCGGATCGACACCAAGACTGACCCCTGGGCGCACCTCGCTGGAGCCCAGCGTTCGCCACGCGTTCAGCGACCAACCACCACCCAGTCGGAACGACCGCGACATCAAAACGACCAGTGGAACGATCATCACCAGCGCAGTCGACACGCCGACGAATGCGACGAAGCGACGTTCGTGACGAGCCCGTGGCACGCGAGCGCCGCCACCAGCGCCGCCGAAATGAACAGAAGCCTGTCGCTGCCACCGCGACGACCACCACACCACCGCTCCCAAGATCAGCAGCTGCAAGAGAGAGAGCACCGCTGCGCCATCGACGTCACCCAACTGAGTTGCGCGTCGGGCGATCTCCACTTCCAGGGTGGGGTTGGCGGCACCCCCGAGCAACTTGACGGCGCCGAACGACGTGAAGGTGAACAGGAACACCACCGTGGCTGCGGCCCACAGCGCCGGCCGCAACAGCGGCAGCACGACGAAGCGCAGCACCTGCGCGGGCGTGGCGCCGAGCGTTCGCGCTGCGGCCGTGAGGTCGGTGGGCAGCACCGCCCACATCGACCCGACCAGCCGCACGACAACCGCGATGTTGAAGAACACATGCGCCACAATCACCGCGCGCGCGGTGCCGTGCCACGAGGAGGGCAGCAGCGCGAGGAACGCGGCGCCGACAACGACAGTGGGCAGCATGAACGGCACGGTCACCATCGCCAGCAGCGCACTGCGGCCGCGAAACCGAAAGCGCGCCAAGAGGTAGGCGGGCGCAAAGCCGATCGCCATCGTCAGCGCTGTGC
>JAYUCY010000120.1:0-16517 GCA_043740085.1 Ilumatobacteraceae bacterium
CCGAGTGCTCGCTGCAGTGATGCTGTCGGCGCGTCGCGACAAGCTCATCGCTGAGTCGTCCACTGACGGCGTCAGGTTGCCGCGTGCCGAACGATCGGCCTCGTCGTTGGTTCCGCTGACCGTCGAGCAGGTGCGAGCACTGAGCGACGCAGTACCGGAGCGATACCGGGCACTCATCATCGCGTCAGCGGGCCTCGGGCTACGCCAGGGCGAGGCGTGCGGCCTTACTGTCGACCGGGTCGACTTCCTGCGTCGCCAGGTTCGTATTGATCGGCAGCTCGTCACGCCGCCAGGTAAGGGGCCGGTTCGTTTCGGGCCGACCAAGACCACGGCGAGCAACCGCGTGCTGACGCTTCCCGACACGGTTGGCGAAGTACTCGCTGCCCATATCGCCAAGTTCGGCGTCGGCGTCGACGGCCGTCTGTTCACGTCGTCGACTGGTGCGCCGCTGCGTCGATCGACGTGGTCTGACGCCTATCGACGCGCTGCGCGAGACACGAACGTCGACTCGTCTTCCCATGATTTGCGGCACCACTGTGCGTCTCTGCTCATCTCGGCCGGGTGCTCGGTCAAGGCCGTGCAGCAGTTCCTCGGGCACAAGAACGCCAGCGAGACCCTCGACACGTACGGACATTGGTGGCCTGGTGACGAGGACCGGATTCGCGCAGCGATCGACGCTGGTCTCCGGGGGAATGTGCATGAAATGTGCACTGACGACGCGGTCGAGGGGTCTACCGGCCACTAACCCGCAGGTCAGAGCGGGTGTAGGTGGTGAGTCGGCCTGTAAGCGGGATTTTGTCGTACCACCGAAGTGGTGCGGGTGACCATCCCTCTAATGCGGCCTACCCGAGAGTTGCCAACCTTACGGCTGGCGGACGGGCCGCCCGTGCTCTCTGCTTGGCCTTGCTCCGAGTGGGGTTTACCGAGCCGTGCAAGTCGCCTCGCACGCTGGTGCGCTCTTACCGCACCGTTGCACCCTTACCTGTGACCAGCAAGCTGGCCCATCGGCGGTCTCTCTCTGTTGCACTTCCGTTAGGTCGCCCCAACCTGGCTCACGCCAGCACTTTGCCCTGTGGAGTCCCGACTTTCCTCGACACGATCACGTCGTGCCGCGGCCACCCGGCCGACTCACCGCCGACGAGTGTACGTGACGTTCCGCCGCCAGAGCCCGACTCAGGGGCAGGAGTAGAACGGATAGGCGAACGAGTTGAGGCTGGGCGTCTCGAAGTTGATCTTCATGCGCACGCCGTTCTCGTCGCCAGCGCCACCGATGAAGGTGGTGGGGGAAAGCAGACCGAAGCGTGCCGGCACTGCCACCGGCAGCGGAGTCGGCGTTGCGGCCGGGGGTGCGCCTTCCGGGGCCGTGGTGGTGGTGGCGTTGTTTTCCGGCGTGAGCGACTCGCCGATACCGGCCACATAGCCGCCGGGGAAAATGCGCAGCGCAATCAGCGCCGCCTGCCGGGCCGATCGAACCCCGATCTGCATCGAAGTGAATCGCATAGCCGCCTGGCTCAGCAAGGGAACCATTGCCTGGCACGACGAGGCCGACATCGACTCGAGCGAGTGCACCAGGCTGATGTAGTCGCGAGTGGCGTCGTCACTGGGCCCGATTTCCTTGGAGCTGTCGGTGGCAGGTGCGCCACTTTCGACCCGCTTGAAAATTGGATCGATGGAAGCCGAGTCGAGGCGAGTGTTGCCACACGTCCATGCCTCCGCGCCGGCTTCGGTTGCCAGAGCATTGAAGCTCTCGGCGGCGGCGACGTGATGCGTCATGAAGATGGTGACGAGCGCGGTTTGGTCGCCAAGATCCGGCATCGTCGTGCTGGCCTCGGCCAGGAAACCGCCATCGAGGATGTGGCCGTACGCATTGGCGATTGACGTCGAAATGCCTGCCATCGTTCGAAGCAGCACGCCGTCGTTGACAATGGGATCCTCCATGGCGGGCGTGGTGCCGCCTTCGCCAACGCGGCCCAAGGTGCCGGCCACGGTGTTGTCGCTACAGGCCGCAATGGCGAGCGCTGCGGCAGTGAGCCCGCCAAGGCGGAAGAGGCCGCGACGGTCGAGGTGCTGAGTGCCGTTGTCGAGAGCGATGTCGTTGGTCATGTCATTCACCCTTTGCCCACGAGGGACGCTGCTTCTTCGTCGACCAACAACACTGCTGGATCTGCTTCGCCGGCGAGGTCGGCCAGCACCGTGCAGTACCGGGCCTCGTTCATCTGGATCGAGGCAATGAGGCTGGCGCCATCGGTGCCGACCAATTTGGCAATCACGTCGCCGTGTGTGGCGACCGCAGCGGACTCAAGCGCCCCGGCCGATGCCAGCACTGCGTCGATTGCCCCGCTGAACCCGTCCTTCTGCGCGTCGAACACTTGCTGAGAGATGCTGTTCGGCGCGTCGCGGCCGAGCAAGCCCGACAGCGACTGTGCGTACGCCAGGTGCGCATCACGAATGAACGTGACCACCAGCGCCTGGTCATCGGACCAACCGGTGACCTTCAAGGCCTGGTTATACAAGGCGACCGCCGTGGCCTCGACCTGCTGCGCAAAGCCGAGCAGCGCCACGTCGTCGGCAGTTGGCCGCTGCGGCGGGGCCGTGGTGGTGGTCGCTGCCGCGGTGCTCGCAGGTTCGGTGGTGGCCGACGCGGCGGCGTGCCCGCTGAGAAAAGGCAGCAACGACAACGCAGCGCCACCCAGGCCTACGGCCGCTCCGACACGCACGGCAGCGCGGCGGCCTATGGGCTGTCGGCCATCAGACATTGCGGCATAGGCGCCGGACTCAGTCACTTCGATCTCCACTTCGGGGTATTCCTTTCGAAACGATCACCCCTAGCTTTCCCGGCCGGAGGTGAGCAGAGCAACTCTAGAAGTCCAGAGCCGATAGGTCGGGTATCCAACTCTTGGAACGTTGCACGGCTTCGGCCCACTGCGTGCGGTCGAGTTGGCCGTTTGGGTCCACTGTGATGCGCGGCTGCCAGGCGTCGGCAATGTCGTCGAACCCGCTCCAGATGCCCACTGCCAGGCCCGCCAGGTAACCAGCCCCGACGGTCGTGGCCTCCGTGTGGCGCGACACCTCCACCGACTTGCCGGTGGCATTCGCAAGCGCTTGCACAAAGGTTGGGTTCTCGCTCATCCCGCCATCGACGCGCAGCACCGGCACGTCGTGGCCAGTACCGGCCTGCGCGGCATCGACCAAGTCGGCGCCTCGGTGGGCAATGCCTTCCAGCACCGCACGGGTGATCTGTGGGCGGCCACTGCCACGGGTGAGGCCCAGCATGGTGCCGCGGGCACCGTAGTCCCAATGCGGTGTGCCAAGGCCCATCAGCGCCGGCACGTAGACAACGCCGTCGGTGGTCTCACACTGCGATGCGATCTCGTGGCTCTGCGCCGGACTGTCCAGAATGCCGAGGTCCTGCACCAGCCACTCAACGTTGGTGCCAGCTGACAGCATGATCGCCTCCACACCCCATGTGAGGGTGCCGTTGCGGCTCCAGGCGACGATGGGGAAGATGCCTTCAGTGGTTCGGTTTCCCGTGGTGGGGGCGCCAGAATCGGTACACATGTCGAGCATGCCGCCAGTGCCGAACGTGATCTTCGCCTGGCCAGGCCGCACACAACTCTGGCCAACGAGGCTGCCCTGCTGGTCGCCGACAAGCGCCGCCAATGGTGGCGCACCCGGTAGGGCGCTGGCTTCGCCGAACACCGACGAGGTATCGACCAGCGTCGGCAACATCCTGGTGGGCACGTTCAGCTTCTCGCAGGCCGACACGGACCAGCCTGAAGCATCGGGCCGCAGGAGACCGGTGACCGCCGCGTTGGAGTGGTCGGTGACGTGCACGCTGCCCTTACTGAGCACCCATGCAACCCAGGTATCCACCGTGCCGAAGCACAGGTCGCGTTCGCGGTTCGCGTCGTACGTGTTCAGTAACCACGCGACCTTCGTCGCCGATTGGTTGGGCGCCAAGTGCAAGCCAAAGTCGGCCTTGGCGGTGATGCAATCAAAGACGGTGCGCAGGTCCTGCCATCCGAGGCCCGGGCCAACCGGCTCACCCGTGGCGCGGTCCCACACGATGGTGCTGGCCCGCTGCGCGGTGATGCCAACGGCCAACACGGGCCCGCCGTCTGCCATGGCAGCGTGCGCAACCTCCAAGACGGCGCTCGCCATACCGACCGCATCGAACTCGACGAGACCGGGAAACGGCGACGACGGAGGAAAGGCGCGGTAGTGCAGCGCTGTGACCTCGCCGTCGGGGCGCATCACCGCGGCCCGCAGGCCCGATGTACCGACATCAACGACGAGCACACTCATTGGAGACCCCCGTCACCGTGTTGTTGAACGTCACCGTGTTGTTGAACGTCACCGTGTTGATCGATTTCCGCGCTGCGGCGAGCGTCACGTTCCACGCTGGGCACCAGCCCTCGTTTGCGCAGCGCGCTGCCCAACCCTCCGCCGGTGAGGCCGGCCGTCAGGACGACGGTGAACGTGAACAACACAGCCAGCCAACTGATGGACCCGCCGCGAAACAGCTTGATCACGATGAACACCGTCTGCGCGGCGATGTATGTGCCACCGGCGCAGACCAGGCCGTGAAGCAGCGGGAAGCCGGTGCGCTGTACCCACGCCGCGATGCCGGCGCCCAGCGTGAAACCGCCCAACGCGGCCAGCCACAGCACCGAGACCCACGGCGACTTCCCATCGTGCTCGGCCATCAATCGCGAACCAACGGAGAACGGCACCGCGAACACCAGTGAAACCCATGCGCCCTGCTTGAGCGCTGCCCGATCGATGGTGCTCATGGCCAACTCACCGTACCAAACGATGTCGCCAGGCCCATCTTGCCGGGGTTCATGATGCCGTTCGGATCCAGCGCAGTCTTGAGCGACTGCAGAATCGGCAACGCGCTGCCCAACGCCTGGGGCACGAAGCGGGCTCGATTGAGGCCCACGCCGTGATGGTGCGACAGGTTGCCGCCATGGTGCAGCACGGCTCGCTGGCCGGCGTCCCACAGTGCGACGTATGTGCCCTCTACCTCGTCGGCCGGGGGAGTGGCGGCAAACGTGAAGTACAGGCAGGCGCCATCGAGATAGCTGTGCGACAGGTGACAGGTGGCCGCCCGCGCGTATGGCACCCCCAACATCGCCAGCGGAACCTCGCGGAAGATGTCGGCCAGCGCCGCCCACGGCGCGGCGATCTCCAGCGTGTCGACGACGAAGCCCTTGCGAGTGAGCGCCTGCAGCGCGCTGGTGTCATTTCGGTGGTGCATCCACTTCTCCACCAGTTCCACCGGTAGCGCCGCAGCCGCTGCGCACTCCTGGGCAACGATGCTCATGGTTGCCTCGATCAAGCCCTCGTCGCCCTCATCGAGCACCAGCAGCACGCAGTAAGTGCCGTCGCCACCCTGACCGCGCTGGCTTTCGGCAGCGTCATAGAGCCGCAGCACAGCGGGCGTGGCACCTCGTCGCAGAATCCGCCGGCACGCCTCCAGCCCGTGCTCGAAGGTGTCGAATGCGAATGCCGCCCGTCGTTCCGCTGGCGGCACGGGGTGGGCCTTGAGCCACACGCGGGTGACGACGCCCAGCGTGCCCTCGCTGCCGATGAACAGCTGTGACAGATCCGGGCCCTGCGCGCCGGCAGGGAACCCACCGGTGCGGGTGACAGTGCCATCGGCGAGAACGACCTCCAGGCCAACCACCATCTGCTCGATCTTGCCGTAACGGGTGCTGTACTGGCCTGCGCCGCGGCATGCCACCCAGCCGCCGACGGTTGCGATGTCGAAGCTTTGCGGGAAGTGACCGATGGTCAAGCCATGCGCGCCGCGCAGCTCGCGTTCCAAGTCGGGACCGAAGGTACCTGGCAACACCTCCACGACGCCGGAAACCTCGTCGACCGAGACGATGCCCTGCATCGCCGTCAGATCCAGCAGCACCCCACCGAAAAGCGGAATCGAGGCGCCCACGACCCCGCTGCGGCCACCCGCAGGCGTGACCGGTACTCCTGCCTGGTTGCACAGCACCAGCACGGCGGCGACCTCGGCAGTGGTGGCAGGGCGTGCAACCACCGCGGCGCGTTGGGGCACCTGGCCGGCAAGCGCCCAGTGCATCGTCAGCGGCCACCAATCGCGGCTGGCCTCCGCGGTTGCGGTCGCGTCGGTGGCAGTGGCACACAGTTCGGCGAGCTGTGCGGCGAAACCATCCGGCAGCGCGGCAGTGGCGCCAAAGTGCGACGCAGTGCCGGTCAGCTCGATCGGCGATGCCGGTTGCATCATGACGTGGCCTCCGCGGTGCTTGCTCGGCTAGTGGCGGCAGCGTGAACTTCCGCGGCGCACTGGGCGGTGAAGTGAGCGAGTTGGCGGGCCGTCTCATCAGCGTCCCACCCAAGTTCGGTGGCCAGTAGTGAGGCGGCAGCGGGCGCGGCGGCCAGCGCGGCAGCACGATCCAGCAGCCTGGCGCGCGTGCGGCGGGTGAGCACGTCGTCGAGCGACAACGCCATCTCTTCACGAGCTGCGTACACGGCTTCGGCACGGAGGTACGCGAGCCCTTCGACCAACTGCTGGCCCAGCGTCGGGTCGGCCGTGATCAGTGCCTGCACGTCGGCAGCCATCGACCCGTAGCGGTGCGCAAGGTGGCCCGCGGCGCTGCCAGCAGGCTGCTCGCGGAAACCCTTCGCTCCAACAAACGGCAGCGAACGAGTACGGCACTTGGCCTTCAGGCCTAGCTGCACAACCACCGCGTCGATGGTGTCCTGTGCCATCGCGCGGTACGTCGTCAGCTTGCCGCCGGTGATGCTGATCACACCGCCACTGCTGGTGTGCAGCACGTGGTGGCGTGACAGGTCGGCGGTGCGACCCGAACCGGCAGCCTTCACCAGCGGCCGCAGCCCGGCCCATACGCCTGTGATGTCGTCGGCCGTGACACCACTGGTGATGCTGGCGTTGAGCGCCCGCAGCACGTAGTCAATGTCGTTCTTGGTGCACTGCGGGTCCACCAACGGGCCGTCGTAATCGGTGTCGGTGGTGCCAACGTAGCAATGCTCGAACGTGCCATCGCCGCGGGCGCCCCACGGCACCACGAACAGGCTGCGCCTGTCTTTCGGTATCGGGATGACCACCGCGATGTCGTTGCCCACCTTTTCCCACGGGAGAGTGATGTGCACGCCCTTGGCGGGGCGGATGGAGTCCGGGTGGGTGCCTTCGTCGAGCGCGCGTACATCGTCGGCCCACACACCGGCGGCGTTGACGACGACCTTCGCCCGCACAGCGAATCGGCGGCCGTCTGCCTCGACGACAGCACCGCAGGCTTTGCCATCCGCACCCTTGGTGAGCTCGACCAGAGAGCACCGGTTGGCAACCGCCGCACCGTGGACGGCAGCCGTGCGCGCAATCGTGAGAACCAACCGTGCATCGTCAGCGGCGGCGTCGTAGTACAGGTAGGCGGAGGCAAGCCGCTCCTTCGCCATCGTGGGTAGGTGGGCCAGCGCGGCCGGTGCCCGCAGGCGCTTGTGGAACTTGCCGATTCGCCACCCGCCGGTGAGGTCGTACATCCACATCAACGACCCCAATGCCCGGGCGATCTTGCGCGAAACGACCCCGTCCTTGGTGAGGATGGGAATCATGAACGGCATCACGCTGACGAGATGCGGTGCGTTCCTGCGCAGGCGTTGGCGCTCACGCAGGGCCTCGTAGACCAGGCGCGGGTCGTCCTTCAGATAGCGCAGACCACCATGCACCAACTTCGAGCTTTTCGACGAGGTACCGGAGGCGAAATCGTCGCGCTCAATGAGGGCCGTGCGCAGGCCGCGTGACGCGGCATCGAGCGCAGCGCCGACCCCGGTGATGCCGGCGCCGACAATCACGACGTCAAACTCTTCTTGCTCAAGCCTGGCCAGCATGAGATCGCGTTGGAAGGGTGCGGCGCGCATCACCCTCATCCTACGGAGACGAAACGGTGTACCCGGCAATGGGTGGCACCGGAGGTGACCGCGTAGAATTCGCCGATCGGCACTCGTTTGTAGGGTTTCTGGCCGCCGACCAAAGGACTGGTTAATGAATCTCGAAGGCACAACGACTCACGAGAACCTGAAAGAGGCGTTCGCTGGCGAAAGCCAGGCAAACCGCCGTTACCTGTGGTTCGCGCAAAAGGCCGATGTCGAGGGCTACCCCGATGCCGCCATGCTGTTCCGCTCGGTTGCCGACGGCGAAACCGGCCACGCGCACGGCCATCTCGAGTACCTGGCCCAGGTGGGCGACCCGGCAACGGGCGAGCCGATTGGCGACACAGAGGACAACTTCAGGGCGGCAGTTGCGGGGGAGACCTACGAGTACACCCAGATGTACCCGGGTTTCTCCAAGACCGCCCGCGAGGAAGGTTTCACCGAGATCGCCGACTGGTTCGAAACCCTTGCCCGCGCCGAGAAGAGCCATGCTGGCCGCTTCGCGCAGGGTTTGGAAGCGCTGTAACGACGACTGATGACGACACGCGGAGGGCGGGGTGCGCCGGGCTGGGTGCCCTCAGCGTGTCAACATCTCTCATCAACCCGACCTGACTGCTGAGTTCCTCCAATGACCACGATCTACGACCCGAAGCATCCGCTGTACACCGATGAGGCCGACGTTCGCAACGAGCTGACACGAGTCTTCGACCTGTGCCACGGCTGCCGCCTGTGCTTCAAGTTCTGCACCTCGTTTCCGACCCTGTTCGAGATGATCGATCGCCACGACGACCAAGACGCCGGTCGCCTGACGCCCGCACAACAGGACCAGGTGGTCGACGAGTGCTTCCAATGCAAGCTCTGCCACGTCAACTGCCCGTATACCCCCGACCTTCATGAGTGGGCGTTGGACTTCCCGCGACTGATGCTGCGCACGGACGCGATGCGTCATGCCAACGGCCAGGTCTCGCTGCGCGACCGCACCACCGACACAGTGATTGGCCACACCGACCTTCTTGGCAAGGCGGCCACGTTGGCGGCGCCGCTGGCCAACAAGATGATTGCTGCCAAACCCGGTGGTCTGGTGCGCAAGGCAGTGCAGGCCGCCACCGGTGTGTCCGCGGTGCGCCTGCTGCCGCCATACGCGCGTCAACGGTTCAGTACCTGGTTCAAGAAGCGTCCGAAGGTACGCATTGCGAAACGGCAGGGCCGGGTCGCGATCTATCCCACCTGCCTCGTGGAGTATCAGCAGCCGCAGATTGGCCACGACCTGGTGAAGGTGTACGAGCGCAACGGCATCGAATGTTCGCTGGCCGAAGGAACCGGCTGCTGTGGTGCCCCGTGGCTGCATAGCGGCGACGTGAAGGAATTCACCAAGGTCGCCGAGAAGAACGTCGCCGCGCTGGCGAAGACGGTGCGCAAAGGCCACGACATCGTCGTGCCGCAACCCACCTGCGGCTACATCCTGAAGAAGGACTACATCGACTACGTGGGCGGCGTCGACGCAGAGCTGGTTGCAGCGCACACCTACGACGCGGCCGAGTATCTCATTCGTGTGCACAAGGCAGAAGGCACCTCGTTGGACACAGACTTCACTGGCTTCGTGCCCAACACCATCACCTACCACACGCCCTGTCACCTCAAGGCGCAGAACATCGGTTTGAAGAGCCGTGACCTGATGAAGCTGACCGGTGCCAAGGTGAAGCTGGTGCAACAGTGCAGCGGCATCGACGGCATGTGGGGGCTGCGCGCCGAGAACACCGACATCAGCATCCCGATTGCCGGCAAGCTGGGCGACGAGATCCGTCGTGCCGGTGGCGACGTCGTCGCTGGCGATTGCCATCTCGCCAACACGGCCATCACCGAGCAGACGGGCGAAGTGCCACAACACCCGCTGCAGGTGATTGCCCGCGCGTACGGCATCGCCGAGGAGGGCGAAACGTGACCAGTTCGCGCAAGCTGGCACTCACCGACATCGCAGACGCGCGGGCCTACGAACGCGAACGCGATCAGTTGCGCGCGGACGTGCTGGTCATCAAGCAGCGCCGTCGTGTTTCATTGGGCACGGTGGTCACGCTGTTGTTCGAGAACCGCGAGACCATGCGGTACCAGATCCAGGAAATGGCACGCGTTGAGCGCACATTCACTGATGAAGGCATCATGGGCGAGCTGGCCGTCTATAACCCGCTGATCCCCGAGCCTGGTCACCTGTGCGCAACCTTGTTCATAGAGCTGACCTCGGACGTGCAGCTCCGGGAATGGCTGGGCAAACTGGTGGGAGTTGAGCACTCGGTGGTGTTTCACCTACCAAACGGTGATGCAGTTCGGTGCGTGGTGGACCCGCAGCACGCCGCGCAACTGACGCGCGAGCACGTCACGGCAGCTGTCCATTACGTGACGTTCGAGTTCACCGACGCGCAGGTGGCAGCGTTCACCGACGGCGTCACTCTCGCCATTGATCACCCGGAGTATCTGGAGGCAGTGGAACTGTTGCCCTCCACAGTCGCCGAGCTACGCGCCGATCTGCTGCCCTAGGCGCTTCATCAGGTTCACGTGCTGTGGTCCTGACAACCCGCCGACACTGTCACCCTCCGCTGCCCATGGGCGGGTAAGCGTGCCGGAAACTACCGGTTTACCCGCCCTTGGGCGGGGAAGGGTGCCAAACCGAGGACGCACACGGTGTGACACAGAACTTCGACCAGGCGGCCACGGGGCTTGCAAGTGGGCTGGCCGCCTGTTGAGGGCATAGCGCACAGAAAAGACACAAATTGGGGCTAGCGCTGGACCCATGACTGAACCTAGATTCAGTCTCGCTGGCGAGGGGTCCGCCTTGCCAGTTGATGACAGTGGGGGACATTTTCGTGTCGGCCAAAGAGATTGTGTGGCGTCAGCTAGGAGCATGCAGGGGTTTGGAGCCCAGCGTCTTCTACCCGGACGATGAAGACGAAGCACTTGAGGCAAAGGCTGTGTGCACAGATTGTGGCGTGCGCGTCGCCTGCTTGGAGTACTCCCTACAAGTTCGCGAGAAGGCCGGCGTCTGGGGTGGCGCCACCGAACGCGAGCGCCGGCGGATGATCCGCCAACGGCGTCGCACTGCCTAGCGACCTCACTAGCCTCAAGTTCCATGAGTCAAATCGACGAACTCGGCGGCTGGCCCGCGCTCCTGACCGAGCTGCTCGAACGGCGCGACCTTCCGGCGTCTCATGCGCGCGCGGCGATGGCCACCATCCTTGCCGGTGAGGCAACCGCGGCTCAGCTGATCGGGTTTGTAGTCGCACTGCGGGCGAAGGGCGAGTCACCTGAGGAGATTTCGGGACTGCTCGACGCGGTACTCGAGGCAGCAACTCTCGTGCCGCTTTCGCCCCAGCTGCAGGCCACTGCCGTCGACATTGTCGGCACCGGCGGCGACCGCAGCCACAGCATCAACGTCAGTACGATGGCAGCCATCGTGACGGCTGGGGCCGGCGTGCCGGTGTGCAAGCACGGCGCGCGCGCCGCCAGTTCGCAGTGCGGCACCGCTGACGTGTTGGAGCAGCTGGGTGTTGCTGTCGAGCTCTCGCCGCAGGGCGTGGTGCGCTGCGTGGAGGACGCGGGCATCGGCTTCTGCCTCGCCCCGCGCTACCACCCGGCCTTCCGGTTCGCCGCGCCCAGCCGGCGTGAGATTGGCATTCCCACCGTCTTCAACCTGCTGGGGCCAATGGCCAACCCGGGGCGAGTGAAGCGTCAGCTGATCGGCGTCGCCAACCCGGGCATGGCCGAGCGGATGCTCGCATCGCTGCGTCTCCACGGCGCTCACCGCGCGTGGGTGGTGCACGGCAACGGCCTCGATGAGCTGACCACCACCGGCACCTCGACAGTGCTCGCGTTGGATGACGACACGGTGCGCAGCTTTACGGTCGACCCGGTTGCGCTGGGCCTGGCGCCGGCAATCATGGACGAGCTGGTTGGCGGCAGCCCGGCGGTCAACGCCGACGTCGTGCGCCGGGTCATGGGTGGTCAGCACGGCGCCCACCGCAACATCGTGGTGCTCAACGCGGCCGCGGCGTTGGTGGTTGCCGGCGTTGCCGACTCCATCGAGGCCGGGCTGGTGGTGGCCTGCAATGCCATCGACAGCGGCGCTGCCGCCGCGACGCTCGCGCGATTCGTGGAGATCTCGCAGCAGGCCGCTGAGGAGTTCGGGCACTGATGATCGTGCGTGTGCCGGCATCATCGGCGAACATTGGTCCTGGCTTCGATGCCTTAGGTATGGCCCTCACGTTGCATGCCGAGGTCGGTGCGGGCCAACCTCCGCCAGGTTTGGTCGCTGCCGATGAACACCATCCGGCATCGGTGGCGTTTCGGCTGCACGGTGGCCAGGGGCCGCTGTGGGTTCGCTCACCGATACCCGTAGGCCGCGGCATGGGTTTCAGTGGCGCAGTTCGTGTGGGCGGTCTGGTCGCCGCGCACGCACAGCGCCATGGCGCAGACCACGATGCACTGCAGGCTGCGCTTCCCCACCTGCTACACCTGGCGACGAATCTTGAGGGCCACGCCGACAATGTGGCGGCCTCGCTGTACGGCGGCATCGTTGCAACCGCTGGTGGTCACGCCGTCCGAGTCCCGATGTCGTTCGACCCGGCGATGGTGATGTGGGTGCCCTCGTTCGCGACGTCGACCGACGAGTCACGCGGAACGCTGCCCGCAGAGGTCGCGATGGCCGACGTTGTATTCAACATCGGTCACACAGCGTTGCTGGTTGCGGCCATCGCCGCCGGCAACGTGGAGGTACTGCGCGAGGCCACTCAAGACCGGGTGCATCAAGACGCTCGGTTCACTGTCGCCGCGCCCTCCAGAGCGGCGCTGGCTGCGGCCCTCGCGGCGGGAGCGTGGGCATCGTGGCTCAGCGGTTCTGGCCCCACTGTCGCCGCCATGTGCGCAGTAGACGAAGCGGAAGCGTTGGCAGCAGCGCTGCCCGCCGACGGGCACACCAAGATCCTGCGTATCGATCACGTCGGTGCCGTGATCGAAGCGGCCTGAGCACACGCGCGGGTGCCTCAGGCCGCGTGTGTGAGGCGAGTGACTTCCCGCACGGGTGTGGTTGGCCATGTCCACTCGCCACTGCACCACAGCAGCCTGGCGTGGAAGCTGGCCCGTTCGATGGCGCGGGCAAGGCACAGCACCTCATCGGCTGCGTTGCGCGGCAGCGGTAGCGGGAACGCTGGCGACTCGGGTGGCGCCAGCTCGAGCCCGGTGGCCAGCTGATCGACCTGTCGGGCGCTCTGCAGCACACCATCACGGATATGCAGCACGGTGTCGTGCAACTGCACGCCCACGTCGCCAGCGGCACGTAGCTGATCGAACAGGCGTTGACGGGTGATGGCGGTGGCGAACGCGTTGGCACGGTCGCGCATGGTGGCGGCTTCCTCATAACGGCGCTCGCCGGCGAGTGCGGTGACTTTGGACCACAGCGGGTCCAACACCAGTTGCGGCGATGTGGAGAATGCTGCAATCACCTGCGTGATGACGCGCCAGTATGTGGCTTCGTCGGCGGTGCCGCTGCATGGACACATGGCGACGCCGAGGCGAGCGCCGGTGCATGGGGTCGCGTGAACTGCGGGCTTGAACGTGCGCCCGATGCGGGTGGTGCACCGTCGAATCGGCAGCGCCGACTGCACGGCTTCGATGACCGCCGTCGCAGTTGAGCGCGAGGCAAGTGGACCGATGTGGACGCCAGTCGCCGCCGGCTCGTTGGTGACGACCAGGCGCGGCCATGCCTCATCGGTGGTGAGGCGCACGTAGCAGTACTTCTGCCACGTGGTGCCGACGCGGTTGTAGCGCGGGTTGAGGCGATGCAGGTAGCGCAGCTCCAGGACCTCTGCGCTGACTGGGTCGGCGGTGCTGGTGTGGGCAAGGCGTTGGGTCTCGCGCAGCATCGGCCCAATCTTGCGTCTGTCGTCGCTGCCGAAATAGCTACGCACGCGCTGGCGCAGATTCGTTGCCTTGCCCACGTATAGCACCTCGTCATTGGCGCCGAGAAAGCGGTACACGCCGGGGGAGCGAGGGAGGTGATGGGTGAGCTTCAGCTTGTCTGCCTGCGGATGCCCACCCATCTTGGGCAGCATCATCAGATCGTCCAACCCCAACACGCCCAGCCCGGCCGCGCGCTCTAGCAACAGGTGCAGCAGATCGGTGGTGGCCAGCGCGTCGTCGAGCGCACGGTGGTTGGGCCGATGGTCCAGGCGGAAGCGGCTGGCCAAGGTGCCCAGCTTGCAATCCGGTACTTCGTCGCGCACCAGGCGGCGGGCAAGCGGAAGCGTGTCGACGACGGTGTTGCGCAGCGCCGGCCGGTCGCTACGAAGGAGCGCTGCGTTGATGAAGCCCATGTCGAAACTGACGTTGTGGCCCACGATGACCGAGTGACCGATGAACTCCTGCAGCGTGGGTAACACCGTTTCGATGCGAGGTGCTTTCGCAACCATCGAGTGCGTGATGCCGGTGAGGACGGTGACGCTGGGGGCAATTGCCCTGCCCGGATTGATGAGGGTGGCCATGGTTCCCAAACACTCGCCGCGGCGAACCTTGACGACGCCGATCTCGGTGATCATGTCGCCTCCGCGATCGGTGCCGGTGGTCTCGATATCGAGCACGCAGAAGGTCACATCGCCGAGCGGCGTTCCGAGATCGTCGAAGGAGCGCTGCACAGGTAGCCAGTTGACCACGAACGTCCGTTCGTTGTCAAGAACGGGTGTTCGATCTGCGCGCTGCGGGCTGCTCGGTAGTCTGAGGTGCATGCCTCCCACCACCGGCCCCCACGATTGCGTGGGCGCCGGGGAGCTGCGGCTGACCGACCGCGTGTTGCAGTCGGCGCTCGAATTCGCTGTTGGCATCGCTGCTGCGGGTTCCAAATTGCGACCGCCATTGCCGTTTCCCAGCGGTCTCAAGCCCTATCTGCGCTTCCACCGGCTACCACCAACAGCGCTTACCAAAGTGCGTGAGGCGGTTGCGGCCGACCGTGTCTTCCTGGGCCGGTTGGGAATGGTTGCCACCGACGAACTGGTGGACGAAGTGGGAATGCTGTGGCTGACCCGCCCAGAGGGCTGGCAGGCGTCGGCAGCAGCGATTGCAGCGAAGGCTGAGGAAGTCTCGGGCGACGACGCAGCCGAGTTGCGCCGTGAGCAACGTCGTCGTGACGCCGCTGAGGCCTCCGCGATTCGGTCACGAGTGGAGGTCGCCTCACTGCGCGAGCAGCTCGACGTGGAGCGGGCAGCGCGATCCGCTCTTGAGAAAGAGGCCGCTGCGGCGCAGGGTGAACTGACGGCGACGCGCATCAGAATGAGCGAGCTGGAGCGCAGCGTGCAGAAGCGGGCGCGCGGTGCTGACTCGGCAGCGGCGATGGCGGGCTCCGCTGAAGCAGAGCTCATCGACATGCGCGACGAGCTGCGGGCTGTCGTCGCCGCCCGTGATGCCGCGTTGGCAGATCGGGCGGCAGTGCACGGAGGCCCGTCTGGCGATATCGAGCGCGTTCGTGCATTGCTCACCGAAGCGCTTGCCCTCACGCGCGGCCCATCGCCCTCTGCGCGTCGCCGGCACCGCAGCCCGATTGCCCTGCCCGGTGGCGTCTACGGCAATAGCGAGGTGGCAGGCGAGCATCTGCTCCGAACGACCGACGCGGTGGTGCTGGTCGACGGTTACAACGTCGCCAAGCTGGGGTGGCCCGGTCTGGCGCTGGATCGGCAACGCGACCTCTGCATTGAGGCGGCCGAGAATTTGGCACGGCGTTGGGGCTGTCTCATCCACATCGTGTTCGACGGCGCCTCGGTTGTCGGGGCAACAGCTCGCGCTCGTCGTCTGGTCCGGGTCAGCTTCTCGCCTGAGGGCGTCATTGCCGACGATGTGTTGCGCGCTGAGGTTGCCGCGCTCGACCTGGACCGACCAGTGGTCGTCGTCACCAACGACAAAGCAATCATCGCTGATGTCCGCGTCGCCGGCGCCAACGTCGTCGCCAGCGACACATTCCTGGCGCTCGCCCGTCGATAGATGCAGCACCGTCCCCGAATCCCTGTAACACCCTTCGTGCATGATGCGGAGCATGTCTCACTTCGTCATCTCCTGCGACACCTGCGTCTTGAGCGGCACTGCCGCATGCGCGGACTGCGTGGTCACCCACCTACTCGCCCCAGCGCGGCGCGAGCGGGTCGAGTTCGATGCCGCCGAGATGCGGGCAGTGCAGTTGCTGGCCGCCGCCGGCCTAGTGCCTACGCTGCGTCATCGTGAGGCGTGCTAGCCGAGTACCGACCATCAGTCCCGTCGTGGACGATGCGTATGTCGCGGAGTTGGCGCAGCTCACCGAAGCATTCGGCATCAGTCACACCGGGGTTGCTTCCGCGACGGTGCTGACGCGTGCACGCGAGGCCATTGACCATCGGCTGTCCAACGACCTCACTGACGGCATGCAGTTCACCTTTCGAAATCCCGCTCGATCCACCGACCCCGGTCGCGCGGTCGCCGGCGCCCAGTCGGTGTTCGTTGCCGCTCGGCCCTACCTCCTGGCTGAGCCGGAGCGGCCCGCGGATCTGAGTGGGCGAATAGCCAGGTACGCGTGGGTCGACCACTAT
>JAYUCY010000121.1:0-16370 GCA_043740085.1 Ilumatobacteraceae bacterium
GGTGCTCGGCTTCGCTGTCGGCAATCTCGGCCATCAGACCCAACACGGCAACTCGCCGATTCACCGTCACATCGGCCAGCGCATCCAGCGCCGCGCGCATGCTGGTGGGGTTGGCGTTGTAGCTGTCGTTGAGGATGATGGCCCCGGTTGGCGTGCGCTGCACGTCCATCCGCATTGCCGTCAGCCCGACATCGGCCAACGAGGCGGCACCGGCCACCAAGTCACCTTCAACCGCGCCGACGCATGCAAGTGCGGCCGCCGCGTTGCCAGCCATGTGCCGACCGCTGATCGACAGGCGGACATCGCACGCGCCCCATGGCGTGTCGAGGCGGAAGCTGGCGCGGGCGAGGTCGTCGAGTTGCAGCTTGCTGACGCGTACGTCGGCATCGGCCGCTTCGCCGAAGAGCAGTACGCGTCCAGCGCACACCCCGGCCATCGCCCGCACACGTGGGTCGTCCGCATTCAGAATCGCGACGCCGTCGGCGGGCAGCGCCACGACCAGTTCAGCCTTCGCACGGGCCACGCCTTCGATGCCACCCACGCGCTCGCTGTGTGCTTCCGCAACACGAGTGACAACCCCGATCGTTGGGCGTGCGATCGCACACAACTCGGCAATCTCACCCAACCCACGCATACCCATTTCCAGCATCAGCACCTCGGCGACATCGGGCATGTTCAGCAAGGTGGTGGGCAGGCCCTGCTCGTTGTTGAAGCTGCGTTCGTTGGCCCACGTCGGCATGCTGGCAGCCAACGCCGCCCAGGCCAGGTCCTTGGTGGAGGTCTTGCCGACCGAACCCGTCACACCAATGACGGGGCCGCGAAACGTGAGCCGTTGAGCGGCGGCCAATGCCATCAGCGCGCGCAGCGTGTCCGGAACCTCAATCGCCGTTCCACCCGTGGCGTTCACAGATGCGGCAGGCAGCGAGGTGAGGTACGCCGCCGCACCACGCTCGAGTGCGCCTGCGATGAACTCGTGCCCGTCGCGCTCGGCGACGAGCGGCACGAACAACTGTCCAGGTTGGATGCTGCGCGAATCGAACGAGGCGCCGTCAATCTCTACGTCGGGGCCGACCAACCGGCCACCGGTAGCCGCAGCCACGGAATGTGCTCTGAAACGCATCGCTGTACACGGTACCGTCGGGGCTACATGGCCGCCGAAGCATCGAGTCCTGACACGACATCTCCTGACACGACATCTCCTGGCTCTGCGTCGGCGGATGGTCGCATCAACCTCATCGTCATCTTCGGCGGCCAATCCGCAGAGCACGACGTCAGCTGCACGACTGCGGCGCACGTGCTGAAGGCCGCTGATCCGGCGAAGTACCGCATCACGCCAGTCGGCATCGCCCGCGATGGTCGGTGGGTCATCGCCACCGAGGCGCAGCGAGCACTGTCGGCTGGCCCCGATTCGCTTCCCGGCAGCCTCCTCGCCGACGGTGAGATCATCGAACCCACCGTTGCCGTCACGCCGGCAGGCGTAGGGCGCACCGTGGTCGTGCCACTGCTGCACGGGCCGCTGGGTGAGGATGGCACGGTACAGGGCATGCTCGAGTTGGCCGGACTGCCGTATGTGGGCACCGGCGTGCTGGGCTCGGCGGTTGCGATGGATAAGGCGATGGCGAAGCAGGTCGCCAGTGTGCACGGCATTCCCCAGGCGCGCTATCTGGCGTTTCGAGCCAACGAGCTCACGCCCTCATCACCATCGCAGATCGCCGAGGAGCTGGGCCTGCCGGTGTTTGTCAAGCCCGCCAACATGGGTTCATCGGTGGGCGTCACCAAAGCCAAGACCGTTGAAGCGTTGCGCGACGCCATCGAGATTGCGCTCTCGTATGACGAGTGGATTGTGGTCGAGGAAGCGATTGTCGGGCGCGAGATCGAGGTCGCCGTCCTCGGCAATCTCAACCCACGGGCCAGCATCCCCGGCGAGATCGTCCCCGGTGGCGAGTTCTACGACTACGCCGACAAGTACCTGGAGGACGGGTCGCAATCCATCATCCCTGCGCCGCTGACGCCCTCGCAAACTGCCGAGGTGCAGGAGCTGGCGCTGAAGTCGTTCGCTGCGCTGCGCTGCGAAGGCCTGTCGCGAGTGGACTTCTTCTTCGAGGAAGGTGGCCGCGGGTTCCTTCTCAACGAGATCAACACCATGCCCGGCTTCACGCCCATCTCGATGTACCCCAAGCTGTGGATTGCCAGCGGCGTCAGCTACCGCGACCTGATCGACGAACTGGTGCAGCTCGCACTGGAACGTCACAGTCGCCAGCGGCGCAACACTGCCCGCTGACCGTCCGCACACTCGTTCGGGGCCAAACTTTGAATTCAACGATGCCGACGTAGTGTTCTGTGAATTCACAGTTCGCAGCCGAACGAACCTCCCGAGCGCAGCAGTATTGTTCGCACATGACTGCTGCTGCCTTCATCTCCCCCGGTTTCGATGCCGGCCGTGCGATTCGTGACCTGCGCGAGCTGGCCAATCGCACCGGCGGCCCGGCCGGGGCACGTCGCCTGTGTTGGACGCCAGAGTGGGCAGAGGCTCGATCGATGCTGCGCGAAGAGCTGTCCACACTGCCCATCGAGGTGGAGCAGGACGAGGCCGGCAACCTGTGGGCCTACTTCAAGGGCCACACGCCAGACACCGTCGTGATTGGCTCGCACCTCGACTCGGTGCCCGCTGGCGGTTGGCTGGACGGTGCCCTGGGCGTGCTCGGCGGATTGGAAGTGCTGCGTTCGCTGGTGGCATCGCCCACACTCCCGCAGCGATCGTTTGCGCTGGTCGACTGGGCCGACGAGGAGGGCGCGCGCTTCAGCCGCAGCCTGTTCGGCTCGGCCGCGGTGGTGGGCACACTCGACCTCGACATTCTGCGCGAGCTGAAGGATCGGTGGGGCAACTCGCTGCCCGAGGTGGTCGCCGAGCACGGTGTACTGCTCGATGCGATGGAGGGCGCCCGGGCCCGCCTGGAAAACGTTGTTGCCTATCTCGAACTGCACATCGAGCAGGGCCCTGTCCTCGAGCACGAAGGGCTGGGCATCGGAATTGTCACGGGCACGGTTGGCATTGAGCGTGAACGATTGATCTTCAGTGGCCAGGCAGCACATGCGGGCACGATGCCGATGGGTATGCGCCGCGACTCGCTGCGCGCGATGAGCCGCTTCGCACTGGAGCTGGCGGAGATCGCCAAGCGCCACAACGGCGTCACTACCGTCGGCAGCGTGTCGGCGTGGCCCGGTGTCGTCACCGCAGTGCCCGGCACCACTACCTGCACGATGGACATGCGCCACATCGATGCCGACTCGCTGGCGGCCATGTTCGCCGAAATGAAAGCTGCGGCGTCCGCCGCCGCAGAAGCCGAGGGTTGCACTGTCGAGCTGGAGCACATCTTCCGTATACCGCCGATGATCTTCGACGCCTCCCTCGTGGACAGCGTTCGCCGCGCGGTGAAGGCGGTCGAAGGCCACGAGTTCGAGCTGCCCAGCGGCGCCTTGCACGATGCGTCAGAGATGGCCCGCGTGGTTCCAACTGCGATGGTCTTCACGTCGTCAATTGCGGGCCTCTCACACACCAAGGAAGAGGACACTTCCGACGAGCATCTCACCATGGGCATCACCGCCTTCCACATGGCCGTGATGGAAGCGCTCAATCCCTCTAGCCGAAACGACACATCGTGAGCACGTTTGAATTCGAGGAGCCGCTATGGATCTGGAGTGGCGGCAGCGGCACCTCGTGGCACTTCGTCACGCTGCCGTTCGACATCACTGACGAGATCGACGAGCTCTGCTCGGAGTCGAAGAAGGGGTTCGGTTCGGTCAGGGTGAAGGCAACGATTGGGCGCACCACGTTCACCACATCGATCTTCCCGTCGAGCGAGCAGAAGTCGTTCATCCTCCCGGTGAAGGCCCAGGTGCGCACAGCCGAGAGCCTCGCCGCAGGCACCCCATGCGCGGTCACGCTGGAACTGCTCGATCATCCCTGAACAAACCGTCACCCTTGAACTGCCCGGTCCGCATCGTTATGCGCGCGACTGGGACTGCCCAGAACCGTACGTACGCAACTGGGCAACCCCAGTTGCAGTTGCAGCTATTTGCCTGGCGCAAGGGCGGCGCGGAGAAAGGCGAGTAGTTCGATGCGGAGGCGGCGCAGCTCGGCGGTCGTCGGCGACCAGCCGACGCTGCGCAGTACCTCGGGCTCGGTGGCGATACCGGTGACGGTTGCGTAGCAGAGCGCAGCAACCAGGCGCGAGTCGCCCTGGCGAAGTCGCCCGCAGTCCATCTCCTTCTGCAGGTACACGACACCGCGGTCGACGAGCGGGCGTAGCTCGGCTTGAAAACGTTCACCAACCGACGGCGACAGTCGGCTCACTTCGCGAATCAGGCCAAGCAGCGATGGCCGACGGACGGCGGGGCGGAACACGGCACGCACGACCGCCTCGATGCGGTCGAGCGGGTCATCGGTGGTGGCACGGATTGCCGCCTCGATCGCGACTGTCAACTGCAACGCCGCCTGGACCAGCACGGCCTGCACCAGATCGTCCTTCGAGGGGAACCAGTACAGCAACGTTTGCTTGGCAACCCCCACCTCGGAGGCGATCACATCCAGCGACACCGAATCCACGCCGCGCAAACCAAACAGATCAGTCGCCGCATCGAGAATGCGTTCGCGTGTCGGTGTCTTGGGAGTCATCCATACCTTTTCGTCACGGTGTGTTTACCCTGCTGTCTACCATATGGTAGACAGTCGTTCGCGAAAGGGACCGCATGATTGCTGAACAGCTCGACAACAAGCGCATCGCCATCACCGGTAGCACTGGGTTCGTGGGCACCGCACTGGTCGAGCGGCTGCTGCGCAGCGCCCCCGGTTGCACGCTGATTTTGTTGATTCGCCCCAGCAAGCGCCACGACCCCACCGAGCGCGCCCGCCGCGAGATCTTCAAGAACAACGCGTTCGACCGACTGAAGGCCGAGCTGAAGGACGCTGCGCCGCAGGACGCGACGCTGCGCCGCGACCCGAACGGTAGCGGCGAGACGTTCGACGAGATGGTCGCCCGGCGCGTGATCGCCATTGGCGGCGATGTCAGCACCGACGGCCTCGGTCTCAGCGACGTCGACCAGGCCATCTTTGCCAGCTGTGACACCATCATTCACTCGGCAGCGGCAGTGTCGTTCGACAGCCCCCTGGACAGCGCAGTGGAGATCAACCTGATGGGGCCGGTGCGCATTGCGGCCACCTGCCAGGCGCTCGGAATCACGCCCCACATGGTGGGCGTCAGTACCTGCTACGTCGCCGGCAACCGTCGTGGCAACGCCCCCGAGGCGCTGGTCAGCGAAGGTCACTGGGACATCGGACTCAGCTGGAAGAAGGAAGTCGCTGCCAGCCGTCGGCTACGCGGCGACATCGAAGCACAGAGCCGCGACAGTGCGAAGCTCACCCACTTCCGAGCCGAGGCGCGCAAGGAACTTGGCGCCGCCGGCGGCCCAGCCTTGGCGTCGAAGACCGAGAACCTGCGCGAGGCGTGGGTGAAGGCGCAGCTCGTGGAGGCCGGTCGTTCTCGTGCCGCCAGCGTCGGCTGGCCCGATGCCTACGCATACACGAAGGCCCTCGGTGAGCAGGCGCTCACCGAGACGAAGGGCAACGTGCCGGTCAGCATCGTGCGACCCAGCATCATCGAGTCCGCTCTCGCCGAGCCGTTCCCAGGTTGGATCCGCGGCTTCCGTATGGCCGAGCCGGTCATCCTCAGCTACGCCCGGGGCCTGCTGAAAGAATTCCCCGGCGTCCCCGAGGGCACGGTCGACGTGATCCCGGTCGACATCGTCGTGGCCGCCATCATCACCGTCGCCGCTGCCGGTCCCGAGCGCGCCGCGCCAATCACACAGGTCGCCAGCGGTGGCGTCAACCCGCTGAAGTACAAGCTGTTGGTCGACAACGTGCGCGCCTGGTTCACCGCGCACCCGCTGTACGACGCTGAGGGTCAGCCGATCATGGTGCCCGAATGGCAGTTCCCTGCACGCGGTCGTGTGAAGGAACAGCTAGAGCGTGCCCGCAGCGTCATCGGCACGACCGAGCGCATGCTGCAGGCGCTGCCCTTGCGCGGCAAGCAGGCCGCGTGGGCCGCGAACCTGGAAGAGAAGAAGAACGAGATCGACCGGGCGTACGAGTACGTGCAGCTCTACGGCCTGTACACAGAGTGCGAGGCGATCTATCAGGTCGACAAGCTGATCGCGATGTGGGACACGCTGGATGCGGCCGACCAGGCGGCGTTCAACTTCGACCCGCGTAGTGTTGATTGGCCGACGTACATCAGCACGATTCACCTGCCGTCGATCGTGCATCACTCGCGTGCGAAGGTCACGCCGGGCAAGAACCGCAACGACCGCACCACCCGGCTGCGAAACTCGGTGCTCTCGTCGGAACGTCACGTTGCGGCGTTCGACCTTGAGAACACGCTGATCGCCAGCAACGTGGTGGAGAGCTACTCGTGGCTGGCCACTCGCCGGCTCAACACGCCCGAACGCATTCGCTACGTGTTACGCACGTTGGCCGAGGCGCCCACCCTCAGCAGCATCGACCGTAGGGACCGCAGCGACTTCCTGCGTTTCTTCTACCGTCGCTACGAAGACGCTCCCGTGGCCCAGATCGCGGAGGACTCGCAGGACATCCTCAGCCAACTGATCTTGGCGAAGTCGTTCCCCGCTGGCCTGCGCCGCGTTCGCGAGCATCGGGCACTCGGCCACAAGACCATCCTGATCACCGGAGCGCTCGACTTCGCCGTCGAGGGTTTGCGTCCACTGTTCGATGAAATCGTGTCCGCGAAGATGACCATTCGCCCCGACGGCACGTACAGCGGCAACATGGCCGTGGTGCCACCCACTGGTGAGACTCGGGCCGAGATCCTGGCCGACTACTGCGCCAGCGAAGGCCTCAAGCTGGAGCAGAGCATCGCCTACGCCGACAGCACCAGCGACCTGCCCATGCTCGAGGCCGTCGGCTTCCCCGTGGCGGTCAACCCCGAGACTCGCCTGGCCGCGATTGCCCGCAAGCGCGGCTGGCTGGTGGAGGACTGGGCGAAGGCCAGCGGTGCCCCCAAGATGCTGCTCCCCCTCAGCTCGATCATGGCGGAACGCGAACGAAGGAAAGTGTTCCTGTGAGCCAGCATCGGCGTTCACACGCCGCCCAGGGACACCCCGGCGCCAAAGCTCCGATAGCGGTGTGGCTGTGAGTCGGTTGGTGTTTTCGCGGAAGCCGGCTCGGTTTGCGTTGGCTCGGCTGGCAGGCGCAATCATGCCCGGCGCCGGCGCATCGGTGGGGCCGCTGAATCTTGAGTCCGACCAGCTGTTGGCGCTGCCCACCGCGCAATGGGTACGTCTGCGCACTCGGATGGCAGGCATCTGCGGCAGCGACCTGTCACTGATCGACGGCACTGCCTCGGCCTACTTCGACCCGCTGGTCAGCTACCCCTTCACGCCCGGTCACGAGGTCGTCGCCGATGTGGAGGGAACCGATCGTCGAGTCGTACTGGTGCCCGTGTTGTCGTGCATCACCCGCGGAATCAACCCTGTGTGCCCGGCGTGCGCAACCGGCCAGATCAACCTGTGCGAGCGCGCTGCCTTCGGCCATCTCTCCCCCGGTCTGCAGAGCGGGTTCTGCACCGACACCGGCGGCGGCTGGAGCCACGAGATGGTGGCGCACCCCAGCCAACTCATCGACGTGCCGGCGGAGTTCACCGACGAAGCGGCTGTGCTGATCGAACCCACCGCCTGCGCCGCCCACGCTGCTGCCCGCTACACGGGCAAAGAGACCGTGATCATCGGTGCCGGCACCCTCGGATTGCTCACGCTCGCTGCCATCACCGCCACTCGCGACAGGGTGCGCAGCGCCCCCATCGTCGTCACCGCCCGTTACGCCGAGCAGAAGCGACTGGCCAAGGAGCTGGGTGCCGACGTGGTGTGCAGCAGCGACGAGATGCCTCGCTACGTGCGGTCATCCACCAACTCACTGGTGTTCGGTGACCAGCTCACCTGCGGCGCGTCGCATGTCATCGACTGTGTCGGCAGTAGCGACTCGCTGCAGCAGGCGCTTCGTGTCGTCGCCCCCGGTGGCGAAGTGCAGGTAGTCGGCATGCCGTCGAATGTCTCGCTGGAGCTGACGTCGCTGTGGCATCGCGAGGTGGCGATTCGCGGTTGCTACGCCTACACCCACGCCGATTTCCACACCGCCATCGATGTGATTCGCCATCATGATCTCGGCCGACTGGTGTCGGCCACCTATGCCCTAAAGGACTACACCGACGCGATCGCCCATGCGGCCGCGGCCGGCCGTCGAGGCGCCGTCAAAGTCGCCTTTGACCTGCGCGACAGCACCGATCTGAGAGGTTCCTGAAATGCCCCGTCCCGGATTTGTCCTTGAAGTAGACCGCTCGACGCCGTCGATCATGTTTTGGCGTGGCGAGAACTTCAGCCTGGAGAAGCTGCCCGCCGGCCGCAGCCGGGTCATCTACCCGCCCGAGCCGCTGGAAGCGCTGAAGGACATCGATGGCGCCATTCGCCATGCGTTGCTGAACCCCCACGATCAGGACCCGCTACCCACGCAGCTGTTTCCGGGCATGAAGCTGACGATTGCGTTCGACGACGTCAGCCTGCCACTGCCCAAAATGCGTCGACCCGACACTCGCCAACGCGTCATCGAGGCAGTGCTCGACTTGGTGGCCGCCGCCGGCGTCGACGATGTGCACCTGATCGCCGCACTCGGCCTGCACCGACGCATGCACGAGTACGAGCTGCGCCACGCCCTCGGCGACCGGATCTACGACTCGTTCCACCCGCGCGGCATGCTGTACCAGCACGACGCGGAAGACCACGACAACCTTGCGGTGATCGGCACCACCGACCACGGCGAAGTGTTGGAGATCAACAAGCGCGCCGCCGAGAGCGACCTGATCATCTACGTCAACATCAACTCCGTCAGCATGGACGGCGGGTGGAAGAGCGTCACCACCGGCCTCGCGTCGTACCGCTGTCTGAGCCACCATCACAACCCCGAGACGCTGGAGAACACTCGCAGCCTGATGGGCCATCGCCATCAGAGCGCCCTACATACCAGCGTGTGGCGGCTGGGCAAGGTGCTGAAGGACAACGGGCCGAAGATCTTCCAGATCGAGACCACGCTGAACACCGACATGTTCCCCGCTCCGTTCGACTTCCTCAGCAAGCGCGAGTGGGAGTGGAACGTGCGTGACCGGGCGACGTTCCTGGCCACCACCAAGTCGTTGAACCGCACGCCGATCAAGCTGGCGCGGAAGATCTTCCACAACATGGAAAGCCCTCACCAGATGACCTCGGTGCAGGCGGGCGACACGGACGCAGTACACAAGCTGACGCTGGAGAAGGTCTACGAGCAGCAGCTTGTCGAGGTTGTTGGGCAGACCGACATCCTCACCATGGGCATTCCCTATGTGTGCCCGTACAACCCGGACGGTGTGATGAACCCGATCCTGGTGATGTGCATGGGCCTCGGTTACCTGTTCAACATGTACCGCAACAAGCCGCTGGTGCGTGAGGGCGGCGTGATCATCATGACCCACCCCTGCTACCGCGACTTCAACCCGGTGCACCACCCCAGCTACATCGACTTCTTCGATCAGGTGCTCGCTGACACCACCAGCCCGGCTGAGATGTCACGCAAGTGGGAGAAGCAGTACGCCGAGGACGAGTGGTACAAGCATCTGTACCGCACCGGCAACGCCTATCACGGCGTGCATCCGTTCTACGCCTGGTACTGGGGCGCTCACGGCCTTCAGCACGCCGGCAAGGTAATCATCGTTGGCGGCGACCCGCCCACCGTGCGCCGTCTCGGCTTCACACCCGCATCCACGATGGACGATGCCTTCGAGATCGCCAGCGATGTCGTCGGCCGCAACGCCACCATCACCCACCTCCACGCGCCGGCGCTGCTGGTCGCGGACGTGCAGTAGCCCGAGTCGTTGAGGATCACACGATGACGCCGGTACGACCATTGACGCTGCTACGACAATGAAGCGCTCCGCCCCTACTCGCCTCAGCTCGGTCGGTCGGCTTCGCCGCGCCGCGAAGGTGGGCGACGCGGCAGGTGCTGCAGTGCAGGCTGTACTGCGCCCCGCCAAAGCGCTGGGTTTCCCGTATCGCAAGCCCAGCGTGCCCAAGGGCATGGTCGTGCCGCCCAGCCCCGACAAGTTGGGCGCCAACTTCGAGACCGGCTGGGCGCGTTCCACACCGGCGAAGGCCGCGCGTGCGGTCATCACCAACGGGCCGATGCGTGCGTTGGTGCGAGTGATGGCCAGCCCGGAAGTCGTCGGGCTGGATCGCTTGGCCGACATTCAGCGGGCCGAGGAGTCACCCGCCGTCATCTTCGCCCCCAACCACCACAGCCACGTCGACACACCGTTGATGCACATCGCGGTGCCCGAGCCGTGGCGCTCGAACCTGGTCATCGCCGCGGCCGCCGACTACTTCTTCGACAAGCGGGTCAAGGCCACCTTCGCCGCGTTGGCGCTGAATGCCTTCCCCATCGACCGCGAGGTCACCAGTCGCAAGAGCAGCGACGAGCTGCGCCACCTCATCGACGATGGCTGGAGCCTGGTGATCTTCCCCGAAGGCGGCCGCTCACCCGACGGCTGGGGTCAAGACTTCAAGGGTGGCGCCGCCTACCTGTCGAACCGCACCGGAGCGCCGGTCGTGCCGGTGTTCATCGACGGCACCGGCAGCATCTACGGCAAAGGAATGAAGCGGCCCAAGCCGGGCAAGTCCAAAGTCGTGTTCGGCGCCCCGATGTTCCCCGTTGCGGACGAAAGCACCCGCCGGTTCAACGCCCGCATTGAGGCGGCCGTCACCGCACTGGGCGACGAGGCGCTGACGGACTATTGGACTGCTCGCCAGCGCAGAGCTGCGGGCACCAGCCCAAAGCTGACCGGCCCGGAGTACAACGGCTGGCGACGGCAGTGGGCGCTCGCCGAGCATCGCAAGCTGGGCAAGGCGGGCCAGCGCCGTCGCCAAAACCGTCGCTGGCCCAACCTCGGTTAGCTCAACCGAGCGGAGTCCGGTCCAGCAACGATTCACGACCGAACGTTGAATTCAATGGTCGCTACTTACGGACCGTTGAATTCACTGTTCGGCCCCTAACTACTCGAACGACTCGACAGCCAGCTCCGGAGGAATCGGTGGGGGCCTGTCCGGGTCGTGGGGTTCGTCGTGGGGTTCGTCGTGGGGCAGCAGGTCGGAGAGTGCTGACTCCAGGCGGGCGACGCGCAGTTCCAGCTGGGCCAGGCGATCGGCCGTATCGCCGCTCACTGATGACGAGGAGAGAGCGGCGACGGAGGGCTCGGCCTCGTCGGCGAACAGCTGTTGCCAGCGCGCTTCCTTCTGCCCCGGCTGGCGATCGAGTAACTGCACGCGGCCCCCAGCCGCCAGCTCGCGCAGCACCTCCTCAACGGCCTCGGGCGAGTCAAAGCGATGTTGCCGTTCGGTGCGTGTGCGCAGCTCGGCGACCGTCTGCGGGCCGCGCAACAGCAGCACCGCAACGACGCCGGTCGCGTCGGGGGCGAGCCCCCACGATTCGTCGGCCACCTGGCGGTAACGGGTAACGCTTCGGCCATGAACCGGGTGCACAAATCGCAGCATCCCCGCGCTCTTCAGCGCCGCAAGTGTGGTCTCCACCTCGTGATCCGCGAGATGCATCACCGGGTCGCGCGTCGTCGACTGGTTGCAACCCAGGAGCAACGCGTTCAACGTCAGCGGATACTGATCCGGCGTCGTCCGCTCCTTCTCCAGCAGGCACCCAAGTACACGGCCTTCGATGATGGTGAGCATGCAGCTCACGCTACTGGCCCACCGGCGCACGAGACTGCGGCGATGACTCGCCATCGGCAAGTGGCGCTGGTCGCACACGATCTCGATGCGGTCGTGCCGCCAACGCACCCACCCGCACCGAGTGGTTATCACTTCGGTCAGATCTGCGAACAGCTCGGGCTGACGGTCTCCTTCACTGATCCGGGCGTGGCAGCCTTCGGGTTGCGCAACGCATTGATGATGATTGGCGACCAGATGGAGAAGTGGTCTCGCCCACACACGACGGCACGCCGCCGGCCGGCTGCTGAAGGACGTGGCGGCGATGGTGGTGGCCACATGATGCTCAACGAGCTGGACGACCTCGACGAACGCGAAGCGCACCAATTGCGGCAATTGGCGTGCGCATCTGCGGTGTCACCGTCAGCCTCGTGCGATCGACGCTGGCGAAGTCGTCTCGCCTACGGGCAGGGGATGACGATCTTGATGCCGACGACGAAGTTCTTGTAGCCCTTGGTACTGACGTTGGCTGCGTCGAGCTGCGCAACGGTCACGTCGTACTTCTTGGCCACGGTGCTCGGCAGGTCGCCAGCCACGATTTCGTGGGTGCCGGGGGTGCAGCCGTTGGCATCGGCGCCAACGGTGGTGGTGGTTGCGGCGTTGGCCGTGGTGGCGGCGGTGCCAGCAGCAACCGTGGTGGTGGGTGCCGGAACAATTGCACCTTCGGGAATCTTGATGACAAGGCCGACATAGAACGAGGCATAGTTCGGCGTATTGGCATTGGCCAGGGTGAGCGCGTCGAGCGTGACCCCGAAGCTCTTTGCAACGTTCACCGGCACGTCGCCGGCAACGATGGTGTAGTCCTGCGCGACCGGGGAAACCTGGCCTTCCGTCGCAGCACTGGTCGACGGTGCAGCGGTGCTGAGTGTCGGCGCCAGCGTGGCATACGCGGTGCTATTGAGATTGACGGCTGTGGTGCTGCTGCCGGTTGCAGCGCCATCACCACACGCGCCGAGGATCGCGGCACCAACGAGAACGGATAGGACCCACTTGACCTGCATATCCACAAGCTTAGAGCGCCCCGCTATTGAAGTGGGCGCGCGGTCGGTGCTATAGGGGTAGGCAGCTGCGTCTCGCCCATCAGCCAGTTGTCCACGCCTGCCGCGCACGACCGTCCTTCGGCAATCGCCCATACGATCAGGCTCTGGCCACGCCCCATGTCGCCGGCCACGAACACGCCGTGCACGCTGGACATGTAGTTGTCGTTGCGAGCCACGTTCCCGCGCTCGTCGAACGACACGCCCAGCTGCTGCAGCCACGAGCCCTTCTCCGGCCCGACAAAGCCCATCGCCAGGAAGACAACGTCAGCGGGGATCTCGCGATCGCTGCCCTCCACCTTCTGGAAACGACCGTCGATCATCTGCACCTCATGCAGCAAGATCGCCTTCACGCGGCCGTTGCCGTCATCGACGAAGCGCTCCGTGTTCACGCTGTAGAGGCGATCGCCGCCCTCCTCATGTGCGGAGGTGACCTTGTAGACCATCGCGAACTGCGGCCACGGATTATTGACGCCACGAGTGTCGCCTGGCTGCGGCATGATCTCCAGCTGCGTGACCGATGCTGCCCGCTGGCGATGAGCAGTGCCCAGACAGTCGGCGCCGGTGTCGCCGCCACCGATGATGACGACGTGCTTGCCAACGACGTTGATCGGCGACTCGGGCAGGTCGCCCTGTTGCACCTTGTTGGCCCACGGCAGGTACTCCATGGCCTGGTGGATGCCGGCCAACTCGCGACCGGGCACCGGCAGGTCGCGAGCAGCGGTCGCACCACACGCCAAGACCACCGCGTCGTACGACGCGAGCAGCACCTCGATGTCGATGCCGTCGCCGACGGGCGCGTTGACACGGAACTCGGTGCCTTCGGCTTCCATCTGCTCGATGCGACGGTCGAGGTGACGCTTCTCCATCTTGAACTCGGGAATGCCGTAGCGCAGCAGGCCGCCGATGCGATCGGCACGCTCCAACACGACGACGTCGTGACCGGCGCGCGTGAGCTGCTGCGCAGAGGCCAAGCCGGCTGGCCCGCTGCCGATCACGACAACCCGCTTGCCCGTACGAACCGTTGGGGTCTGCGGGGTGACCCAGCCTTCGGCGAAGGCGCGGTCGATGATCTCGACTTCAACTTGCTTGATGGCTACTGGGTCGCCGCTGATGCCCACGACGCACGCCGATTCGCACGGCGCCGGGCACAGCCGACCGGTGAACTCAGGGAAGTTGTTGGTCGCATGCAGGCGGTCAATAGCGTCGCGCCAGTGCTCTCGATAGACAAGATCGTTCCAGTCGGGGATCAGGTTGCCCAGTGGGCAGCCGTTGTTGCAGAACGGAATGCCACAGTCCATACAGCGCCCGGCCTGCAGCTTCAGGATGTCCTTCGGGAACGGCTCGTAGACCTCGTCCCAATCGTTCAGTCGCACCTCGACGGGGCGCCGCTTGGGCGTGACCCGCGTCCATTGCATGAAACCGGTCACCTCACCCACGGGAAGCCTCCATCACGCGATCGAGAGTTGCTTGTTCGTCGAGGCCTTCGGCTTCGGCCTTGGCCATCACAGCGAGCACTCGCTCGTAGTCGATGGGCATCACCCGCTTGAAGTTGCCGGCTTCGGCTGGCCAACCGTCCACGATGCGCTGCGCGACTGGCGAACCGGTCAGCGAGGCGTGCCGGCCAACGGTTGCCAACAGAAACTCGCGGTCAGCATCCTCGAGTTGTTGCAACTGCACCATGTCGCGATTCAGCTTGGCGGCGAACACATCGTCTGGGTCGTAGACGTAGGCGATGCCACCGCTCATACCGGCGCCGAAGTTGCGGCCGGTGGGGCCAAGCACCACCACTCGCCCACCGGTCATGTACTCGCAGCCGTGGTCGCCAACGCCTTCCACCACGGCTGTGGCACCGGAGTTGCGCACGCAGAAGCGCTCGCCCACCAAGCCACGCAGGAAGATCTCGCCGCTGGTGGCGCCGTAACCGATGACATTGCCAGCGATGACGTTGTCTTCCGCGACGAACGTCGCGTCACGGTCCGGGCGCACGATCACTCGCCCGCCGGAGAGGCCCTTGCCGACGTAGTCGTTGGCGTCGCCCTCCAATGTCATCGTCACGCCGGCGGGGACGAAGGCACCGAAGCTCTGCCCCGCAGACCCACGGAAGTTCAGGGAGATGGTGTCGTCGGCCAAGCCAGCGCCGCCGTGAGCCGTCGTGATGGCGGAGCCGAGCATGGTGCCGACGGTGCGGTTGACGTTGCGGATGGGCAACGTCAGTGACACGGATTCGCCGCGCTCGATGGCCGGCGCGCACTCCAACAGCAACTGCTGATCGAGCGCCTCCGCAAGACCATGATCCTGAATCACCGAATGGTGCAGGGTGGAGCCGTAGGGGTTTTGCGGGACGGCGAGGATGGGGCTGATGTCCAGGCCCTTCGCCTTCCAGTGAGTGATCGCAGTGCGAGTGTCGAGCATCTCGACGTGGCCCACCATCTCCTGCATCGTGCGGAAGCCCATGGCCGCCATGTGCTCGCGCACTTCCTGCGCGATGAACTCCATGAACGTGACCACGAACTCGGGCTTGCCGCTGAACTTCTTACGCAGCTCGGGGTTCTGTGTGGCGACGCCGACGGGGCAGGTATCAAGGTGGCAGACGCGCATCATGATGCAACCACTGACCACCAACGGGGCGGTGGCGAAGCCGAATTCCTCGGCGCCCAGCAATGCGGCGATGACGACGTCGCGGCCGGTCTTCAGCTGACCATCGGCCTGCACCACGATGCGGTCACGCAAACCGTTGAGCAGCAGCGTCTGTTGTGTCTCGGCCAGGCCAAGTTCCCACGGTGCACCGGCGTGCTTCAACGACGTCAGCGGTGAGGCACCAGTGCCACCGTCGTGGCCACTGATCAGCACGACGTCGGCCTTGGCCTTGCTGACACCAGCAGCCACCGTGCCGACACCGACCTCGGACACCAGCTTTACGTGCACGCGCGCCGCCGGGTTCGAGTTCTTCAAGTCGTGGATCAGCTGCTTGAGGTCTTCGATCGAATAGATGTCGTGATGCGGAGGCGGCGAGATGAGCTGCTGGCCGGGCTGGGCGTGCCGCAGTCGCGCGATGAGGTTGGTGACCTTCATCCCGGGCAGCTGGCCCCCCTCGCCGGGCTTCGATCCCTGCGCGATCTTGATCTCGAGCTCGTCAGCGCGCTTCAAGTAGCGGGGTGTGACGCCGAACCGCGCGGAGGCGACCTGCTTGACGCGATTGTCTCGCCGCGTGCCTTCGTGATCGTCGTACGTGTCGGGATCCTCGCCACCCTCGCCGGAGTTGGAGCGGGCGCCGATCTGGTTCATCGCGATCGAAAGCGCTTCATGCGCCTCGGGCGAAAGCGCGCCCAGCGACATCGCGGTGCTGACGAAGCGCTTCACGATTTCGCCGGCAGGCTCGACGTCCTCAAGCGGTAGCGCCGTCCTGGCTTCCCTGATCGTGAGCAGCTCACGAAGCGTCTGCGGCGTGTCCATGGTCGACAAGCG
>JAYUCY010000122.1:0-16315 GCA_043740085.1 Ilumatobacteraceae bacterium
AACTCGGCCAGTGCGGCGTTCGCATAGCGACGCGAACCTCGCACCGTCTTGGTTGCCCAGCGTTGACGACCACTGTCGGCGTCGACACCGAGATAGACATGGAGCTCCCAAGCCCTAGGACTGCGTTGACGTAATGATCCACTCATACCCCAACGGTACGACCCGGTGTTGAGCGCCTTGTTGGTTGGGGACGCGCGCTGGTTCATGGGCAATGTCAAGCATGAACCGAAACTGCACACGGGTCATGGGCAACGCATGGGCAAACCATGGGCAACACCCGACCAAGGCCAACAGCCGAAACCGCAGGAAACCCTGCCAACGGCAGGGTTTCCTCTCGAGCGGATGACGAGATTCGAACTCGCGACCCTCACCTTGGCAAGGTGATGCTCTACCAGCTGAGCCACATCCGCGTTGTGCGGGTTGCAATCTAGCGAGCCGACACCGCGGCTGACAACGCGATGGTCAGCGTTTAGCGGTCAGGTGCAGGTCAGCCGCGCTGATCGGCAGGACGCAGGTCGACGCGCAGCACGAGAAAACCATCCTCCAGCGTGCCCACGGCGTCGCCAATGATCGCGTAATCCTGGAAGTCGACCTTGGAGTTTTCGATGAACCGGGCACGCTCTTCGCCGGCGACCGGCGGCAGCGGGCGGCGTTTCACCGAGGCTGCGCGATCGCGGAAACGGGAGAGCATCGCATCGATATCAAGACCTTGTGCCATGCGCCCAACGGTACTGCCAGGCCGGCCGGACCCGCACTATTCGTCGTGCTGCAGGCGCAACAGCGGATCGATGGGGCGCGGCACGTCGGCAGCTGACGAGTCATCGTGCGAGTCGCCGTGCTGATCGCCGTTCAGATTGTCGTGCTGATCGCCGTTGAGATCGCCGTGCTGATCGCCGTTCGGATCGCCGTGTTCTTCGTCATGATCTGCGACTGGATGAGCTTCTGCGGCCGAGGACGCAGGGCTGGGCGGTACTACCGCTTCGGCCTCTGGCTCGACGGCGCCCCCCGGTGGGAACTCCAACAGATCATCGAACTCTCGCAACGAGGCCAGCGCGGCAGCTTTCAAGTCCACCGGCTCCAAGGTTGAGGTCGCCGGCGGGTCGACCGGCTCAGCGCCCTCGGGCCGGGCTGCCTCGAGGCGGCGACGGCGCGAGGTGTAATCGCCCTTCCACCACGAGCGACTGCCCATCACTTCCAGCGGGCCAAGCGCCGGGTGCTCGACCTCGCTACTGCGCCACCACCACACGGTTCCAGCGGCAATCAGCAGCCCGAGCACCACCAGGCCAGCGGCCGACAGAAGAATGATGCGGGCGTTCTCTGGGTCGTCAAACGTGTCGGCCAACAGCACGAAACCAACCGTTGCCCCGTTCACAAATCCCCCGCTACATCCACGATCACGGCGCACAGTGTCGCACGCGATCGCCACATTCCCCGCGCATGAGCCATGCTGTCCCTGTGGACTACGTATGGATCGCTCTCATCATCGTTGTCATGAGCGGAATGTGGTGGGTGGCGTACCGCATGGAGCCGCACTGGGTGTCACGCGACGGCACTCGGTTCCTTTGCACGGCACAGGAACTGGACGGCGTCAATGCGGTTGGCCATCCGCGCGAAACGCGAGTGTTGATTACCGCAGACGGCGCCCTGTACGCCACGCAAAAGCGCATGATGCGGCGTCACACAACGATGTGGACGTTGGTGGCGAAGGCGCCCGAGGCACCACGCAAGATCCAGGTGTACGTGGCGAAACACCGCGACTCCGGCAGCGCCATCGAGTCGCACCTGGCGATTCGGATTCCCACCAAGAGTCGCTGCAATGCGATCCTCGACGACCTATTGGCGAAAACCGACGTCACGGCTTCGCGACACTCTCCAGGAAGCGCTGCAACGGCGGACCGACCTGAGCAAGGTTGATCAGGAACGCATCGTGGCCGTGCGGTGAATCGATCTCCAGGTATTCGGCATCCGTGCCGCCGGCAACCAGCAGGGCGTGAATCTGTTGCTGCTGATACGCGGGATAGAGGATGTCGCTGGAGATACCCAACACCAGTGCCTGCGCCTTGATGCGCGTCATCGCAGCGTTCAGGCCCGATCGGCCGCGGGCCACGTCGTGGAGGTCCATTGCCTTGCCGATGATCAGGTAGCTGTTGGTGTCAAAGCGGTCGACCAGCTTGCCGCCGTGGTACTCCAGGTAACGCTCGACTTCGAACCGCTGCCACAGGTCGATGCCCTCGCTCAGCGTTGCGTTGTCGGCCAACTCGCGGCCGAACCGGTCGGTGAACACGTTGTCGCTACGAAACGTGACCTGCGCGACCATGCGAGCAATCGCCAGGCCCTCCGAGGGGCCGTCGCCGTCGAGCGCGTCGTAGTAATCGCCACCGCGCCACTTCGGGTCGAGGCGAATGGCCCGACGTCCAATCGCACCCCAGGCAATTTGCTGAGCGGTGGCCTGCGCGCAGGTGGCCATCGGCACGATCGAATCAACCCGGTGCGGGAAGGTGATTGCCCACTCCAACGCCTGCATGCCACCCATCGATCCGCCGATCACCGAATGCCAGCGGGCCACGCCGAGATGGTCGGCAAGGCGCGCCTGCGCGCGGACCATGTCGCGAATGGTGATCACCGGAAACCGGCTGCCATACGGCAAGCCGTCCACAGGGTGCGGCGAGGCCGGCCCCGTTGAGCCCTGGCAACCGCCCAACACGTTGCTACACACCACATACCATCGTTCGGTGTCGATGGCGAGGCCAGGGCCGATCAGCCCTTCCCACCATCCCGATGCCGGGTGGCCAGCGTCGGCCGTCCCGGTGGCATGACTGTCGCCCGTCCATGCATGGCAGAGCAGGATTGCGTTGCCGCCATCAGCATCAAGGTGCCCCCACGACTCGTACGCCAACTGCACGCCGTGCAGCGTGGTGCCGCCGTCGAGCGCGAACGGGCGGTCCAGTGCGAACGAGAAGAGCTTGCGCGTGCCGAAGGGCTGGCCCGGCATCCACGCGCCCGTCGCAGGGTGTAGGCGTGATGGGTGCGGCCGTGAAGCCATCAGGTTCTCCCTCCTCGTCGCAGGTGCGCCAGAGCGCAGTTCGGTCAGTTGCGACACGAGCCACGAGCGGGAAGCTTCGTTGCCCGGTGGATACCGGACCACATCCCCGCCGAGGCGAGAAGGCACCGTGGGGCTTCCTCCCCGGTTGCCGGACCCAGCCGCGAACGGCAAGGTCACTCGTGATGCATGTCGACCAGCACGCTAGCAACGAACACGCCGCCCACCACGGCAATTGCGCGCACGGGTTTCAGTCGCATCCGCCCTTCAGTCGCATCTGCCGTTCAGTCGCATCTGCCGTTCAGTCGCGATAGTGCGCTTCGGTTGCGAAGTGACCATCGAGATCAACCAGCGACGGGAACTGGTCGAATGCGACCAGCCGGCCGAGGTGGGCGCGTAGCGACCCCTCCGAGCGCAGCAGCGCCAATGAGTCCTTCACGGCCTTGACCATGGAGAACAGTGCCGACAACGGCGACACGATGAGCGTGAAGCCCAACTCTGCCAACTCGCCTGGCACCAGCACGGCACCTTCCCCGGAGGTCGTGAGTCGTTCACGATCGAGCCGTTTTCGAAGGGTTGCGCCGCTCATCGCCACACCGTACCGGTCGGTCCAGCCAGCGGCCGAGCCACCTGCTGACTGGTCCGACAGCCTGACTGATCTCCTGGCCAGCCCACCTGATTGATCAGCGAGTAGACGAACCGCGCCCGTCACGACAGGCTGTTGCACCATGAGCGTGAGTTACCTGACCCCACAGGCGCGTCCCGTCGCAGGCGGAGCGGCCGGACACGGCGCGCCGTGGGCGATGCAGGAACTGCCGGCGTGACACAACTGGGCAAGGCGCATGTGGAAGCGCTACTGGCGACCTACGACGCCGAGCCCGTAGCGGCCCTCACCGTAGCGCTGCGAATTGCACTCGACGCGCCGACACTCGAATGGGCGGAACTGCTGCACCTCGCTGACCTTTCCTCTCATCGTCGGGGTCAGTTGCTCGACGGCGAACCAGCTGCTCTCGACCAACTCGCAGCGGAGCTCAATGAGTTCCGCAACGTGGCACGGCTCACGCCGTAGCGACGACCGGTTGTGCAAGTACCACTCGCTGATCGAACCCGATCTCTGTGGGAAGGAACCCGTTGCGATCCGGCCAGAGCAACTGCACCGCCGCAAAGGGCGCACCACGCCGCCAGGCCACCGCCGTACCCAGCAGCTCTCGAACCACGTCGTAGGCGATTGGCGCAAACACGCAACGCAGCTCACCGTCGAAGAACCCGAGCAGCTCCACGCCCAATGGAATCTCGGTGCCACCACGCAGCATGTCGGCAATCATGTCGAACAACCCCCGAGCGGTCGCCGGCGTGAGCCCGAACACCACCACCTCCGGGAAGCCGAAGGCCTCTGGGTAGCCGATCGTGTACACGTACCCTGCCAGCGGAGGAACGGTGTCGGTTCGCGCTGCCACCGGCTCCATTGCCCAGCCGTGCGTCTCGACCATCCACTCGATCTTCTCCGCGTGCGGAATGTGAAAGTCGGGCAGCTCCATAGCGACGAGGCTACTTGCGCACGTGTGCTCAGGCCGCTCAGATGAGAGCTTCGGCGCCCACTTCGAGCGCGTGGCGCACGTGGCGCGTTGCCATGGCCGCAAACATCGCTTCGCTGCGCTCATTGCCGCCAACGAGCTGCGACGCAGCCACCGACATGATGATTCCCGCGTAGGCATCGCGGCAGTACTGCCGCCAGAACTCGGCGCCGTCCACGCCCACTCCGTAACCGGTAAGCGCCGCGCAGTACTGGTCGACCAAGCTGCGCTCGATCTCGCGCCGCACCTCCGGCAACGGCCCTGCACCGAGGAAGTAGCTCACGTCGCCGCTGGCGCTGCCATGCCCTGGTGTCTGCCAATCGACGGCGGCGATCGGATACCCGCCTGCGGCGGAGGCGAACATCAGGTTGTCCAGCCGATAGTCGCCGTGGGTGACCGTGTTGGGCAGCGTGTGCCCTTCGATCCAGGCCGGAATCTGTGCGCCAAAGCGTTCGATGAGTGCGATGCCCTCGCTGTCCAGGTACTTCGAGTAGGTCGCAAAGAAGCCTGGCGCACACATCGTCCAGATCATCTGCAGTCGTTCGGAGTCGCCGGCCTCGCGCCGTCCGAGGAACTCGATGCCGGCCAACGTTGGGTCGGCCCACCGCGGCCCATGCAGGCGCGCCAGTTCCAACACCGCCCGGCTGGACATTTCGGCCGAACAACCGGTGACTTGATTGCCCTGCTCGCCAGGCGACAGGTCTTCCATCAGCAGTACGAAGTCGCCATCGCTCTCGTGCCACTCGCCGTGGAAGCAGCGCGCTACCCGAATGTCGACCGTCGGCGCGATCTGGTCATAGAACTTCACTTCCCGCTCGTAGTTGCGCAGCGCAATCCCGGTAGCGCGACTGGTCGGATCGGGCGACGGCATCTTGGCAATGATCGACCTCGGCAACGCACTCGCTGCGGGCACCGCCAGTTCGTAGCGGATGTTCATGCCGACCAAGCCATCGCCGATTCGGCGCTCGCCGGTGATTGATACGTCGTCGCCGAGTTTTTCGCTGAGCCATTCGGAAGTGATCTCCTCAGGTGCCATTGCGCCCGACCGTAGCCTGATCCCGGCTCGCACGATGTTGTGGGAGCGCGCGGAGCCGCTACCGTCGGCCAGGCATGCACACGTTC
Source organism: Ilumatobacteraceae bacterium (assembly GCA_043740085.1). GTDB lineage: Bacteria > Actinomycetota > Acidimicrobiia > Acidimicrobiales > Ilumatobacteraceae > UBA668. The sequence goes on from JAYUCY010000122.1 coordinate 5,737, forward strand.
CTGTTGAAGCCAAAGTGGATCGGTTTCCACCTGCTGTGCCTCGCGGCGATCGTGGGGATGATCAGCCTCGGTCTGTGGCAGCTGCGACGGCTGGATGAAAAGCAGACGTTCAACAGTCTGGTCACCGAGCACACGAATGAGGATGTGATTCCCCTGGACAACTCGCTGCTCGAGCGCCCGGCCGACGAGCTCAGCTACCGGCGGGTGTCGGCGAACGGCACCTATCTCAGCGGTACCCAGTTCGAAGTTGTGAACGTCACTCAGCAAGGCACCACCGGTCGCGACGTGGTCAACGCGCTGCAGCTTTCCGACGGCGGCCTCGTCCTCGTCAATCGTGGCTTTGTTCCAACAGGCACGCCGTTACCCCCACCCCCGTCCGGCGAGGTGCAGCTGCTTGCTCGCCTGAAGGCAGGGCAGGTCGCGGGTACCGGGCAACCGTCCGACGACGGCACGCAAGCGCTGACCGAGATCCGGCGCGTCGACTTGGCCGCCTTGGGTCAGCAGTTCGACCAACCACTGGCCCCCATGTACCTAGAGCTGCTGGAGTCGGCGCCGGCCGAACCGAGCAGCGTCACGCCGGTCGCATTTCCCGAGCTGGGCGAAGGACCGCACCTCAGCTACGCCGTGCAGTGGGTCATTTTTAGCATCAGCGTCGCAGTCGGCTGGGTGTTCGCCGTCCGCAAGAGCATCCGGGCACGTTCGGGCGAGACGGCCCCACAGAAGCGCCGCGGCCCACCCCCGATCGCGGACGAGTTCCGTTAGCTGGTGGTGAACCCCTCCAGTTCGGCCATGCGGCGGAACTGCTCGACAACATTGGGGGCGACGTACGACGGGTCGAACGAGCGGTAGGCGGTGTCGACATTGACAGCAATGCGGCCGAACTCGCCCCAACCGCTGAACTCCTCGCGGGCGCCAATCTCGTGGGCAATCTCGCGGGCTGCGGCCCACGCGTCCATCCCCGAGGCGTGACGCGCACTCGCGGCGCCGTCGACAAATGCCAGGTAGTCGCGCACAGTCGCCACACCGCCCTTGTCGGTGAGCGGACCGTGGCCGGGGACGACAGACTCGATGTCCATCCCCAACATCAGGTCGCAGGCCGCCACCCAATTTGAGAGCGGGCCGGCCCACACGATGGGCGTCCCGCCGATGAACAAGATGTCGCCCGTATAGACGGTCTTCGCGTCTGGCACGTACGCGATGGTGTCGCCACGCGTATGCGCTGGGCCAACCTCGATCAACTGCACGGTGCGTCCACCCACCTCTATGTCCAGCCGGTCGCTGAACGTGCGTGTGGGCATGGTGACCTCAATGCCGTCAAAGTCGAAGGCGCCGAAGAAGTGGCGAAAGAGTTGCCCAACCTCGCCCGGTGCCGTGTTCAGTGCGTGCAGCATCGCCGGCGGCACCTCGGACATTTCGTGCGCAGTGGCAGCCGACGCCACAATCTCCGCACCCTCCACCAGCTGGTTGCCATAGCAATGGTCGCCATTGGCGTGCGTATTGAGCAGCGTGCCAATGGGCGCCGCTGCGGTCGGTGCCGCCATCGCATCAAGCATCTCGCGGGTCAACTTCAGGTCGAAAAGTGTGTCGACCAGCAACGAAGCACCCTCGCCAACCACCAAGCCGGCGTTGCTCCAACCCCAGCTGCCATCGGGCTGAAGGTACGCGTAACAGGCGTCGCCGAGCTCATGAAGACCTTTGTCATAGGACATGACGTGTTCCTATCACGCACGCCCCAGACACGCCGAGCGTCACGACCCTACGTAGGCGTACAGTGGCCACATGCCTCAGATCGCGACGCGCCGCCTCGGGCGCACCGAACATCAATCATCAATTGCCATTCTCGGTGGAGCGGCATTTTGGGACAGCACTCCGGCTGTGACGGAGCAGATGTTTCACCTCGCTCTCGAGGCCGGTGTCAACCATCTCGACATCGCCCCGTCGTATGGCCACGCCGAGCTGGTCGTTGGCCCATTGGTCCCGGCCGTTCGCGATCGGTTGTTCATCGGCGAGAAGTCGAACCGCAGTAATCCTGATGGCCTGCGAGCGCAATTGGAGACGTCACTGGAACGGCTCGGTTGCACCTCGTTCGATCTTTATCAGGCTCACGGCGTCACCGATCTTGCCGAGCTCGACCGGCGCAGCCCCGCCATCGAAGCAATCCTGCGAGCGCGCGACGAGGGCTTGACGCGCTTCGTTGGGATCACCGGCCACGACTTTGGCACGGCGGCGGCTCAGCTGGAGGCGGTTCGTCGGTTCGACCTCGATTCGGTGATGCTGCCCGTGTACCCCGGGGCGCTGGCCCACCCGCAGTACGCGGCCGACCTGGCTGCACTCCTCGATGAAACGGCCCGTCGAGATGTTGCTGTCATGGCCATCAAGGCCGGCGCGTATCAGCCGTGGGGTAATCGCGAGAAGTCGTCCACCACCTGGTATCAACCGTTCACTGACGCAGCGTCCGTGAGCCGTGGTGTGCGCTTCACGGTTGGCACACCTGGCGTGCACGCGTTCTGCACCACCGGTGACGTCGACGTGTTACCGCTCCAGCTCACGGCCGCAGCCGAATACGAGCCGCTGTCCGCCGCAGCACGCGATGCCCTTCTGACGGAGGCCGCTGATTGGCCGACGATCTTTCCCCTGGAGGAACACGCTAGGTAAGACTCAACACATGCGAGTTCGCCGCCGATACTGAAGATGTGAGATCTGCAGCCCTCCATCATGACGAAGAGCGACGCCTGGCGGCGCTCACGGCGCTGGGCTTGCTCGACTCTCCCGCTGAACAACGGTTCGATCGACTCGTCGAACTTGCGGCAACAGTGATGGACACGCCGATCGCGTTGATCAGCCTCGTTGACCGCGATCGGCAGTGGTTCAAGGCCCGAGTCGGCCTCGACGTGTCGGAGACCGGCAGGGACGTTGCGTTCTGTGCCCACGCGATCGTGGGTGACGAGGACGAGTTCGTGGTCGAGGACGCCCGCCTGGACGGTCGCTTCGCGGACAACCCGCTCGTCATCGGCGATCCGGGTGTGCGCTTTTACGCCGGTCACGTGGTCCGCGACACGTCTGGTCTGCCGCTCGGCACGTTGTGCGCGATCGACCGTCGACCTCGGGTCCAGACCGACTCGCAGATGCGGAGCCTGCAGCTGCTGGCCGAGATGGTGGAAGAGGAGTTCCGTCGCGACCATGACCGCGACCTCATCGGGGAGCTCGCCGAGTCCGAGCAGCAGCACCGATTGATCCTCGACACGCTGTCCGAGGGTCTGGTCCTGCAAGATACGTCGGGAAGGATCATCCGCTGGAACCCGACCGCCGAGGTCGTGCTGGGACTGTCGGGCGACGAACTCGCCGGGCGCACATCATTGGATCCCCGCTGGCGGGCAGTGCACCCAGACGGCACGCCATGGCCCGGCGACTCCCATCCGTCGGTTGCCGCGCTCGCCAGCGGGGTGTCAATCCGCGGCGAGGTCATGGGCATCCACCGACCGGATGGCTTGCTTCGCTGGCTGCGGGTGAATGCCGAGCCCATCTTTGACGAGAACGGCCGGGCGACGAGCGTGGTGGCCGCGTTCTCCGACGTGACCGCGGAGGTCGAGGCTCGGACAGCCAATGAAGTGCTGCAGGGCGAGTTGCGGCGCAGCGAGCAGATGGCGACGGTGTCGCTGGACGCGCTCGAGCAGGGTGTCATCCTGGCTGGCTTCTCGGGGGACGTACACAGGATGAACCCGGCCGCGGAACGGATCCTGGGCTACACGGCAGCGGCACTCGCGGCACACTGGACCAGCGCCGACTGGACCATCTATGACGAGACCGGAGCGGTCTTGCCGCCGGAGCAGCGCCCACACCGCCGAGCCATCGCGACTGGGCTTCCTATCATGGGAGAAACGGTGGGCTGGGCGCGCCCGGATGGGAGCAGGATCATGATCCGCATGTCGGTGGTCCCGAACGCAACCGATCGCGGCGAGCTCGTGATCGCCTTCACCGACGTGACCGCCGAGCACCGCGCTCGCCGGCTACTGGACGCAACGCTCGAGATCGCCCCGGTCGGCTTGGCCGTCCTGGACAGCCACCGGTGCATCCTCCGCTGCAACTCGACGTTCGCGCGACAGGCGAACCGCGACCAAGCGGAACTACTCGGGGTCGATGTGCTCAGCCTGTTGCACCCCGAGGACCACGCCCATGCGTCCGAGCACGGTCGACTGCTGCAGACCGGCCAGGCCGACACAGCGCTCGTGGCTCACCGCGTGGTCCGCGCCGACGATGCTGACATGTGGGTCGAGACCCACCTTGCGGTGATCCCCGACCTGGACATGGCGATGGCTATCGCCGCCACGCACGACGTGACCGAGCACCGGCGGATGACCCGCGAGTTGAGCCTGTTCGGGCATCTCTTCGAGAACTCCAACGACATCGTCACCGTCATCGATGCCGGCGGCGTCTCCCGCTTCACGAGCCCGTCGGCATACCGGCTGCTGGGGTACCCGGACGGCTACCACGTCCCCGGTGGAGTACTGGAGATGATCCACCCCGAGGATCTCCCCCTCGCCGCAGCCCGTCTGGCCGAGCTCGTCGATGGTGCCGAACGGGTCGAGGCCTTCATGGTGCGGGTCCGGACAGTGGATGGCGACTGGCGTCACCTCGAGTGCGTCGGCGTGAACCTGCTGCACGACCCCGTGGTGGAAGGCATCGTGGTGACGGCCCGAGATGCAACCGAACGAGTGCGACTCAACGAGCTGCTGGCCCGTCGCGCCAACCACGACGCGCTCACCGATCTCCCCAACCGCAACATGCTCGCGGACGTCGTGCACGCCGGTCTCGCCCGCGCCGCCCACTCCGACGCCATGCTGGCGGTGTGCTTTCTCGACCTCGACGGGTTCAAGGCGGTCAACGACACGCTCGGTCACGCCGCCGGAGACCAGGTGCTCGTCGACGTGGCGAAGCGGCTGCAGACCGTCGTACGACCGCAGGACACGGTGATCCGGATCGGCGGCGACGAGTTCGTGGTCGTGCTCGACGGCGTGACCAGTCGCGAGGAGGCGCACCGGATCGCGACGCGGCTGCGCGATGCCGTCACCCGACTCGAGCAACCGCGCGGCGTGCGCGTCGGCGCGAGCGTGGGACTCACCCTCAGCCGCCATGACGACACGATCACCGAGCTGCTGCGTCGCGCCGACGAGGCGCTGTACCGCGCCAAGCCACACCACGACTCGCGGATCGAGGTGTTCGAACACCAGTCAGAGAGCCCGCCGGTGGTGCACGCAACGACGAGCGCGTCCGAGCAAAATGTCAACGAATTTGGGACCAGTGGGGTCTCGTAGTTGGTCTGTGTGTTGGCCAGCAGATCGGGCCCGTGAGCCGTGTAGTACCTACGGCCGACCCGAAGCATCGTCGCGCATTGCAGCGGCGATGCGCTCGGCGATCATCACCGTCGGCAGATGAGTGTTGGCACGCGGTACCGTCGGCATCACTGAGGCGTCGCACACCATGAGACCTTCGTAGCCGATGACGTTGCAACGCGTATCGACGACCGCCTGGTCGTCGTCAGCGGCCCCCATACGACAGGTACCAACTGCGTGCACGTAATCCCCCACCGCTGCGCGCAGGCCGGCGTCTGAGAGGTCGTACGGATACGGAGTTGCAATGGCCGCCATGGCGCCACTCAACGCGACGCGCTGCGCCAACTCGGCCGCGGCCCGCAACGCCACCATGTCGCGCTCGTCGGTGAGCATGTGGAAGACCACGATGGGGTCGGCGTCGGGATCGTTGGACGCCAACTGCACCGACCCCAGCGAGTACACCTGCATCACGGCGCCCAGCAGCAACGCGAGCGATGGCTCGGCGGGGTCGACGAACTCCATCGCCGCGAGCTGCAGATCGTTGTGCGCGACGTGCGACGCGCGGAGAAGCGCCGAGATCGCAAGTCGGTGGAACGGGTCAGTAGTCGGTTCGTGAAGGCGCAGCGCGAGCGGGAACGACGGGTGGTCGTGTAGGCGAAGGCCGATACCTGCCCGGTCGACACCACTGCGCAACAGGATGGCCGGCGAATGAATCGCACCAGCGCACACGATCACGGCTCCGGCCTCGATCTCGGTGCCATCCGCCAGCCGCACGCCGACGGCCCGGCGGCCATGCAGCAGCACCCGGTCGACGAGGGCATCTCCGCAAATCTCAAGATTTGGCCGTGGGCGGGCGGGTTCCAAATACACATCGTTGACCGAGGCTCGCCTGCCGTCAGCGAACTGGGTCAGCTGTGCCGCTTCCGCCGTCGGTTCACCGGCGAGCAGGGCCCGCGCGATCGGCCCGGTTTCCGCTGGCGTTGCCGTGCGGAGCGGTATCGGCAAACCTGCGAACCACGGCGCTACCTCTGCCCAGCCCCAGCCGGCGCAGCCGAACTGTCGCTCCCAGGTGTCGTAGTCATTCGGCTCACCGGGGAGTGCGACCATCGCGTTCACCGCCGAGGAGCCGCCAACCCCGCGCCCACGCGGGTACGGCCGAGGCCCCTGCTCGGTTGTTCGCGTCGCGGACAGCGTTGGCCAGAGCCGCCCCGGCTCAGTCATCGCAGACACAAACGAGGGACCGCTGATCGAGGCGGGCGTGGCGGCGGCGTCGTGATCCGACCCGGCCTCCAGCAGCAGCACGGATGTGTACGCCCGCTCGCTGACGCGCGCTGCAAGTACCGCACCAGCCGACCCGGCGCCCACCACCACGACATCCACTCGGTGGCTCACCTACTTCACGCCCCGTCGACGTACGGCGGGTTAGTGCTGGTCGGCAGACCCGCGAGATGCGCCGTGTCGTTGTAGCGGTTGAGCCGCCACAGGTTCGGCTTGATCAGTTCCAGCTCGGTGATCGACGTATTGAGCGTGTGAATTTGGAACACGCCCATGCCGGGCGCCTTCAGCGCCAGCCGCAGCACCGAGTCGACCACTCCCCCGTGGCAGGCGATCACGATCGTTTGCCCCTCGTACATGTCCAGCGTTCGCCGAACGGCCGAGCCAACGCGGAACTGGAAGGCTGCAACGGTCTCGCCACCGGGGAAGGTAGTGGCGAAAGGGTCGCCAGCGTCCCACGCGTCGACACCAAGGTCGGAGCGTTCCATGAACTCTTTGTAGGTCAGCCCGTCGCACTCCGGGCCCGGGTCGTGTTCGCCGAACCCATCGTCAGAAATGACCGTCAGCCCACGGAGTGACGGCGCGATGATCTCGGCGGTCTCAATGGCCCGTGGGTACTGACTGGCCAATAGCACAGCGGCTGTGAACTCCTCGGTCGCTGCCCACCGGTCGCGGAGACGTTCCGCCTGCTGACGGCCAAGGGATGACAGCCCGTTACAGGTTCGGGGCCCGCCGATCACACGATTCACCGTGACGGTGGATTCTCCATGGCGAACAAGCACAAGTCGGGTCACAACCTCCAAGGCTACCGGCAGTCAGGTGGAGGCCCCGTAGTGCGGGCAGTAGTACCAGCATCACCACGGGGGCAGAGCCTGCACCCTGGTCAGACTCGCACATCAGTGCCACAGTCAGGGGGTGTCGATGCTCTGGCTCTCCGTCCGCGCCCGCTGGCGTCGCGCGTTGGTGCCCTGCCTGGCCGTCGCACTTCTGATCGGCATGGCCGGTGGTTTCGTGCTCGCCGCCATCTCAGCCGCCCGCCACGTCGAAAGTGCCTACCAGTCCCTGATCGACGAGATCGATCCGCCAGACCTGGTGGTGACCGTCGGTTGCGTCGGGGAACAGTCGCAGATCACGGGCTGCCAGGGTGAGGCACTCGACGACGTCGCCGCCACCATGACCGAGCGCATGTCCGCACTACCCGTGGTCGATCGGGCGCGGCCCGTCGAGATCATCCGGCCGTACCTCGTCGATACTACCGACGAACCGCTGCTCGCCTCTTCCGACAATTCGTCCGGCTGCTTCGAGGGCGACAGAGACGTACAAGCCCACACGCTGGTGGACGGCGGACCCCTCGACCAGGTGATGCCGTTTCGGCTCGACGGCGACATGCCCGGCATGCACGCGGACGGCGTGGTGCTCTCCCGCGCAACTGCCATGCGGGTAGGGCTCGGCATCGGCGATGCGGTTCGCGTGGCAGGGTTCTGCTCCGGTGATGGCGAGCCAGTGAAGATCGACACGCCGATCGACCTGCGGATCACCGGGCTGGCGATCGGGGCGTTCGACGTGGAGCCTCCCGGGACGAACCGGTCGTTCGAGCCGATGTACGTCACCGCCGCGGTGTTCGAGGCACTGCGCGTCGGCGGCGCCAGCCCACTCGGTGGTGCAGCGGTGTGGTTGGATCGCAGGGTTTCCCCCGATGTGGTGCACGAGGCATTGAAGGACTCGGCAATCATCTTGGACCTTCGCATCACCTCGGCGACACTCGACGACGCGCTCGCGACGGACTCGCGCCTGCTGTGGCTGCTCGCCACCATCGGCGCGGCCACCGGCATTCTGCTGCTGGTACCAATCATCGGCCGCAACCTTCGCGACACCGCCGACCCGCGCGCGACCATTGCCGCGCTGGGCGCCACCCCAGCGCAACTCGCGCAACGAGACGTCGCCCACATCGGGGTGCTCGCCTTGATCGGGGCCCTGGCTGCCGCGACTCTGGCCGTACCCATCAGCCTCGCCATGCCGATCGGCCTCGGCGAGAAGATCTATCCCGAGCCGCAACTGTTGGTCGATCGGTTCGTGATCGCAGCCGGCGCCGCGGCCATCGTGCTGCTGGTGTGCGCGTTGGCGGCTGCTCCCGTGGTGCGCTCCCTGCGGGGTCGAACGGGCAACGCAGCGACGACTCAACATCACAAGGTGGTCGTCCTGCCGATGCGACCGGCTGTAGGCACCGGGGTGCTGTCGGCTGTCGGCCGCCCCGCCGGTGGCCGGCGAGCGAGCCCGTGGCCGAGCGTGATCTCGGCGACCTTTGCCGCAATGGTATGTCTGGCCGGTATCACCTACCTCGTCGGGCTGCGTCACCTGCAACAGACCCCTCGACTGGTCGGCTGGAACTGGAACGCCATGGTGCTCGTGCCGGAGGATCGGGGCGACGACCTCGATGTCCTCACCGCGGCGATCAGCAACGTCGACGGAGTCGATGTCGTGACGAACGGGTGGGTCTTCCCACCGTCGTTCGTGCACGAAACCGGGTCCGGCACCGAGACGTGGCCATGGTCGTTCAGCACCGGAGTTGGCGGTGCCACCCCGGCGATGCTCGTCGGAAAGGCCCCGCGGGGGCCCGATGAGGTTGCTCTCAACCCTGCGCTCACCGCCCTCACCGGGCTCGGAGTCGGCGACATCGTGACATTCGAGCGACCTGCGCTGGTGTCACAGTTGGTCGACAACGCCAGGCGAGCAGCCGACGACGCTGGGGCGGACAGCACCGGGATCGTCGGTCCCGACGCCGAACCGGTGAGTTCCAGCTTCGAGATCACCGGTACCGCGGTGTTGCCGATGGAACGCAGCCAAGAAATCTCTGCTGCTTCATTCACGGCGGCCGGTCTCGCCGGTCTGCTCACCCCGAGCGCTGCCGAGGTGGACTCAGCTCGGGCCTGGCTTTCGGTCAACCTCCCGGTTGATGCCCGAGAGAGCGCCGAGAAGGCAATCGCGCGAGCCGTGAACATCGGCGAAGCACCCCCGGCATACCTGAAGTTCTCGGGCGACCCAGCCGCCGCGGCCGCCGCTGTCGCCAAGGTCACCGGGGTCGACTTCGTCATGATGTTGACTCCGCGCCAGGTGATCGAGGACGGCGTCGGCCTCGATCTGTCGAGCCAAGACCGGGTTCCGTACGCACTCACCCTGATGGTCTCGGTGGCAGCGGCGGCGGTACTCCTTTACCTGCTGCTGGCGGCGGTCAGGGCCCGCCGCGGCGAGTTCGCCGTACTCCGCGCTCTCGGCCTCACCAATGGCGGCATCCGGCGATCGGTGGCGGCGCAAGTGACCGTCACCGCTCTGATACCCCTGCTGATCGCCATCCCCGCGGGCGTCGTGATCGGACGCTGGGCGTGGCTCAGGTATGCACGCAACCTCGAGGTGATCCCTGAATCGCCCACGCCTTGGGCCGCAATCGTCGCGATCATCGCGACGGCGATCGTCTTCGCCAACCTTGCCGGCCTGTTGCTGGCATGGTCGGCCACCCGTCGCGCCACCGGCCACGACCTGCGCGCCGAATAGCTGCCGTCAGCGGAGCGGGCCGGCCAGTGCCCGGCCGGCCGCATGCCAGCCGCACATACCGTGAACACCCGCACCTGGGGGTGTGGATGCAGAGCACAGCAACAACGACGGATTCGGCGTCACGTAGGAGCGCAGTGCGAACGTGGGCCGGAAGACCAGTTGCATGCCGCTGTGGGCACCGCCGGCGATGTCGCCGCCGACGTAATTGGGGTTGTCGGCGTGCAGGTCGGCGGGGGTGCGGGTGTGGCGCGCGAGTACGAGATCGCGAAAACCCGGCGCGAACCGTTCGATCTGCGACTCGATCGCATCAGTGGCGTCGCCGGTGTACCCATGAGGCACGTGGGCGTACGCCCAGAGCGTGTGCTTGCCGGCGGGGGCGCGGCTGCTGTCGACCAGCGACTGCTGAACCACCAGCACAAGGGGGC
>JAYUCY010000123.1:0-16110 GCA_043740085.1 Ilumatobacteraceae bacterium
CGCCCAGGCGACGACGACGAAACGGGCGGTCACATCCTCGAGCTGTGTCAGTTCGTGATCGTGACTGGCAGCGGCTTGTGAGGCGCCCTCCGACCGCAGCAGCGAATCGAGCCACCTCACGGGTGATGAGACAACAATGAGTACCGTTGGCGCCCAGAGCACCATCACGCCGGCGATCCACCGCTCGTCGGGCGCCGACACTCGGACCTGGCCGTTCACGGCCGCCGCGCAGCCGAACGTCGCGATAGCAGTCACGACGATTACCAACAGCGCCTTCACATATCGCAGCACAATCACCTGCAGGCGCAGCATGTGGCGCACGATGCCGTGCTCGACTTTGGCAACCTCCTCAACCAGCGTGCGTCGGCGCGCAGCGGCCAGTTCGAACAAGGCGTCGGCGCGGGCACGGTCGGCGTCGATCGTGGTTTCGTCGGCCAGGCCGGGGTAGGCAGCGAGCTGACGATCGATTCGGGCCCGGGCCCGCTCGTTGCCGGGTACCAGCAAGCCGACTGTCGCCGCCGACCCATGAACAGCTTCGTACTCTGCGTCGGTTGCGGCACCAAGCTCGTCGAGCGGCATCCTCAATCCAGTGAGAGTGAACCGGGGCGTGAACACCTCGCCATCGGCGTGCACCACATGGTTGGCATGAAAGTAGAAGCGCGTGAGCTCGATGATCACCAGCCACAGCACCACCAGCGCCAGCACCAGTGAGATCCCGACCGCAACCGTGAGCAACGCACGGGACCACGAGACCGGACCGGCCAACAAGGCGCGCAGCACCTGCAAGACGGCGTCGCGTTCCAGCGCTGGCAGCAAAACCAGAATTCCCGCACCGGACAGCAAGGCTGTGGCCACGCGGTGCATCGTCGAGAGACGCACCTCACACCGCTGCAGAAACGCTCGCATCGCTGCCCGTTCGTCCACACTCACCCCGGCGACGTCATCGAAGGACATGTCCAGGCACGCTAGTGCGCCTCGTCCAGATTGAACTGGGAGGGCTTGCACGGCGAGACTGGCGACATGAGCTCTTCCGACGATTCTCAGCTGGCGCGTGTTTCGGCCGCGATTGACACATTGCTGGCTGACTACCCGCCCGCGACCACCGACGACCGCGAGTTTCGCGGGCGCCGATACGACGCTGGGCTGGCGTGGGTGCACTTCCCCGAGAAGTGGGGCGGGCTGGGCGTGCGGCCCGACCTCAACCGGCTGGTGGAGGAACGAGTCCGCAAGGCCGGTGCCAGGGCCACCGACGCGAGCACGTTCTTCATGGCCCTCGCCGGCCCCACCATCGTCACCCACGGCAGCGACGAGCAGAAGGATCGCTTCCTGCGCCCGATGTTTACCGGTGAGGAGAAGTGGTGCCAGCTGTTCAGTGAGCCCGGCGCCGGCAGCGACTTCGCCGGCCTCGCCACCAAGGCCGTGCGCGATGGCGACGAGTGGATCGTCAACGGCCAGAAGGTGTGGAACACGCTCGCCCACTTGGGCGACTGGGGCATGCTGGTCACCCGCACGGACCCCGAGGCGCCGAAGCACAAGGGTATGACGTACTTCGCGCTCGACATGAAGCTGCCCGGCGTGGAAGTGCGCCCGCTGCGCCAGATCACCGGCGAGGCCGAGTTCAACGAGGTCTACATGACCGATACGCGAGTGCCCGACGACTGCCGCATCGGCGCTGTCGGCGAAGGCTGGCGCGCTGCACTCACCACGCTGATGAACGAGCGCGCCGCCATCGGTTCCGGCAGCGGCAGCGGCAAGCGCAAGGGACCTATCGACGAAGCTATTCGATTGTTCCAACTGCTACCCGCAGACCAGCAGACCGGCACCAAGCGCGACCATCTGATGAAGCTGTACTGCACCTCGGAGGTCAGCCGCCTCACCAACGCTCGCGGCGCCGCCAACGCGAAGGCCGGCAACCCAGGGCCCGAGGGAAGCATTGCGAAGCTGGCACTCAGCAACTTCAACAAGGTGTGCACCGAGTTCTGCATGGAACTGCTGGGTGCCGACGCAATGGTCGGCTACGACTTCACGTTCCGCCGCCCGGAGAACCTGTCGGTCGACGGTATGGACCACGGCATTCGCCACAGCTTCCTGCGCGCCCGCGCCAACAGCATCGAGGGCGGCACCACCGAGATCATGAAGAACATCCTCGGCGAGCAGATGTTGGGCCTGCCCGGCGAGCCGCGCATCGACAAAGACCAGCCGTGGAGCAAGGTGCCCCGCAACTAACTTGCGCCCACAACTTCGAATTCACGGAACCGTACGTACCGTTCTTTGAATTCAAAGTTCGGAGCCGTACGACTCCCGCGGCTGGTGAGCTGTACCGGGCAGGTCGGCAGCGTTGTTGATCAGATACCGTTCCAGGCCGATGAGCAACGCACCCGATACCCCCGCCGCCGCCAACTTTGTGCGCGACCTGGTGCGCGCCGACAACCGGCAGGGCACCTTCGGTGGCCGCGTCCAGACGCGCTTCCCACCCGAACCGAACGGCTACCTCCACATCGGCCACGCCAAAGCCATCTGCGTCGACTTCGGTATCGCCGAGGAATTCGGTGGCGTCTGCAGGCTGCGCTTCGACGACACCAACCCAGTCACCGAAGACACCGAATATGTCGACGCGATCGCCGACGACGTGCGCTGGCTGGGCTTCGATCCCGGCGAACCGGTGTACGCCAGCGACTACTTCGAGCAGCTGTACCAGTGGGCCGAACACCTCATCACCACCGGCTTCGCCTACGTCGACGACCAAGACGCAGCGACCATCTCCGCGCAGCGCGGGGGATACGGCAAGCCGGGCACGGAGAGCCCGCATCGCAACCGCAGCGTGGAGGAGAACCTGGCGCTCTTTCGCAGTATGCGGTCCGGCGAACTACTCGACGGCTCGCATGTCCTGCGCGCCAAGGCTGACATGCAGCACGACAACATGCAGCTGCGCGACCCGATCATGTATCGCATTCGCCACGAGCACCACCACCGCACGGGCGACCAGTGGGTGCTGTACCCGACGTACGACTGGGCGCACGGCCAAAGCGACGCCATCGAAGGCGTCACGCACAGCCTGTGTTCGCTGGAATTCGACAGCCACCGCGCGCTCTACGACTGGTACCTGGAGCACCTTCCGCTGCCCGGTGACCAGCCACGCCAGACAGAGTTCGCTCGCTTAGAGCTGACCTACACCATTACGTCGAAGCGCAAGCTGCGCCAGCTGATCGACAACGGCATCGTCGAAGGGTGGGACGACCCGCGCCTTCCCACACTGCGCGCCCTGCGCCGCCGCGGCTACCCGGCCACCGCCATTCGCGACTTCTGCGAATTCATCGGCGTCGCCAAGACCAACAGCCGTCACCAGATCGAGCTACTCGAGTGGTTCATCCGCAACGAGCTGAACCGCACCGCGCAGCGGCGGATGGCGGTGCTGCAGCCGATCAAGCTGGTCGTCACCAACTGGCCGGCGGGTCATGTCGAGATGGTCGAATTGGTCAACAACCCGGAGAACCCCTCCGACGGTTCCCGCACCGTTGCCTTCACCGGCGAAGCATGGATTGAGGACGACGACTTCAAGGCCGAGCCACCGCCGAAGTACTTCCGCCTCACACCCGGCAGCGAGGTGCGCCTGCGCGGCGCGTTCTATGTGAGGTGCACTGGTTTCACCCTGCACACCGAAGGCGCCGCCGCCGGCATCGTGGCTGAAGTGCAGTGCACGTACGACCCTGAGACGCGCGACGGCAGCGCACCCGATGGCCGCAGGGTGAAGGCCACCATCCACTGGGTCTCCACCGCACACGCCGTCGACATTCAGGCCGCGCAGTACCAGCGCCTGTTCACCACGGAGATGCCCGGCGAGGCAACCGGCGAGCCGATGGACGACCTCAACCGCGACTCCAAGAGCGTGCTCGGCGGCAAGGCCGAGGCGGCAATGGACGATGTCGTGCCAGGCCAAGTCGTGCAGTTCGAACGGTTGGGCTATTACGCGCACGACCCGCGAGTGCACGGCCTCTTCCACCGCACCGTCGGCCTCAAAGACGAGTGGGCCAACGTGCAGAAGCGCGCCAAGTAGACCGCCATCGGGCGGGCCCCCGCTCAGTCGTCGAGAGCGAGGAACTCGTCGGTGGTGGTGTCGCGCTGGGCAGTGAACCAGCGACGGCAGCCACTCTCGTGGAACCACCGTTCGAGCGTGACCCCCCGCCTGTTGTCCTGCATCCAGGCGTAGTCGACGTTGCGTGCGTCGGCGTCGGTGATCGTCGCCGGCGTCACCGGGAGGACACTGCCGTAGCGGAACTCCTCGAAGGGGCGTGCACCGCAGTTGGGGCATTCGATCCAGAGCATCGGGTTACCTCGTCCCTGCGGAGCTGGGGTCGGCCATGGCCGCTTCGTTGGCGAAGCGGTCGAGCCCGAACGGTGCGATCAGCGGTGGTGGCGTACCAGTGGCGATGAGCTGGGCCAGTTGCTCACCTGCGGCAGGGATCGCCTTGAAGCCCCATGTCCCCCAACCGGTGGAGAGCATGAAGCCGTCGACGCCCGTGTGGCCGAGGATCGGCGAGAAGTCGGTGCTGACGTCACAGATGCCGGCCCACGAGCGCAGGATGCGCAGCTTGGACAGGAAGGGGAACATGATCGTCGCCTTCGCCGAGCAGGCCTGCAGGTAGGCGTAGCTGGTGGACGTGCGATAGCTCGCCTGACGGTCGTACTCGGCGCCGATCAGCATCTGACCACGCGGCGTCTGGCTGACGTAGAACACGAGGTCGTTCGAGGACACGATCGGCGCGAACTCCTGCGCGTACGCGTTTGTCACGAACGCCTGCAGCGCGTGCGTGCGGATCGGCAGGCGCACGCCGGCCCAATCGGCGACGGTGGTGACGTTGCCGCCCACGGCTGACAGCACGACACCGGCGGAGATGGGGCCGTTCGCGGTCTGCACCCCGGTGACCCGATCGCCATCTTTCAACAGCCCGGTGACCGGGGTGTGCTGGAAGATGTGCACACCGTTGCGCAGTGCGCCCTGCGCGTACGTCCAGACCACACGGTCGTGGCGCGCCGTGGCGCCCTCGTGGTGGTAGCTCGCGCCCTGCACCGGGTAACGGCCGCCGCCGGTGAGATCGATCTGCGGGCAGCGAGCCTTGATCTCGTCGGGGAGGATGTAGTCGGTCTTCGCGCCACACGCCTCGTTCATCAGTGCGCGGGTCTGCTCGGTGCGGGCGGTCATCACCGAGTGCGCCAGCCAGATCTGGCCCTTGGTGCTGTGCATGATCCACGAGCCGGTCTCGTCCTCCAGTCCTTGGTACAGCTCCAGGCTGTGCTGGTAGAAGCGAACGGATTCGGGGATGCCGTAGTTGCTGCGGATGATCGTCGTGTTGCGACCGCTGTTGCCGGAACCGATGTAGTTCGACTCCAGCACACAAACGTTCGTGATCCCGTGGCGGGTGGCGAGGTAGTACGCGGTGGCGAGGCCGTGGCCGCCGCCACCGATGATCACTACGTCGTACGCAGGTTTCGGGTCGCTCACCTGCCACGGCAGATCGAGCAGCGTCTCGACGAACTCGTTCATGACAGCCGCTCCTGCAGCTCGTGGCGGGCGGCGCTGGCCACCAGCAGTTGGGTGGTGCCGTCAGCATGCAGAACGAGCTTGGCGGGCACGCCGGCGACCTGGCCCTGTGCGAGCGCAGGGCGAGCGGCCGGCAGCTGCCACTCGATGTGCTGCTCGGCCAGCGCAGCCAGGTCATGCACCGTTGCCATCGAGAACCCGGCCTCGGCGGTGACGATCGCGTGCGCGTCGGCCGGTACTGCCGGCTCGGCAGCACCGATGACGAAGGCGTCGTCGGGCGAGATGCGCACGACGTGCGAGCCCGCCGGCCAGGGGGCGGCGTCGAGCGCTGCCGGCGTGGCGATGATGCGCCAGCCGGCGACGTGGTCGGTGAACTCAGAGACGAGCACGTGCGCCCTCCGGGTCGTAGAACGGCACTTGACTCACGTGGGCTTCGCGGCCGTCGATCTCGACGACGTCGGCGTGCGGCATACGTTTCTGCCAGCCCAACAGCACGGCGTGGCCGAACAGCGGCGAGTTCCAGCTGGAGGTGACGTGGCCGACGACGTCACCGCCCACCCTGATCACGCTGCCTTCCAGGGGCGCAGGGCCTTCCATCCGGAAGCCGAACAGACGGCGTTCGTCGGGCAGCTTCGCCGTGCGGAGCAACGCCTCGCGGCCGATGAAGGCCGGCTTGTCGAGTTTCACCGCCCAGTCCATGTTCACCCGTCGCGGAGAGCTGTCCAGCTCGGTGTCCTGACCGACGATGATGTGGGCCTTCTCGCAACGCAACCCGAACAGCGCCTGCAGACCGTGCGGCTTGATGCCCAGCGGTTCACCCAGGTGCATGAGTGCCTGCCACAGCTCGACGCTGCGGTCGATCTGGTGGTGCAGCTCGAAGCTGGCCTCACCGGTGAAGGAGAGGCGCATCACGTGGCAGGGCACGCCGGCGACATCGAGGCGGCGGTGCTGCAGGAACTTCGGCCGATCCTCGTCGGCCAACCCGGCACGACGCAGCAGCTGCCCCGCCAGCGGGCCGGTGACATTGATCGCTCCGTGCGAGACGGTGCGGTCGAGCACGTGCACGTGCAGGCCCCACGTCTCGAACCAGTCGCGCACCCACATCTCCGCCGTGCTCGCGCCGCCAGAGGTGAACGTGAGCGTGAAGCGGTCGTCTGCGTCGCGCAGGATCATCCCGTCGTCCATGATGTGGCCGCGCTCGGTCAGGTTGATGACGTAGCGAGCTCGGCCGACCTTGATGTCGTGCACGGGGTTCGGGTACAGCCGCTCCAACGCCTCCACGACGTCGGGGCCGCTGACGATCATCTTGCCGAGCGTGCTGACGTCGCCGAGCGAGACGGCCTCACGCACGGCCCAGTACTCCGCGATCGGGTCGCCGTAGTGCCAGGGCCGGAACCAGCCACCGAACTTGTCGAGCGTGGCGCCCAGCGTCACGTGTTCCGCGTGCAGCGGCGTCCGGCGAAACGTGTCGATGTGGTACCCGGCGGCGGCCTCGCCGAGCGTCAGCTGGCGAGCCGCCGGGCGGGCCGTGAACGGCTCGGGGGTGGTTCCGCTGCGATCCGCCACGAATGCCCGCAGGTGCGGCATGCACACCCCACCCTGGCAGGTGCCCACGCCGATGAGACTGGCACGCTTCACCAGTTCCAGCTCGTTGAAGCCCTTCTTCCACACACCGTCGAGGTCTTCCACCGTGATCTTCCCGCACGGGCAGACCACGCCTTCCTTCGGGCAGGCCGGCAAAGCATGTGCGGCGGCTGCCGGGCCGACGACTGTGACGGGCACCATCGGGGCCATCCGGGCGAGCAGGTCGCGCGGCGCGCTGCCGAGATCGACGATGACGCTGTCGCACTGGGTGATCGTGCCATCCGCGGTTTCGACCGCGGCCACTCTGTCCTGCCCATGGAATGCCACCAGCTCGGCGCCGACCGCTACGACGCGACCGAGATCGACACCGGCGGCCCGCAGCGCTGCCGCGGCCCTCGGGGTGTAGATACCGGCGAGCATGTTGCCGGGGCACACGGGGTGGACTTCCGCAGCGCCGGTGGCGAGCGTGATGCGGTGCGCGTGCAACTGATCGACGCCGTGCCGTGTGCGCACGATGACAGTGGGACCGTCGAAGACGCCGACCACCTCGTTGCCATCCGCGGCATCGAGCACCAGCACGTCGTCGCCGTTGGCGCTCGCAACGGCCGCTGCCGCCGCACCGCTGTCACCGCGGCCGATGACGACATGGTCGGCCGCACGATGACGCACTGTCACCTGGGTGTGCTGCTCGGGACCGCCCGGTGATGGGTGTGAGCCGTTGGGGTGGCGCCGCACCACCAAGCCCGGGCGGGCCGGCGTCGAGCAGGTGCGCACCCACGGTGTGCCGTCCACGATCGCGACGCAGTTGCCGCAGTCGCCAGCCAGGCACAGCGTGCCACCGCGGGCCGGGTGCTGCCCGCTGCGCACGGCAGCGATCGCCAGCGTGTCACCCTCGTCGTACTCGATGGGTGTGCCGTCGTAGACGACGCGACTCATTCAGTTCCCCTTCCGCTGACCCCTGGGTCGACGGAACCTTATCCCGGAACGAACGCGCGGTGAAAGAGCGGCGCCGCGTTCGGGAACAAACAACGGGGCTGCCGTTGATGGAGGTCGACGGCTACTCCGTCAAGAACGACTGTCACGCCACGTGGAGTGCCGCCGCCGGCTCGTCAGCGCGACGGTCATTGCTGCGCGCCGAGGCCACGATTGCGCAGCACCCGTCGCTCCAGGCGACTGAACACCAACGTGTCCACCACGATGCCGATGACGAGGATCACGACCATCGTCGCAATCACGCCCTTGGCGTCGGAGAACTCACGAGCGAACTGCAGCCGGGTACCAATGGTCTGCGTGCCCGGAATGATGACGAGCAGTTCACCGGCCATCAGGCTGCGCCAGGCGAATGCCCAGCCCTGCTTCAGGCCCGACACCACTGACGGCATTGCCGCTGGCACCACGAAGTCTCGGTACAGCGCTACTGACTCGGCGCCCATGCTGCGGCCGACACGACGCAGCAGCGGCGGCACGCTGTCGATGCCGCCGATCACACCGTTCGCGATGGACGGTGTGGCACCGAGCACCACCACGAATGTGATGGCGCTTTCGGTCAACCCAAACAGCAGGATGGCCAGTGGAAACCAGGCAATCGACGGCATGGTCTGCAAGCCGGTGATCAGCGAACCGATCGCGGTGCGCACACGCTTCGATGCGGCCACTGCGATGCCGATGATGCCGCCGATGAGGACGGAGACCAGGAAGCCGAACACGGCCCGGCGCATGGTGGCGAATGCCGCGCTCCACAGCTTCGCCGTGCCGATGTCGTCAACCAGCCGTTCCCACACCAGCAACGGTGAGGGAAGTACGTAGATCTTCTTCCACTCGCGCCAGACTGCGAACTGCCAGATGGCCAACACCAACCCGATGGCAGCGAACTTTGGCCATGCGGCGCTCCAGAAGCGAAGCGCTCGCGAGGGGCGAGCATTTTCGACGACCTCAAGATTGTCGAGGCCCGACAGTTCGTCGTCGATGGTTTGCTCAGCGTGCATGTCGCCGAACTTCCTCACGCAATCGGGTGGTGACCGTGGCGGCAATCGCCGACACGCCGGGCGACTCGATGCGGCGCGGGCGCTCCACAGGCACCTCGAACTCTTCAACAACCCGACCTGGACGGCTGGAGAGCAGCACAATCCGGTCGCCCAGGCGACTGGCTTCGCGCACGTTGTGTGTAACGAACAGCACCGTCAAGCCGCGCTCTTGCACAACCCGTTCGAGCTCGTCGTGCAGCACGTCGCGAGTGATGGCGTCCAGCGCACCAAACGGCTCGTCCATCAACAAAATGTCGGCACGCTGGGCCAGTGCCCGCGCCAACGCAACGCGCTGGCGCATCCCACCGCTGAGTTCGTGCGGGCGCTTGTCCGCAAAGTCGCTGAGGTGCACCATGCGCAGGAACTCCAGCGCCTGTGCGCGTCGCTCGCGGCGGTGCACGCCACCCAACTTCAGTGCCAGCTCCACGTTCTGCACGGCGGTTCGCCATGGCAGCAATGCAGACTCCTGGAACATCAGCGCAGTGCGGCCTTCGGTGCTGACCGTACCCGCGGTCGGCTGGTCGAGACCGGCCACCAACGACAGCAGCGTGGTCTTGCCGCAACCCGAGGCACCAACCAAACAGACAAACTCGCCGCGCTGCACTGTCAGACTGACACCGTCGAGCGCGACGACGCTGTTCTTACCGACACCGTGGCGCTTCGACACGCCATCCAGTGTGAGGACAGTGTTGTTCGCCACGCTGCCGTTTGCAGGTGCAGGTGCTGGCGCAGGTGCCGGCGCAGGTGCTGGCGCGGCGACCGCCGGATTGTCAGCAACCAGGCTCATGGCCCGCTCACTGTCGACTTGCCGCGCTGGGTCAGTACATCGTTCAGCAACGTCAGGTCGTAGATGCCGTCGAGGTCGACCGGCTCCAGCAGGCCGACTGCAATCGCATCGTCTGCCGACTTTTGCAGCGAGGCTGCGATCGGGTCGAGCGTGAACGTGAGGTGCGAGAAGCTGGTCGCAATCGTGTCGGCATCGGGGGCCGAGCCGGTGATCTCGGTGATCTGGGCCACCACATCGGCCTGGGCCTTGGCCGGGTCGGCTGCAATGGCGTCGATGGCGTCGGCCAGGCCGGCCAACACTGCCTTCACCAGATCCGGGTGATCGTTGAGGAAGTCGGTGCGCACGATCACATGGGTGGTGATGTACTCGCCGTCGGTGTCGGGCCACAGGTCGCGCTCGTCGACCAACACCGTGCCGCCACCCTCCTCAACCAGGCGCGTGGCCCACGGCTCGGGAACCCATGCGCCAGCGATGGCGCCGCTGATGAACGACTCGAGCGTGGTCGAGTTGCTCTGCGGCAAGATGGCGACATCGCCGCCGCCCTCAGGAGTGGTCTCCAAGCCGTTGTCCTTCAGCCACGCCCGCAGCGCGACGTCTTGGGTGTTGCCCAGCGACGGCGTTGCCAACGTGGTGCCCGCCAGCTGATCAACAGACGTGATCTCCGGCTTGACCACCAAGTAGGCGCCGCCCGATGTGCTGCCCGAGACGATGCGCACCGCGTCGCCGTCAGATTTGGCGAACGCGTTGATGGCCGGGTTCGGGCCGATGAAGGTGATGTCGAGCGACTCGGCCAAGAGTGCTTCCACCGCTTCGGTACCGGCATTGAAGGTGAACGTCTGCAGGTCGACACCCTTGCCGAGCGCCGTTGCGAACAAACCCTCTGCAACACCCACCATCGCCGGCGCGTGCGTCACATTCGGGAAGTAGCCCAGCCGCACGGTGCCTTCAAGGGCGGCGGGGACGGTGTCGCCGGTGGTGGTCTCGGCGCTGGCAGATGTGGCCTCGACCACGGTCGTCTCGCTGCCATCGGTTGGATCCTGTGCGGCTGCGGAGCCCGAGCTGGCGCTGTCGGAACTGTCGCCGCCACATGCCGCGCCCAGCACCGATGCAGCAATCAGGAGGGCCCCGAGGCGACGCCGTCGGCTTCGGGTCGGAGCTATTGTTGACATACTTGATCATTTTTATCAACCAAGCCATCGCTTTGCAACTGATCTAGTGGGAAAGATCTCTTTTTGCCGACGGCTCAGCCAACGGATCGACCACGTCCCACGCTCCCGGATCGTCCAAAAGTTGCCGCACGTCGGCGGGCAGCGAGCCGTGCACGACGTCGGCAACGGTCACCACGTCCAGGACCCGGCGCAGCGATGCACGGACCGCCACCCATACCTCACGCATGGCTGCGCTGGTGCCAACAAAGTCCACGTCAGTGGGGCTATCCCCACGGACAGCAGCGAGCGGACCCTCCACGATTCGAATGATGTCCCCCAACTTGATTGTGGCCGGGTCGACCGCCAGCCAATAGCCGCCGTCGACACCCCGTCGCGAGTCCACCACGCCGGCACCTCGAAGCTCGGAGAGGATGTTCTCGCAGAACTTCATCGGGATGCGCTGAGCCCGGGCGATGGCCTCGCCCTTCATCGGAGATGGCTGTTCGTCGGGCTGGAAATGGGCGCCAAGCTCAACGACCGCCCGGATCGCATAGTCCGCCTTCGCCGAAACCCGCATCCCCCTACCGTACGCCCCGGGCACCCCCGGGCTCGCCAAGGCTCCTCGGCGACCTACACCCACCCCACGCGTGGCACTCTCTACCGCCCATGGGCGGGTAAACCTGCCGAACGCGGTTGGCACTCTCTGCCGCCCATGGGCGGGTAAACCTGCCGAATTCTTCACGTTTACCCGCCCTTGGGCGGCGGAAGGTGCCACACCTTCCGCTGGCCAATGTGCTGAACGGGGGCGACCCAGGCAGCGCGACCCAGACGGGGACGGCGAGGCAGCGCGACCCAGGCAGCGCGACCTAGACGGGGACGGCGAGGCGCTGCATCGCCTGCACGACTGTCTCGTCCAAGGTCACGGTGCCCCCTTCGATGGCGGCGGTGAGGTCGGCGCGCATCTCGTGTTCCCAGAACTTGCCGATGTGGACGGCGGTAGCCGCAACAGCATCCACGTTCGGGTCCGCCACCATCTGGCGGGCGATCTGATTCGCCATGCGGACCAGTGCGCCGAGCCGGTGTTCGGGGTGGTCGATCTCCACCGTTGCGGCCGAATGGCCGGGGGACACCTGCACGGCCGTCACCTTGTATTCCGGGCAGTTCGTGGCCCAGTCGCTGTGCTCGGTAGTGATCACGTTGGCGCCGCTGACCGGATAGTGGAAGGTGGTGAACACCACACCCTGGGTCATGCGATCCGACACCATCGCGTGAAGCGTGGTTGCTCCGACCCGGCTGGCCAACGTGACCTCGTCACCGTCGCGGATGCCGCGCTCCTCGGCGTCGTGCGGATTGATCTCCAGCAGGTCCTCCTGGTGCCACTGCACGTTATGCGTACGGCGAGTCTGTGCCCCCACGTTGTACTGGCTGAGAATGCGACCGGTGGTGAGGAGTAGCGGGAACCGGCGGGTGCTCTTCTCGTCCGTCGGCACGTACGGCGTGGGCGTGAATCGGCCGAGGCCGCGAACGAACGTGCCCTCGTGCATGATCGGAGTGCCCAGCGGGTGCTCGTCGTTGCACGGCCACTGCACGCTGCCCAACGCATCCAGCTTGGCAAACGAGACGCCCGCGAACGTGGGGGTCAGCGCGGCGATCTCGTCCATGATCTGCGCCGCATTGTCGTAGTGCATTGGTGCGCCGAGGGCGGCGGACAACTCGGCTGCGACCTGCCATTCCTGCTTGCCGTTGCGCGGCCGCATGGCCGGGCGAACACGGTTGATGCGGCGCTCTGCGTTGGTGAACGTGCCGTCCTTCTCCAGGAACGACGTACCCGGGAAGAACACGTGCGCAACCTTGGCGGTCTCGTTGATGAACAGATCCTGCACGATGACCAGTTCCAACGAGGTCAGCGCGTGCATGACGTGCACGGTGTTGGGGTCGCTCTGTGCGATGTCCTCGCCCTGCACGAACAGACCCTTGAAGTGGCCGTCGATGGCAGCGTCGAACATGTTGGGAATGCGCAGCCCGGGTTCGGCTTGCAACGGGCGACCCCAGAACGCTTCGAACGTCTCGCGCGTGGTGGTGTCGCTGACGTGTCGGTACCCAGGGAACTCGTGCGGGAACGAACCCATGTCGCACGAGCCCTGCACGTTGTTCTGTCCGCGCAGCGGGTTGACGCCAACACCGTCGCGGCCGAGGTTGCCGGTGGCCAGCGCGAGGTTGGCCATGCCCATCACCATCGTGCTGCCCTGGCTGTGTTCGGTGACCCCGAGGCCGTAATAGATCGCACCATTGCCAGCGGTTGCGTACAGGCGGGCAGCCGCACGCACTTCCGCTGCGGCCACACCGGTGTACTGCTCCAGCGTCTCGGGGCTGTTCTCGGGCTGCGACACAAACGCGGCCCAGTGCGAGAACTCGATGGGCTCGCAACGCTCATGAACGAAGCGGTGATCGACGAGATCTTCCGTCACGATCACGTGCGCCAGCGCGTTGATGACGGCGACGTTGGTACCGGGGCGTAGCTGCAAGAAGTTGGTGGCCTGCACGTGCGGCGTGCGCACCAGGTCGATGCGGCGCGGGTCGACCACGATCAGTTGCGCACCGTCACGAAGTCGCTTCTTCATCCGCGACGCGAACACCGGGTGCGCGTCGGTGGGGTTGGCGCCGATCAGCAGGATGACATCGGCCAGCTCGACCGATTTGAAATCCTGCGTGCCCGCCGAGGTGCCGAAAGCTTGCGACAGACCAAAGCCGGTAGGCGAGTGGCACACTCGCGCACACGTGTCGACGTTGTTGTTGCCGAAGGCGGTGCGCACCATCTTTTGCACCACGAACACTTCTTCGTTGGTGCAGCGCGACGACGTGATGCCGCCGATGGAACCCTGCCCGTGACGGGCTTGGATGTCCTTCAGCCTGGCAGCGGCATACGCAATTGCTTCGTCCCACGACACTGTGGTCCACGGGTCTGTGATCTTCTCGCGGATCATCGGCTCAAGCACACGGTCCGGGTGGCTGGCGTAGCCCCAGGCGAAGCGGCCCTTCACGCACGAGTGACCCTCGTTGGCGCCGCCATCCTTGTACGGCGTCATCCGCACGACAGTTTCGCCCTGCATCTCCGCCTTGAACGTGCAGCCGACGCCGCAGTACGCGCAGGTGGTGAGCACGGTGCGCCGCGGTTGGCCCATCTCGATGACGGTGTTCTCCGTGAGAGTGGCGGTCGGGCATGCCTGCACGCACGCGCCGCACGACACGCACTCGCTGTCGAAGAAACTGCCGTTGAACCCAGCAGCGACACGCGAGCCGAAGCCGCGGCCCTCGATGGTGAGGGCGAACGTTCCCTGTACCTGCTCGCACGCGCGCACGCAGCGAGAGCACACGATGCACTTCGAGGAATCGAACGTGAAGTACGGGTTGGAGGTGTCCTTCTCCATGCCCAGGTGGTTGTCGCCGGCGTAGCCGTAGCGCACGTCGCGCAGCCCAACCGCACCAGCCATGTCCTGCAGCTCGCAATCACCATTGGCCGCGCATGTCAGGCAATCCAGCGGGTGGTCGCTGATGTACAGCTCCATCACACCGCGGCGAAGGCGCTCGAGCTTCGGTGACTGTGTGGTGACCTGCATGCCCGGAGCGACCGGGGTGGTGCACGACGCTGGCGTGCCCTTACGACCGTCAATCTCGACGATACACAGGCGGCAGGAACCGAAGGGGTCGAGCGAATCGGTGGCGCACAGTTTCGGGACATCGACGCCGCAAATGGCTGCGGCGCGCATCACCGACGTGCCTTCCTCCACCATCACCTCGCGGCCATCAATGGTGACGGAAACGGTGGCAGCGGCACCAATGCGCGACCGGTTCGGCGCCGGCGTACCCATGTCGTGCTCGGCGTCGTTGTGACCACCGAGTTCCCGAAGGGCTTCATCGCCGAAGAACGAAAGGCTCAGGGTCATACGATTGCTCCGGTCGGGCTGTCAACGAAGTGGGCGATGGCGCTGCGAACCGGCAACGGCGTGAAGCCACCCATCGCGCAGAGCGATGCCTCGGCCATCACCTCGCACAGGTCCATCAGCACCGTCATGTTCTCGTCGCGGCGTTCGCCAGCGATGATCTTGTCAATCAGTTCCACGCCGCGAGTGCTGCCGATGCGACATGGCGTGCACTTGCCGCACGATTCGATCGCACAGAACTCCATGGCGAAGCGGGCCATGCCCAGCATGTCGACCGTGTCGTCGAACACGACCATGCTGCCGTGACCGAGCAGTGCGCCTGCTGCAGCGAATGCCTCGTAGTCGATGGGAAGGTCGAACTGCTCGGGCGCCAGGTATGCGCCCAGCGGGCCACCCACCTGCACCGCCCGCACCGGGCGACCGCTGGCCGAACCGCCACCGAACTGCTCGACTAGCTCGCGGACCGTGATGCCGAACGCAGCCTCGAAGATGCCACCGTGCGCCACGTTGCCAGCGACCTGCACCACCTGGGTGCCGCGGCTACGCCCGTGACCCAGCGCCGCATAGGCGGCAGCGCCGTCCGCCAGGATCGTGGGGAGGGCCGCCAGGCTGAGCACGTTGTTGATCACTGTCGGCTTGCCCCATAGCCCCTCGATGGCGGGCAGCGGAGGCTTGGCGCGCACGATGCCGCGCTTGCCCTCGATGCTCTCCATCAGTGCCGTTTCCTCGCCGCAGATGTAGGCGCCGGCACCGACACGAACGTGCAGTCGGAAGGCGAAGTCGGTTCCCATCACGCCCTTCTCGACAGCGGCACGGTCACTGCCGACCCCGTTGAGCCACCCGCGCGCCGCGCAGGTCGCAATCGCCGCGCGAATTGCCTCGATGGCATCTGGGTACTCGCTGCGGATGTAGATGTAGCCGTCGCTGGCACCAGTCGCCCAGCCGGCGATGATCATGCCCTCGATCAGTAGGAAGGGGTCGCCCTCCATCAGCATCCGGTCGGCGAAACTGCCACTGTCGCCCTCGTCGGCATTGCAGACGATGTACTTCTGCAGGCTCGGCGTGTCGAGCACGGTGCGCAGCTTGA
>JAYUCY010000124.1:0-37422 GCA_043740085.1 Ilumatobacteraceae bacterium
GACGGCGTGGCACTCGCATCGACGGACATGACTGAAGGGCGGCTGGGGGTGTGTCGCACGCAGAGCTCACGACATCACTGAATCCGCGACGGACACTAGGGGGCGCCGGGGGTGACGAAGGTGCCCAGTTGATCAACCACGAGGTGGGCGGGAACCGACGGGCTGAAGCAGACCTTACCGCCGGCGCCTGGTGCAACGGTGCCGAGGTTGGCTACCGTTTCGAGCGGTGTGGTGTTGACGAGCGAGCTGAGCAGCGTGCTGCCGCACGGTGTTGCAGTCACGAAGCCGAAGCCGGTGGCGAGAACAGCGGTGGTGTTGTAGACACCCACCTGAGCGGCAGCCAGTGAGACGACAGCGTTGGCGGCCGGCATCGCCGCCGAACGAGTGTCGATCACGCGTGTCGGGGGAGCGTTGCGCAGTGCCAAGCCGCCTACGCTGCTGCCGCCGAACCAGCCGGACACGTCGACGACCGCATGCCCGCTTCCGGAGAAGGCCTGCACACAGATGCCACCGTTGGCCCCGAGACCGACGAGGGTGGACGTGGCGGTTGAGCGGCCAGCGAGAAGATTGACGGTCGACGATGTCGGCGACTGGCCGCACGGGCCAGGGTACGCCTGCCATACCGTGTCGACCGGTGAGCCGGTGGCCGTGACGTTGATCCAGATACCGGTGGCGTCAGCGGGGATGCCACCCACGTCAGCGATGGGAACGTTGATGCCCATACCGGTGGTCAGCGGCCCGCTGGCAGCGAAGACTGCAGCGCCACCGCGTGTATCCACCCAACGCACCGGGCCAAGTGAGTGGAACAGGGCGCCCTGCGGCGCAAAGGCTCCAATCAGATCGACGATGAGATCGACCTTCGAAAATGAGTAGATGCAGAAAGCGCCATTGGTGAGCAGCGTCATCGCCAGTGCTGCTGTGGTGCGGCCCGCCTCGAAGTTCGCGTTTGAAGTGTTGGGTCGGGTGCCGCACGCGAACACGGTGAGGTAGCCACCGGTACACGGGTTGACGGCGGTCACATTGAGAACGGCCTGCGACGTGTCGGGCGGAAGGAAACCTGCCAGCTCGACTCGGACGGTGCTCTGGGCACGCATCTTGCCCACTCCGCCGCCCAGCGTTGGGGAGCGGGTGTCGAACACCCGCACGGGCTGCATGCCGATGAACCCGCTGTCCGCGCTGGAAGTGGGAAGCGGGGTGCCGGTGGTCGCGTCGGGCACACCGGCGAGTGCGTGCGAGGTCTCGCAGGCCTCGACGTGCTCTGCATCGATGCGCCCGGTGAGGTAGTTCGAGAGGGCAATCGCGCCCGCGCCGGTGATGTGGGTTTGGTCGGGGGCGAACCACAGGGCTTGGGTCGCAGTGCTCTGCGACGCTGTGTAGCCGTCCCAATCGAGAATGATGAGGTTCGGGTAACGAACCTTCGCGTTTTCCAGTGCTGCGTTGTGGGCCGCGTAGTACTGGCTGTAGCTGAAGCCCGGTGCGACGCGGTAGTTCGGCCAAAAGACCTTCGAGACACCCTGAAACTTCGCCTCCGCCATGATGCTGTCGATGGCGGAGACGATGGTGGTGTCGTCGTAACCCGCCATGATCACCAGCGCTTCACCGAGTTGGCCGCGCAGTGTGGTCCGCATCAGCGGCAACACGCTCACTGGGGTGGAGCGGACGCCAGTGATCGGGTCATTGCGGCCGACGCAGCTGATAGCGGCCAGGCGGCGACAGCTCTCGGCGGACAACAACGTGTCGTACTTCTCGGCCATGATGTCGTAGCGGGCGGTGCTGTTGTTGGCTTCGTCGAACCATCGCAACGCGGCTGCGGTGGAGTCCCCGATCAGCGTGACTCGCGCCGAACCTGCAGGTGCGAGCGCACCCCTGAGGCCCAGCTGGCGCGCCGTGATCGAGGTGACGATGCCATCGGCATGCAGGCCGCGTGTGGTTTGGAAGGCCATGACCGCGTTGACGCTGGCCGGGTCGTAGTTGGTGTCTGGCCCCACGATGGAGGTACTGCCCAGCTCGATAAGGCGTTGCTCAAGGCATAGCACCGCCGAGTTGACCGTGCCAGGACTGAGATTCTCCGTCACCGTGCAGGAGACCGCCGAGACCGAGGGCACTGAGACGGGTGGCAGGACTGACACGACAAGCGAAAAAAGTATCGAAACCGCCAGCTGAAGATCTCGTCGATATGTGCCGTTCATCGATTTGTGCCGGTCATGCTTGGGCCGTTCACCCTTGGGTCTTGCCCACGCCGCACCCGCGATGCTGGTAGTACATCGGAACCTGAGTGTGGGCCTCGAAGGTGTGCGTTACGTGATGATCGCAGACACAATTTGTGCGAACGCCTCGTGTGCATAGCGGCGCATCTCGTCGTCGGTGCGGTCCTGGATGGGGTGGGGTGTGAAAACCCGGGCGACGCCGGGAAAGCCCAAGGCCTTCGACTGTGCGACTGCGGCATCGACGAACTCGGAGGATGCGACGAAAACGCCGGGGACTCCGCGACGTTCCAGATCAACGATGTCGTGCACACTGCACGACGTACAACTGCCTCAATCGGCGAGCGCTTCGATGACGAGCGTGCAGTGTGTGGCGATCTCCTGGCGAAGGTCAACCGGCGCCGGCTTGGTGAACGTGGGTTTCTTGAAGCGCAGCACTTTCGCACCGGCCTCGGTGAGCAGCAGTTCCAGCTGATCGAGGAAGATGTCGCCACGCGGCTTGGAGATATCGAGCAGGCCGACCACTTGCCCGCGCAGCTGGGCAGGGCGGGGGAGCAGCTCGCGATGCGGCACCGACCGCTCGCTACTCGGGTCCAATAGCACTCGGGTCATACGGCCAACTCTCTCACGGAACGACACATCACGGAACGACACATCACGGAACGACTCGGTGTGTCACAGGTTGTGAGCCCATCTCGCCGTTGGCCCAGCCGCCGATCATCGTGGAGAACAATCCGGCGCCACCGCCCGCGTGGACGAGTAAAATTCCATCCGGTCGGAACTTGGGCAACGTTGCGTCGCTCAGGTGCATGGGAATGCCATCGGCGATGCCGCCAGCGCCAAACACCAGTTCGCTGCCCGGCAGCTGCAGGCGGCTGTGCACCTCGGCCAACAATGTGTCGCGGTCCCAGCTTGCCTGAGCGAACACCCGGGCGTGCTCAGGGCCGACAATGAGGATCACGTCGAAGGCCAAAATCAGCTTCGGGTTGTGCAGCGTGCGCAGGCAGGCGGCGAACACGGTGGCCAGCTCTGGCGCTGTGCGCGCCTTCTGGTCGACGATGCAGCGTGGGCCCTCACCAGCGAACACAGTGACCGTGTTGTCGGTGGGGGCGAAGCCGCGACTGACGGCGAGCGAACTGAACGGCGAGTCGTGTTCGCGCTCGGCGAAGCAGAAGCTCAGCTTTCCGGGGTTGCCGTGGGTGGCGCGGTCGACCTCACCCGGGCGTCCGCCGCCAACATTGCGCACAATGAGCTGTACCGCCCGCCCAATGGTGAGGTTGGCGCGGTTGCCTTGGCCCAACGCGTTGCCTTCGCTATTCATTCCGATCGCGCGGGTACCAGGGCCATTGCAGACGATGACTGGCCCGACGGGCATGGTGGTGGCAAGCACGCCGTGAATGTTGAACGCATCGGTACACACCGCCTCGAGTGCGGCGATAACCCACGGCAGGTACTCGGGTGTACAACCGGCCATGACGGCGTTGATCGCAATCTTCTCGATGGTGACTTCCACGAGGTCTGGCGGCACGATTGCTACGACGTCGCGAGCATCCCGCGTCGTGCCCTGCAGCATGCGTTGCACACGCTCTTCAGTCGGTGGCACGACCGGCAAGCCATCGGTGAAGCCGCGCTCGAACATCAGCTCCATCTCGTCGTCAAGGTCGGCGAGTTCCAGTCGCCGCGACTTCAGCACGTGGCCCCCGAAGGCTGCGCGTAACGCGTCGACCCGGTCGGGATCAACACTCAGCGATCCGCAGCCCGGACGGAAGGGCGGAAGGTCGCTGCCCAGATCGTCGATGCCAGTGATGCGCTGCCACTCGCTACTGAGCCATCCGATGGTGCGGTCGACCTCGAGCCCGCCGACGACCTTGATGACCGTTGGCACGGTCTCGATGTCGTGGTGCCAACTGATGAAGAGATCTGCGTCGTGTAGCGCAGCGACCCCCTCGGGGAATGCCGGATCGTCCTGCGTGTAGACGGTGGCTGCGAACTGCCCGAGCAGGGGAGCGACCATCACGCAGGTTGCGCACTCGCGCTTCACGACGACCACCAGCCCGTCGGGCAGCGTCGGTGCACCGGGCTGTGTCATCCGAGGAACTCGATGATGCGGGCGTTGACAATGGCCGGCTGTTCGATGTGCAAGAAGTGCCCGGCGTTGCCGATGAATTCAACCGTCACGTTGGGGGGTGCCATCGCGGCGGCAGCCTCAGCCACCTCGGCGCCGATGCAGCCGTCGTTGCGGCCCTGAAGATACAGATGGGGCTGCGTTGCCCAACCCTGACCGGCTGCCTGCACGGCGTCGAGCGCTGGGTCCCTGTACCCGTCGCCCAGGGTGGCGCGGTAGTAGCCGAGTGCCGCCGCCAGGTTGGCGGGGTCGCGCAGGCTGGCCTTCGTGTTGACGAGGTCGTCGGTGGCGTCGTATCCGGGCGACCACTGCGCCCACAGCATGTCGATGAACGCGAGGTCGTTGGCGGCGACCACGAAATCCGATAGGCGATGCTGAAAGAAGAACATGTACCAACTGCGCTGCACCTGAGCGAGATTGCTGACGAATGCCATCCCGAGTGCCGGGCCGGGAGGAACAGCCATGGTGACCACCTTCGACCAGCGCTCGGGTGCGAAAACCGCTGCGCCGTGGGTACCGCTGGCGCCCCAATCGTGGCCGATGATGACGGCATGTGCGTCGCCGCCGAGTGCTTCGTGGAGCGCGATTGCGTCCATCGCGAGTGCGCCAGTTTGATAACGCCCATCGGGCGGTACCGAAGTTGGTGCATATCCGCGTTGGAAGGGAGCGACCCCTCGATAGCCGGCCTCGGCAAGCGCGGGTAGCAGGTAGCGCCAGCCGTGTGCGCTGTCGGGGAAGCCGTGCAAACAGAGCGCAAGGGGTGCCTGTGCATCGCCGGCGGTGAGGTAGCTGAAGTCGACACCGTTGGCCGATACGGAGCCCTGAGAGATGTCTGCCATGTGCGCAAGTTAGCCTCGGTGCGACAAGCGTCACGTACCCGGCTGGTTTACCCTGGGCCGACACCGGGCGTAACGTGGTCGATCCACAGGGGGTACGTGAAAATGCAAGTCACGTTCTTCGGCGTGCGCGGTTCCACACCGTGTCACGGCGACGACATTGCGAGATACGGCGGCAACACCTCGTGTGTTGCTGTGCGCGTCCCTGGCGAGCCTTCGCTGTTCTTCGACCTCGGCACCGGTGCCCGCTATTTTGGTCAGACGCTGCCCCAGGACGGCACCTTTCGTGGCACCTGCTTGCTCAGTCACCTGCACTGGGACCACACGCAGGGTCTGCCGTTCTTCGCGCCGTTGCTCTACGAAGGCTCCGAGCTGGATGTGTACGCACCGGCGCAAGAGGACGGTCGCCCGGTGGCCTCGGTGATCGGTGCCGTGATTCGCCCGCCACTGTTTCCCGTCACCATTGATCAGCTCCCTGGCATGGTTCGCTTCCATGACGTAGCCGACCACGAGTTCTCGGTCGGCGGCATCAAAGTGATGTCTCGCCTGGTGCCCCATGTCGGGCCGACCTTGGGTTACCGAATCGAGTGGGGCGGGCGCAGCATTGCCTACCTCAGCGATCATCAGCAGCCGTACGACGGGTCGTACTCCGTCAGCGAGGGTGCCCGCGAGCTTGTCGAGGGTGCGGATCTGTTGATTCACGATTCGCAGTACACCCCGCACGAGTTCGAGCACAAGGCAACGTGGGGCCACTGCACCATCGACTACGCCATCTGGCTGGCGCATCACTGCAACGTCCGTCGCCTCGCGCTCTTCCATCACGATCCATCGCGAACGGACGCAGCGCTGGACGAAGTGCAGCGGTGCGCGGTGGCCATCGGCAGCAAGCTGGGCGTCGAGGTGTTCGC
This sequence comes from Ilumatobacteraceae bacterium, assembly GCA_043740085.1. Lineage (GTDB taxonomy): Bacteria > Actinomycetota > Acidimicrobiia > Acidimicrobiales > Ilumatobacteraceae > UBA668. The sequence goes on from JAYUCY010000124.1 coordinate 6,074, forward strand.
GGCCTCCGAGGGCCTCACTGTCGAAGTCGGCTAGCTCGTGAGCGTCACACTGTGAGCCAGTCGACATGGGGTGTCGCAGTCGCCGTTGCGGTGGGTGCAGTGTTGCTGATCGCTGCGGTGTCCAAGCTGGCACAGCCAGCGCAATGGCGGTCGCAGGCCGACGGGCTGGGGGTGCCGTGGCGGCTGGCGATGGTGGTGCCGTATCTTGAGGCAACCCTCGGCGCACTGCTGTTGGTGCAAGTGCAACGACATACCGTGGCGTGGATCGCGGTCGCGCTGTTCGGTGCGTTCACTTTCTTGCTGTCGTTGAGGCTCGCGCAGGGCAAGCGACCGCCGTGCGCCTGCTTTGGCTCATTGAGTTCGAAGCCAATCGGAGCAGGGCACCTAGTGCGCAACGCGCTGTTCATCTGCCTGGCCGTGCTGGCCGCCACGCTCTGAACCATTAGGCCAGTTCGGTGAGCAGGAAGGTCAGATTGCGCGCTTCGTCGCGCCACGTCTCGTAGCGGCCGCTGGGGCCGCCATGCCCGGCGCCCATCTCGCAGCGCATGATGAGGGTGGCGTCGTTGGTGCACACCTCGCGCAGCTTGGCAATCCACTTCGCGGGTTCGTGGTAGCTGACTCGCGGGTCGTTGAGCCCGGCGGTGACGTAGATCGCCGGATAGTCGGCCGCGACGGTGTGGTCGTAGGGCGAGTAGCTCAGCATGTAGCCGGCCATCGGCTCGGAGCGTGGGTCGCCCCACTCCTCCCACTCGGTGATGGTCAGTGGCAGCGATGGGTCGGCCATGGTGGTGACGACGTCGATGAACGGAACTTCGGCGACGGCGGCGCGGAACAGGTCCGGGCGCATCGTGATGCACGCACCAACCAACAGGCCACCGGCGCTGCCACCGCGCAGCGCAACCTTGCGTGGGTGCGCCCACCCCGCATCGACGAGGTGCTCGACGCTGGCGATGGTGTCGATAAAGGTGTTGCGCTTGTGCTCCAGCTTGCCCTGCAGGTACCACTCGCGGCCCAGCTCGCCGCCCCCGCGGGGATGGACCAACGCCCACACCGCGCCACGATCCAGCAGCGAGAGCCTGGCCACGCTGAACCACGGCGGCATTGACGACTCGTAGCTGCCATAGCCGTACACGCACATCGGCGCGGTGCCGTCGGGCGCAGTGCCGCGGCGGTACACGATGTCGACAGGCACCTGGGTGCCGTCGGGTGCTGTGGCCCACAGACGTTCGCTGGCGTACGCGTCGAGGTCGACTGCGGGCACAGGGATTTGCTTCAGCACGGTGCGCTCGCCAGTTCGAACGTTCTCCTCGAATACCGTCACCGGCCGCGTCAGCGACTGCACCACGTAGCGCACAGTGTCGGTGCGCCACTCCGGGTTGGCTTCCATCTCTAGGTCGTGCGGCTCGTCGGCGCCGTGCACCGCTCGCTCGCTGCCATCACGAAAGAGCACACGAATGCGCGGCTGCGCGTTGGACCATTCGTGCACGACGAGGTGGTCGGCGAAAGCCTCGACGGAGGTGATCCGCCGACCGGGCTCGTGTGCAACCAGTTCCGTCCACTCGCCCGGCTGGTCCAGCGGCGCGGTCATGACCCGGAAGTCGGTGGCGTCTTCGTTGGTGAGCACCACCCACTGATCGCCCCAGTGGTCGAGGCCGTACTCCACATGGGCAGCACGCGCCCGAACCATTTTCGCGGCGGCGGTGGGGTCGGTGGCGGCGATCAGGTGAACTTCGGAGCTGACCTTGCTGGCTGTCTCGATGACGATCCACTCGCCGCTGCGGCTGAGGTCGACGTACACGTAGAAGCGCTCGTCGGTTTCCTCGAACATCAGCGCGTCGGCGGCCTGTTCGGTGCCGAGTTCGTGACGCCACACGCGGTATGGGCGCATCTGCTCGTCGGCGGTGACGTAGAAAAGCGTGCTGCCATTGGCCGCCCACGCTGTGCCACCCCAGGTGGTGCCGGTGAGGTGCTCGGGCCGGTCAATGCCGGTGGCCAGGTCGCGCAGGTGCATCGTGTACTGCTCGCTGCCGTCCGTGTCGCTGCTCCACGCGAGCAGGCTGTGCTGTGGGTTGACGTCGAACGCGTTCACCGAGAAGTACTCGTGGCCGGCCGCTTCAGCGTTCTCATCCAGCAACACGTGCTCGGTGGCCCGCTGGGCGCTACGGCCGCGACAGTGAATGGCGTAGCTGGCGCCTTCCTCCGTGCGAGTCACGTACCACCAGTCGTCCTTGCGCACGGGGGCCGACAGGTCGGTTTCCTGCACGCGGGCTTTGATCTCACTGAAGATGGTGTCGATCAGCGCCGTGTGTTGCGCGAACCAGCCGTCCGAGTACGCGTTCTCCGCCTCGAGGTACGGCATGGTGTCTGGGTCGTTGCGGTCACGCAGCCACGCCCACGGGTCGGTGGCCGGCCCCGTTGGTCGTTGCCACACATGCTCCACTTGCTTCGCGATTGGGGCTTGCACGTCGGCCAGGCTAGGGCCGCAGACTGCTATCACGACAAGGACTTTGGGCACGACACAGCGTGCTTCGTGTTGCGCCGGTAGCGTCAGATCACATGCGGGTGTGGATCGATCAGGACCTCTGCACCGGCGATGGCCTGTGCATCGACCATTGCCCCGATGTGTTCGTGCAACTGGAAGACGGCATTGCGTATGTCGCACAGGACGGCTGGCCGCTCAACGATCCGGGCGGTTCCAACAGCCTTGCATCGGTCGATGAACGTGCGCAGCAGAGCGTGATCAATGCCGCGATCGCCTGCCCCGGCGAGTGCATCTTCATCGAACTAGAACCCCAACGCGAACGCGCCGTCCTCGCCCGCTGAGTTGTCCGCCCCACTGTTGCTCCCCAGGCTCTGTTCACCAGCTGCCTCCACTGGCTGGGCGTCGGCGTCGAGCAGGTCCTCGGTGTCGCCGGCGACTCCCTCGCTCTCCTTCATTGACCCGGCGCGCTTGCGGCGCGCGCGGCGTCGCAGCAGCACGTTCAGCAGAGTGACGAGGAGCAGCAAGAGCAACACGCCGCCACCGACCAACAGCGAACGCTTCTTGCCGACTTCGGGCGCCGTGTCAACGGTGTCGATGACCTCCTGCGCTTTCGCGCGGGCGACGTCGTGGTTGCCCTTGGCGAGCGCGGTCTTTGCGTCGTCGAGCAGTGCCGGCAGATTGGTTCCGAGTAGACCGACCTTTTCGAACAGCCCGTCGTTCGCGGCGTCGGCTGCGACCGCTGCGAGCACGCCATCGGCTGTGTCGATTTGTTGTTGCACCGCTGCCGTCGCGTCATCGAGATTCTTCGCCGAGGCTTCGTACGTCGCCTCCAGATCAGCGGGGTATGACGATGCCAGCTCAGCGGTCTTCGCATCGAGTTCATCGCGCAGCACCAACACGTCGTGAGACTCGTCGATTGCCGTCTGCGCAGCCGTGAACGACCAGGCTGACATCTTCGCCCGCACGAGATATGGGGGTGCCCAGCTGCCGCCATCGTTGATCAGTTGCTGATACGCCGTGCGGGCTCCGGTGCGCTCGTCCAACAGCTTGCTCTGCGTCGAGGTCACCACGTACTGCTTGACCAACTCGTCGGCGCCGGTCGCGCCACCGACCTCGTCGACCAGGTCGAGGAATCGACGCCAGTCCGTGACCTGATCGAAGGGCTCGGGAGAAGCTTCGCCGCGATAGGCAATCGTGCGGTCCGACACGGCAGCCAAGACCTCGCGCATCTTGTCGTCGCCGACCTCGTCGACAATCTGCTGCACAACGGAGAACGACGCGTTGTAACCGAAGTTTTCCACGTCGTCGGCACCGTCGGTGAAGTTGGGGTCGCCCCAGTCGTTGAGTGTGACCTTGCCGGCGTCGGTGCTGCCGATCGCTATTGGCGTCAGTGCCTGGCCACCCATCTCGGTGACCGCCTTGTTGGAGTACACCTGCGCGAAGCCTTCGCTGAGCCAGCGATCGGCAAACCAGTTGTCGTTGAACCATGCGTGCGACAGCTCGTGCAGTACCACCTCCTGGTCCAGGTCTTCACCAATCTCAATTTCGTTGTCGCTGGCGCTGAACCAGCCGGCGTACCCGTACAGATATGGCGTGTAGGCCTCGCGTACCTCGACCGTCTCATCGATCGGCCACGGCTGCCCCACCAAGGTGCTCAGCACCGGCACTCCATCGTCAATTTGGGTGGTGACGAATGCCTGCCATTCGGTGTCACCTGGCCACGAGCGCAGGTTGAACCGGTCGCCGGCGGGCGTGGACACGTCCGTAGCTGTCAGTCCGCCGTCGTTGCGCGCAGAGACGAAGATGTCGAACTCGTTGGGGTTCGCAATGTCGGTCGCCGTGTAGACGGTGTTGCCCTTCTCCTCCGTGACGGCAGCGTCGTCGCCGAACGTGTCGACCACGAAACCGGGTGGCACCACGACGCGCACAGTGACCTTGCCATCGTCACCAATCCCAAACGCGTCGAACGCGGCGTAGGCCGCATTAACCCGCGACGGGTTCTCCGAGCGCGGCGGCAGGCCGGTGATGTCGTAGGCGACATTGACCTGCGTGCTCTGTTCGTAAAAGAGGTTCTCGGCGAGATCGATGTCGTAGAAGTAGAAGCTGGAGTTGCCGTCGATCAGTCGAGTGGTCAGTCCCAGCGGGTGGCCGCTGGTGTTGGTGGCCACCTGGTTGACGGCCCCGACGGGTACGGGCAGCGAGAAGCCGGTGAAATAGCGCCGGTTGATGTAGTTGCCATCACGCTTGTCGGGGATGGTGTTGGTGAGCGAGACCTCCGCCAGCACATGCACGACCCCCGAGATGGCGTCGACGGTGTATGTGGTGCTGCTGCGATACGACAAGCCGTCGCTCGCGCTGGCCTGCGGTGCGGCCGCGCAGAGCAGCAGCATGGGGAGCGCTACGAAGAACGCGAGCAGGAGAGAGCGCAGCCGCCGAGCCATCTGTCGAGCCTATGCAAGGTTGCATGGCGATGGGGACTCTCGGTGCGTTGCATGGCGCGACTAGCCTGGCAGAGTGAAGCGCAGCAGTGTCAGCCATATGAATTGCTCGGTGGCTCGCACCCTCGACATCGTCGGTGAGTGGTGGACGCTGCTGATCATTCGCAACATCATGCTGGGTCAGCACCGGTTCGAAGCCATTCAGGCCGATCTCGGTATTGCCCGCAACATTCTCAGCGACCGGCTCAACACGCTGGTTACGCACGACGTGGTGGCGAAGGTGAAGTATCACGAGCACCCAGAGCGCTACGAGTATCACCTGACGGAGAAGGGTGCCGACCTGTTCCCCGTGATTGCGGCCCTGATGGCGTGGGGCGACACGTGGTCGGCTCCCGATGGGCCACCGCTGGTGATGCGCCATACGTGCGACGGTCGCGGTGAGCCGCAGACGGTCTGCACCGCGTGCGGCGAGCCGATGGATCTTGCGCACGTGCGGGCCAACGCGGGCCCTGGTCTGCGACCAACGCCGGTGCCCGCTGACTGACGCGCCGCTGAGCGTTGCGTGATGCAACGGATATGGATGTGTGGCGGCGGCATTCGCACCGGCGTCGTCCCCAACGAACTGACCAGCAGCGCCGACGCGACTGGATCGTCGGCAGCCCATGGCACAAGAGCGTCCCCGCCCGCCAAGAACCGGTCGGCTGAGGAATTCGCGACGGTCGAACAGGGTGGGCATCCGGGCCAGGAATTGTTACTATGGCGGTAGTGCTAATTCCCTCCACTGATCGGAACATGCCATGACGTCATTCGACCTGGATCTCAGTAAGTACAACCTCGGCTGGAGCGACACCGGCGTTGAGTACGCGTTTGAGCCTGCCAAGGGCCTTGACATGGGCGTTGTCGACCAAATCAGCTGGTGGAAGGGCGAACCGAAGTGGATGAGCAACATGCGTCAGCGCAGCTTGCGCACCTTCGATCGCAAGCCGATGGCCGAGTGGTTCGCCATCAACATGCCCGACATCGACTTCCAGGACATCTACTACTACCTGCGGCCGGCCACCGAGCAGGTCAGCGAGTGGGACGACCTTCCCGAGCAGATGAAGCTCACCTACGAAAAGCTGGGCATCCCTGAGGCTGAGCGCAAGTACCTCGCCGGTGTGACCGCTCAGTACGAATCGGAAGTTGTCTTCCACCGCAACCGTGAAGATCTGGAGAAGCAGGGCATCTTGTTCTGCGACATGGATACCGCCCTGCGCGAGTACCCCGAGCTGGTCAAGCAGTACTTCGGCACCATCATTACTCCCGGCGACAACAAGTTCTCGGCGCTCAACACGGCCGTGTGGTCGGGCGGGTCGTTCGTCTATGTGCCGCCGGGGGTCAACTGCGAAATGCCGCTGCAGGCCTACTTCCGCATCAACAGCGAGAACGCCGGCCAGTTCGAGCGCACCCTGATCATCGCCGATGAAGGCAGCCAGGTGCACTACATCGAAGGCTGCTCAGCCCCGGTGTACACCAAGGACTCGTTGCACTCGGCGGTTGTCGAGATTGTGGTCAAGCCCTCGGCGCGTGTCACGTACACCACCATCCAGAACTGGTCGCCAAACGTCTACAACCTCGTCACCAAGCGGGCGCGAGTGGAGGCCGAAGGCCACATGGAATGGATCGATGGCAACATCGGCTCCAAGCTCACCATGAAGTACCCAAGCGTGTACCTCGTTGGCCCGAAGGCCACCGGCGAGGTGCTGTCGGTTGCCTACGCCGGTGCCGGGCAGCATCAGGACGCGGGCGCCAAGATGGTGCACGTCGCCCCGGAAACCACATCCAAGATTGTCTCGAAGTCCATCTCCAAGGACGGTGGAATCACCACCTACCGAGGCCTGGTCCGCGTCGAGGAAGGGGCCTACGGCTGCAAGAGCCATGTGCAGTGCGACGCACTCATCCTCGATGAGAACAGCGAGAGCCGCACCTTCCCGTACATGGAAGTGGGCGAGCGCGACGCGCAGATTGGCCACGAAGCGACGGTCTCCAAGATCGCCGATGAGCAGCTGTTCTACCTCATGTCGCGTGGCCTCTCGCAAGAGCAGGCCATGGGCATGGTCGTCAACGGTTTCATCGAGCCCATCACGCGCACGCTCCCAATGGAGTACGCCGTCGAATGGAGCCGTCTCATCGAGCTACAAATGGAAGGCAGCGTCGGCTGACCTCAGCCCTCAGCGCCATCACGGGTTGTACGTCAACTCCGTCGGGCGCTGATCAGGGGCTGTGAGTCCGCGGCTTTGACACACACCGGGTTCCGGCCGCACACCCTCAGCACTCGACGAAGTTGACCGCCACCGGTGCGTGTGGCTTGCGGCCCAGGAACGTGATCGCGAGTCCGCCGCGCGCGGTCTCCTTGTACTTCTCGTGCATGTCGCGGCCGGTATCGCGCATGGTCGCAATCGCCTGATCCAGCGAGACCAGGTGCGTGCCGTCGCCGTGTAACGCGAGGCGGGCAGCATTGATGGCCTTCATCGAAGCCATCGCGTTGCGTTCGATGCACGGCACCTGCACTAGGCCGCCAATTGGGTCGCACGTCAGCCCCAGGTTGTGTTCAAGCGCGATCTCGGCGGCGTTTTCCACCTGCTCGGGCGTGCCGCCCATCACGTGTGCCAGTCCGGCTGCGGCCATTGCGCAGGCAGAGCCGACCTCGCCCTGGCAGCCGACCTCGGCACCCGAAATGGAGGCGTTCATCTTGAACAGCGCGCCGATGGCGCCGGCGGTCAGCAGGAACTCGACGACACCGTCGTCGTCGGCCCCTGACACAAACTTGGCGTAGTAGTGCAGCACCGCGGGCACGATGCCGGCCGCACCGTTGGTCGGGGCAGTGACCACGCGCCCGCCGGCTGCGTTCTCCTCGTTGACCGCGAGAGCGAACAGGTTGACCCAATCAAGTGTGGCGAGCGGGTCGATGTTGCCGTCTTCGGTCATGAGTGTGCGATGCAGTGCAGCAGCTCGGCGCTGCACGTGAAGCCCACCGGGCAACTCGCCTTCATTTCGGCAACCGCGGGCGACGCAGTCGCGCATGGCCTGCCAGATCTCCAGCAGCTCAGCGCGAATCTCCGCCGTCGTCCGCTGTGCGTGCTCGTTGGCCATCTTGATGTCGCTGATTGATGACCCGTTGGCAGCGCACATCCTCAACAATTCGTCGGCCGAACCGTACGGGTAGGGGACGGACGATTGCGATGCGGTGATTGGTGTATCGACCTCAGCGTCGTCCACGACGAAGCCCCCGCCGATCGAGTAGTAGCGATGACTGAGCAGTAGCGCGCCGTTGACATCGAACGCTTCGAACATCATCCCGTTGGGGTGGCCGGGCAGCGACTCGTCGGCATGCATCACCACGTCGGTGTCGACGTCGAATGGAATCGCTGCTGCGCCCAACAGGCGCAGCGTGCGGTCAGCGGTGATGCCGGCGAGCAGGCCAGGAATGTCGTCCGGGTCGATGGTCTGCGGCTCGGCGCCGCTGAGGCCAAGCAGCACGGCCGAGACGGTGCCATGGCCGACGCCGGTTGCCGCCAGCGAGCCGTACAGGTGGGTGCGCAGAGTGCCGACGAAGGAGAGGCCCTGCTCCGCGCTCAGTCGTTCGAGAAACCGCCGTGCTGCTCGCATCGGCCCGACGGTGTGCGAGCTGGACGGGCCGATTCCGATGCGGAACAGTTCGAAGACACTGATGGTCATGGTCGTGAAGCCTTCGGTCGCATTGTTCGATCCTGGCAGACCACGACCCTCCCTTGCTGCCAGAATGTCGCCATGCCCATGCGACAGGAGTGCAGGAACTTCGAAAGCCGCACCTACCCGAACGGTGAGACGGTTCGAAAGTGCAATCTCGACCTGGCGCCCGAGGCCCCGTGGCGCTGCCCGGCCGACTGCGGCAAGTTCGAGCCGCGGATGGATGCCGGCTGGACGTATGGCTCGATGGTGTCGCCAAAGTCGCCAGAGGAGCCGCCGGGTTTGGACGATGGCAGCGCCGCGGCTCTGCTGGAGGAGGCGGAGGACTACCTGAACTCGGTAGGACCTCAGGTGGTGGCAGACGTGCAGGCCATGCGCGAGGCGCAGCAACAGCAGGGCTGGAAGCGCTTTCTGCGCCGTCGCAAACCCTAACGGCACAGTTGGCTGCCACTGGTTGGTCCCGGGTCTCGGCATCCGAGTGCTCACTCCCACCCCGGGGTGCGAGTGAGCACTCGGACGGACTCGTGGCACTCGCACTGGCGGTGTGGCACTCGCACTGGCGGTGGCGGGGCGTGGGGATTAGTACTACGTGCGTAGTAGAATTTAAGGCGTGTTCTCCTCGATATCCGATGCCATCGACGCAGATGCACCCGACCGTGCGCTGCGTCTCGCCGCCGCCGAGCGGGCAGCCGCGATGGCCCTCCCTTCGCCCGAGTTGGAAGTGTGGCGCTACAGCCGCATCGCCGAGCTCGACCTTGCCAGCTACGCACCGGCCGCCGTGCGCACCACCGTCACCGGGGCTGACCAAGTGCCGGCCGCCGCCGCCGCGTTGGTTGCCCAGCTCGTTGCCAGCATGGACGTACACGACGTCTTCGACGAGCTGAGCGCCGCCTACCATCGCACTGTTGCCATCAGCGTGCCGGCCGGCAAGGTGCTCGCCGACCCCATCGTCGTCACCCACCACATCGCGGGAAGCGGTGTTGCGCTCTACCCGCGACTCGTCATCCACGCCGGCGCCGACAGCGAGTTCACCGTCGTTGAGCGCTTCGAAAGCGCCGACGAAACCGAAGCCTTGGTCGTGCCCCGCCTAGTGCTGCACGCCTCGCAGGCCGCCCGTGTCTCGTACCTTGGCATCAACCTGCTGGGCACCAAGGTCTGGCAGCTTGCCCACCAGCAGGCCACCGGCGAGCGCGACAGCACCACCCTCCTCGCCACGGTTGCCCTCGGCGGCGACTATGCCCGTGTGCGTACCGATGCCCGCGTTGTTGGCCAGGGTGCCACCACCAAGCAGGTGGCGCTGTACTACGCCGACGGCACACAAATGCACGACTTCCGCACGCTGCAAGACCATGTGGCGCCCAAGACCTACAGCGATCTGCTGTTCAAGGGCGCAGTGCAGGACACCGCGAAGAGCGTGTACACCGGCCTGATTCGTATTCGTGAAGAGGCGAAGGGTTCGGTTGCGTACCAGACCAACCGCAACCTGACGCTCAGCGAAGGCGCATGGGCCGAAAGCGTTCCCAACCTGGACATCAAGACCAACGACGTCAAGTGCAGCCACGCCAGCACGGTCGGCCCGATCGACGAAGAGCAGCGCTTCTATTTGGAAAGCCGTGGTATCCCGCCGGACGTCGCCGAGCGCCTTGTGGTGTTGGGCTTCTTCGACGACGTGCTCGGCCTACTGCCGGCCCCGTTGCAGGGCCACGGCAACCTGCGCGCGGACCTGCGTGCCCGCGTTGCCGCCAAGTTGCAGGCGGCGGCGTCATGAGCACCGTCGTGTGTGCATTCGATGATCTTGCACCCGGCAGCGCCACCCGCTTCGATGTCGACGGCGTTGCCGTCGCGGTCGTTCGTATCGGTGACGACGTCTACGCCATCGGCGACGTGTGCAGCCACGGCCTGGTGTCGCTCAGCGAAGGCGAAGTGCTGTGCGCCGAGAAGGAGCTGGAGTGCTGGAAGCACGGCAGTTCGTTCAGCCTGGAGACTGGCGAGCCGCGGACATTGCCCGCCACTCGCCCGGTGCCAGTTTTCGCCACCCGGATTGTGGATGGCAACGTCGAGATCAGCATCGAGAACTGCATGGAGACTGCATCATGAGCACCCTCGAGATCAAAGGCCTTGTGGCCTCTGTCGCTGGCAAGCAGATCCTCAACGGCATCGACCTGGTCGTCCGTTCCGGTGAAGTGCACGCGGTGATGGGCCCCAACGGCGCCGGGAAGAGCACGCTCAGCGCCGTCATCATGGGCAAGCCTGGCTATGAAGTACATGCCGGCGAAGTGCTGTTGGATGGCGTCGATCTGCTGGCCCTGCCCGCATGGCAGCGCGCTCAGGCTGGCATGCACCTGGTCATGCAATACCCCAGTGAAGTGCCCGGCGTTGGCCTCACCGACATGTTGACCGAGGCGTTCAGCGCCCGCGGCCGTAGTACTGCTGGTCTTGCCGACGAGATCACTGCCGAGGCGGAGCGCATCAACTTCCCGGTTGCGCTACTCGACCGTTCGCTCAACGTCGACCTCTCGGGCGGCGAAAAGAAGCGCAACGAAACACTGCAGCTGGCATTGCTGGCACCGAAGATCGCGATTCTCGACGAGCTCGACAGCGGCCTCGATATCGATGCGTTGCGCGACTGCGCACGCCGCGTGGAAGATGCGACCAACGAGTCCGGTGACGGCCGCGAGCCGCTGGGCGTGCTCGCGATCACGCACTACAACCGGCTGCTCGCCGAGTTGCACCCCGACCACGTGCACATCTTGGTCAAGGGCCGTATCGTCGCCAGTGGCGGCCCCGAGATGGCCGATCAGCTCGAGACCGATGGCTACGAAGCGTTCACCGGTGGCGAGCTAGATGTACAGCTAGAGGGTGCGGCCGCCGCATCGAAGAGTTCACTCGAAGACCTGTTCGCTCTCTGAACCGATGGGCACGGCGCTACCCATCTTCATCCACCCCGACCTCGTTGACGTCATCGCGTCGAAGGCTGCTGCGAACAGACCGAACGACCAGCGGACCTGTCGTATCTGGAGTCGCTTCGAGATCAGCTCGAGCGCTGATCAGCGATAGCGGTCAGTCTTGCTGGCGCCAAGTGCTGTGGTCGCGGCCTAGCTCGGCGTAGCGCTTCGAAATCCAGATCGGCACCTCCATCGGTTCGCCATTGCGAATACCGGTGACCTGTGCGCCGTCTTCCGCCCAGACGTGGCACGAGTTGAGGTTGGTGGCCACCGCCCGCATTCGGGCTTCGGGCGTGGAGAAACCTGGTGCGTCGCCCGCGTCGCCAGCGGCTGTGGCGCCGTCGTGTGCGGCCGCCATGTGGAACGACCACATTGACTGAATGGCCACCGGCGCCATGGCTTGCAGGAGCGCAGTGGTGTGTGTGCACCCGCGTGGCCCGCCGAACAGTTCGCGTACTTTGTGGGTGAACCCACGGGTGATGGAGAGACCGACCAGCTTCTGGTAGTGATCCTCGATCTGCCGGCAGTGCTCGTGTGGATGAATCTCCATTACTGCCTTCGCCCGCACGATCTCCAGCGTTGGCACGGTGATTTCCAAGTCGACGATCATGTGGTGAATCGTGAGCGGCTCGGGGTCGTCGGGTACGTAGAGGCCGGCCGGCTTCTGGTCGCGAACGGCTCCACGCAGCAGCAGTGTGCGACTGTCCTTGCGATACGAACGCACCACGTAGGCACGCTCATGAAGCAGCTGGGTCTCAGGGTCGACACCCTCGGGGTGCGGGACGATGTCGTCGAAGAACTCATGCATAGTCAGTTGACTGTAAGACGTGAGAGCTCCAGCGCTACGACCGCAGCCGCGTCGACCTCCGTGAGAATTTTCACATCGCGGCGGCCGCTCCACGGGCCGTCGGGGTGCACCCTGCGCGTCGCGGCCAACGTCGTGCCGCGAGACACGCTGGTGCCGGTGTCGACGCGGATGGGGTGGTGCACGGCCTTGTAGTGCTGCGGCGCCAGCAGGTACGAGATGCAGGTGCTGTCGTGTAGGTGGATGCCGTCGGGTCCACCGCGCGACAGATGGAAGTCGCGGTAGTACGGCAAGATTGCCGCCGCCATCTGGGCACGTGCGTTCTCGATGGCGCCGAGCGCTGCGATCTTTGCGCTGGACATGATGGTGGCCTCGGTGACATCGAGGCCGCACATCACGATCGGGCAGTCGGCGCCAAAGACGATGTCGGCTGCCTCTGGGTCGTTGGAGATGTTGGCCTCGGCGGCAGGGGAGTAGTTACCCGGCACGAAGGCGGCGCCACCCATGATGACCATGCCGGCAAGGTGTTGCGGCAGATCGGGGCGCAGCAGCATCGCAAGTGCGATGTTGGTGAGCGGGCCGATCGGGACCAGCGTGATCTCGCCGGGGGCGGCCATCACCTGCTCGATGATGAAGTGGGCTGCGTCGAGTGCGTGTACGTCGCGTGAAGTATCTGGTAGCGGCACGTCGGCCAAGCCATTGATGCCGTGCACGTGGGTGGCTGGTCCGCGGTAGACGGAGGCGAGCGGGCGGCCGGCACCCTGTGCCACCGGAATGTCGGGGCGGCCGGCGAGATCGAGAATGCGCAGCGCATTGGTGGTGCAGGTTTCGACGTGGGCGTTGCCGAACACAGTGGTGAGGCCAATCACGTCCAGCTCGGGCGAGGCGAGCGCGTACACGATTGCCATCGCGTCGTCGATACCCGGGTCGGTATCGATGAGGATGCGCGTGGGGGCTGCGGACGTGCTCATGCGTTCGATTGTTCGAGTGCGTCGAGCAGCGTGTTCCACGACAGCGTGGCGCACTTGATACGCACAGGGAACTTGACGACACCCTGCAATGCCTCCAGATCGCCCAACTGCACGTCGGGGTCCGGCTCGATTGGGTTGCCGTCTTCATCGGGAATGCTCATCAGACCCTTGAACCGGCGCACCAGTGCACGCACCTCTGCGACCGGCTTGCCCTTGATGGCCTGGCTCATCATGCTGGCCGAGCTTTGCGAGATGCTGCAGCCCTGGCCACCGACCTTCACATCGGTGATGACGTCGCCTTCAACCTGCAGGTAGACGTCGATCTCGTCGCCGCACAGCGGGTTGTGGCCAACGGCATGCGGTGCCGGTGGCGGCAGCTCGCCGCGGTTACGCGGGTGACGATGGTGATCAAGAATGATCTCGCGGTACAGGTCGTCCAAGCCGGGCATGGTGTCTCCTCGACGGTTCAGAATCCGAAGATATCGCTGGCACCGTCGAGCGCGTCGGCGAAAATGTCGACGTCGGCGATGTCGTTGTACAGGTAGAAGCTGGCGCGAGCGGTAGCTGTCACGCCGAGCAGGCGCATCAACGGCTTGGCGCAGTGATGGCCGGCGCGCACGCACACGTTGCGCTGGTCGAGGACCTGGCTGAGGTCGTGTGGGTGAATGTCGCGGAAGCCGAAGCTGAAGGTGGCACCGCGCATCTCGACGTTGCAGGGCCCGTGCAATTGAATGTCGCTGCCGAAGCGCTGCGTGAGCGAGTGCATGGCATACGACGCGATTTCAATCTCGTGTTGGCGAATGTTGGCCATGCCCAAGCCGGTGAGGAAGTCGACGGCGGCGCCGAGGCCGACGACCTCGGTGATGGGGGGCGTGCCGGCTTCGAACTTGGCTGGCAACTCGGCGGTGGTGAAGCCGTCGAGGCGCACATCGGCGATCATGTTGCCGCCGCCCAGGAACGGGGGCATCGCCTCCAGCAGTTCCTCGCGACCCCACAGCACACCGACACCCGACGGGCCACACATCTTGTGACTACTGAAGGCCATGAAGTCGGCGCCCCAGGCCTGCACGTCGGTGACGTTGTGCGGTACGTACGGGCAGCCGTCGACAATGGCCAGCGCGCCAGCCGCATGCGCGGCGGTGCACAGCTGCTGCACCGGCGTGATGCTTCCCAACACGTTGCTCATCGCGGTGAAGCTGAACACCTTCGCACCGTCGAGCAGCGCGGGTAGATCGGTGAGGTCGAGTTGGCCGTCGGCGGTGAGTGGCACCCAGCGCAGCACGACGCCGCGCTCGGCCACCAGCATGTGCCACGGCACGACGTTGGCGTGGTGCTCCATGTGCGTCAGCACCACGACATCGCCGGCGTGCAGGTTGGCACGACCCCAGGAGTACGCCAGCAGGTTCAGTGACTCGGTGGCGTTCTTGGTGAAGATGATTTCGTGAGCGCGGCGAGCGTTGATGAAGTGCTGCACCTTGGTGCGGGCACCTTCGTAGAAGTCAGTAGCTTCTGCGGCCAGTGCGTACGCGCTGCGGTTGATCGGTGCGTACGACTGCTCCATGAAGGTGCTCATCGCATCGATGACCACCTGTGGCTTCTGTGACGTATTGGCCGAGTCGAGATACACCAGCGGCTGCCCATTGATCTCGCGCTGTAGCACCGGGAACTGCTGCTTGATTGCCGCGACATCGAGGGAGGACGGGATGCTCATTTGAATGCCTCGTACCCATCTCGCTCAAGCTGAGCGGCCAGTTCCATACCGCCGCTGGCAACGATGCGGCCTTCCACCATGATGTGTACGTGGTCGGGTGCGACCTCATCGAGTAGGCGCTGGTAGTGCGTGATCAGCACGACTCCCATGGTGGGGCGGTCGGCGCGGATCTCGCGGATGCCCTTGGCAACGATACGGAGCGCATCGATGTCGAGCCCGCTGTCGGTCTCGTCGAGAATGGCGAGTTCGGGTTCGAGGATGGCCATCTGCATGATCTCGTTGCGCTTCTTCTCGCCACCGCTGAACCCCTCGTTGAGGTAGCGGTCAACGAACGAGCTGTCCATGCCCAGGCGCTTCATCCAGTCCATGGTGGCCAGGCGCAGTTCGAGCACACTGAGGTCGAGACCCTTGCGTGCCGACAGCGCTTGGCGCAGGAACTGAATCACCGACACGCCGGGGATTTCCTGCGGGTACTGAAACGCCAGAAACATGCCGGACTTGGCGCGCACGTCGGTGGGCCACTCGGTGACATCGTCGCCCTGGAAGTAGATGCGGCCATTGGTGACTTCGTATTCCGGGGAAGCCATCAGCGTGCTGGCCAGTGTGCTCTTGCCCGAGCCGTTGGGGCCCATGATGGCGTGCACCTCGCCAGCGGCGACGGTGAGGGAGAGGCCTTGCAGAATGTCGTCGGCGTCGCCGTCATCGGTGATGGGCCGGGCGTGCAGATTGTCGATGCGGAAGAGCTCGGTCACATGCGCCATTCTAGTGGACGTCGGCTATTTCCCCTATCGCCGTAGTAGAAATCCCGCCCGTCAGGCGATCGGAGCGTACGCAGCCAGGTCGTCGAGGAGCGCGGAGAGCGCGGCAGGGTCTGTTCGAGGGTGGACGACGCAGATTCGCAGGCATGCCTCGCCGTGCCACGAGGTGGGCACGATCAGGAACTGGCCCTCGATTGCTCGGCGTTTGCTCCACTCCGAGTACTGGTCGCGTGTCCAGCCATTGCGCGTGAACAGCACGATGGACAGCTCTGGTTCCTGCAGCAGCTGG
This sequence comes from Ilumatobacteraceae bacterium, assembly GCA_043740085.1. Classification (GTDB taxonomy): domain Bacteria; phylum Actinomycetota; class Acidimicrobiia; order Acidimicrobiales; family Ilumatobacteraceae; genus UBA668. The sequence goes on from JAYUCY010000124.1 coordinate 22,181, forward strand.
AACTCGGATCTCGCCGCGACCTCGTCGGCGAAGGCGCGGGCGGTGGTGATGGCGCCGTCGACTGCGTCGGTGTAGGCCCGTGTGCCGTACGTGGCAAGGCCGAACCACAGCGGTAGGCCGCGGGCGCGGCGCGACAGGTGGTAGGCATAGTCGCTGGGGTTCCAATCGCCGCGGTTGACCGCGTCGAGGTAGGCGCCGTGCTGCGCGTGCGTGGCGGCGGCGGGCATCGGGTCGCGATAGACCAGCGCGGCGCAGTCGTAGGGCGCGAACAGCCATTTGTGTGGGTCGACGCCGAAGCTGTCGGCGCGCTCGATGCCGTTGAACCGCTCGCGGGCGATGTTGCTACACAGCGCTGCGAGGCCGTAAGCGCCGTCAACGTGCATCCACACCCGGCGCGCTGCGCACACGTCGGCAATCGCGTCCAACTCGTCGATGACGCCCGCGTTCGTCGTGCCAGCAGTGGCCACTACGGCGAAGACATCGTCACTGTTGTGAGCGGCTAGTGCGGCGTCCAGCGCAGCACCGGTCATGCGGCCGTCGGCGTCGACGGGCACGGCCAACACGCTGACATCCATCACCCGTGCCGCAGAGCGCACCGAGGCGTGCACCTCGTTGGTGACTGCGACGGTGAAACGGGTGGGTCGTTCGCCGCGGGAGGCCGTGAAGACCTCGCGGGCGGTCGCCAGCGCGCTGAGGTTGGCGGCCGACCCGCCGGACACAAACACGCCGCCGGCCGCCGCGGGGAAACCGGCGAGATCCGCGAGCCAGCGCAGCGCTTGGTTCTCGGCGGCGATGGCGCCGGCACCCGCCTCCCAGTTGCCGCCGAAGATGGACGAGGCGCTGACCACCAGGTCGAACATCGTGGACGCAATCGATGGTGCGGTGGGCACGTACGCCAGGTTCATCGGGTCGTCCATCGGCCGGCACGCGGGCATCAGCACGTCGCGGAAGAGGTGCAGTGCCTCCAACCCACCAACACCGTTGGGCGTGATCGCATGGGCGAGCGCTTCGGCCAGTTCGTCCGCAGGGTGTGCCCCCCAGTGGGTGTCCTTCGCCAGCCGAAGGCGCTCGATGGCGTAGCCGATGACGGAGTGCGCGAAGAGATTGGTGTCGTCGTCCCACGTGTGCATCGATGGTGCCATCGGTCGTCCTTCGATAGAAAGGCCCTCGAACGTAGATCGGCCCTCAACTAGTTCGGCCCCAAAGTACTACGTGCCCTGAGTGTGAAGTGCCTTCCACAGCTCGGGGTACGAGCGGTACTCGAATGACTGGTCGATGTAGCCGGCCTCGCGAAGCGCCGTGTCCAGCTTGGGCAGGTTGCGGAACGGCACCCCGCTGTCGACGTGGTGGGGGAGGTGGTAACCGATTCGGTACGGCACCACCATGAAGCGGGCCAGCGGGTGCTGCAACACGGTGTGCGTGGTCTCGCGGCGGTCCTTGGAGGCCATCATGCCGCCGTGCTCGGCAACTGAGCGCAGCCTGTTGATGACGCGCCAAACGGTGAGGTAGGGGCCGAGCCAGAAGACCGGGTAGAGCCACCAGTATCCGCTGGCAATGGCGGCGGCGAGCAGGAGGGCCTGCACGCTGGTGATCTTCCAGAACGTGCGCCGCGCCCGCGGGTCCGGGCTGCGTGCGCCGGCCAGGAATTGCCGCATCAACTTGATGCCGGTGCGGCCGGTTGCGTCGCGGGTCAGCTTGCGGCGAAAGCTGGCAGTCGAAATGGGGTAGCCCGCGTACAGCGCCATGTCGGGCTCGTCGGGGCCGAACTCCTGGCGGTGATGAGCGGCATGCGCGCGGCGGTAACCATCGACATTTGTCAACGACGGGTACCCCAACAGCCAGCGCCCGACGAAGTCGTTCAGCCGCTTGTCGCTGAACAGCAACCGGTGCGCGGCATCGTGCATCAGCGAGAGGTATTGGGCGAACGTGCGGCCCATCAGCACGAATGTGATGGGCCAGATCCAGGGCGAAATCGCAACTGTCGCCCACAGCACCAAGCCGGTCTGCACGTAGAGGAACAGCACGGACCACGCGTTGCGCCACGAGGGAATTTGGCGCAGCTGCTCGCGAAACGCGGGCTGCGGCCGACCGTCGGCGCGGATGAACTCGGTCTCGCGACACACCGGAAGTTCGGTTTTCACCATCCCCGACACGTCCAAGATTCTACGACCGCGCTGCCGGCGAAGGGCATTCCAATCGAGGGTTCCGGTGACCTGGGGCGCGCTCGAAACCCTCGAAATGGGCTAGCGGCCGAGGAGGTCTTCCTTCCAGGCGCGGAAGCGAGCGTGGACCTCGCCGCTGGGACCGGCGCCTTCGCCGTTGGCGCCGTCGGCTTCGGGGCGCAGGCGATACCTGTGTTGCACGGCGACGTCGTCGGTGGCAATGGCCAGGTAGCGGGCATCGCCCACGGCAGGCCCGGCGCGCCACAACAACCAGCGCCCGATGCGGCGCTTGTACTCGGCTTGCGGCGCACCTTCCAGGTCGTCGCCGAGCGCACGCAGTTCGGGCGGCGCCTCCAGCCACGCCGAGGCGACGATGTTGCGGTCGCGGGTTGGTGTGTCGGGCAGGTCGACGGTGTGGACCGGAGTGTGGTCGGCGGGGCGTTGGTCGTAGCGCAGCGGCTCACCAGCCACGATCAACCCACTCCTTGAGGTGCGGCCGCTCGGTGCCGATGGTGGTGCTGACACCGTGGCCGGGCATCACAATCGTCTCGGCTGGCAAGGTGAAGAGCCGATTGTCGAGCGACTGGATGATCGTGTCGAAATTGCCCTCCTTCGACTTGGTGTTACCGGGGCCACCGGGGAACAGCGTGTCGCCCGTGAAGACCAACGGCGCGCCCTCAACTCGGAAGCTGACCGAACCCGGCGTGTGGCCCGGGTTGTGGATTGCGTGCAGACGCAGTCGACCGACCTCGATGACGTCGGCGTCGTCGATGAACACGTCGTAGCCGACGTCGTTGAGCATCTCCGCGTCCTGACTCATCACGGCGACCTCGTACCCGGCTTCACGGATAGCGGGCACGGCTTGAATGTGGTCCCAGTGGCCGTGCGTTTCGAGCACCCGGCGTACACCCAGCCGCTGGCACAGTTGTAGTAGCTGCTCGTGTTCGTTGGCGGCATCGATGAGCACCGCGTCGCCGGTCTCGCGGCAGCGCAGCACGAACACATTGTTGGCGTACGGCCCGACGACGACTCGGTGGATCTCCAAGCGGCTATCAGCCCAGTGCAAGGTGGTCATCGCGCAACGTTACTGCCGTCGGACCGTGTCCTGATCTGAGCGTGTCATGTCTGCAGCGGGTCCCACGCAGTCACGCATGACATGGTGGCGAGTTGCGACGGGTACGTTGGGTAGATGCAGACCCCTGACCCAACGCTGTGGAGCGCGAGCGAGCAGGCCGCAGCGATTCGTGAGGGGCGGCTCGGCAGCGAGGAATTGCTCGACCTGTTTCTCGCTCGCATCGCATCGGTCGACACGCAGGTGAACGCGGTGTGCACGCTGGCAGTGGAGCCCGCGAGGGAACGGTGCCGCGCAGCAGACGCGGCGACTGCACGCGGCGAGTCGTGGGGGCTGCTGCATGGACTGCCGGTGACGATCAAGGATGCGATTGCGACCGCTGAGATCCGCTCCACCGGTGGTGCAACGGCCATGCGCGACCACGTGCCCACGACCGACGCGCCCGCCGTCGCTGCGCTGAAGACCGCGGGCGCGATCGTCTTCGGCAAGACGAACGTGCCCGAGTGGTCGGGCGATTGGCAGAGCTTCAACGAGATGTTCGGCACCACCAATAATCCGTGGGCGCTCACGCATACGCCTGGCGGCTCGTCGGGTGGTGCTGCCGCCGCGGTCGCGTGTGGGATGACCAGCTTCGAATTGGGTACCGACATCGGCGGCTCGGTGCGCGTGCCATCCGCGTTCTGCGGCGTGTGGGGTCACAAGCCCAGCTTTGGCATCATCCCCACACTTGGATATCTCGATGAGCCGGGCGGTGGCGGCACTGAGAGCGATGTCAACGTGTTCGGCCCCATCGCTCGCAGCGCGACGGATTTGCGACTGCTACTCGACGTGCTCGCGCAGCCGACGCCTGAGCGCTCGACTGCGTGGACCTTGCGCCTCCCTGAGCCAACGGTGGCCTCACTTCAAGGGCTGCGCGTCGCCGTGTGGTTCGACGAACCCGAACTGGAAGTCGACAGTCAAATGTCAGCGGTGCTGCACGCCGCGGCGGCAGCGGTGGAGAGCGCTGGTGCGGTGGTCGACCGCGCGGCACGGCCCGAGATCGATGTGCGCACTGCGTGGCGTAACGGTGCCCGGCTGATTGGCGCGGCTACATCGGTGAGCGATGTCGGCGCGCCGTTGACCCACCACCAGTGGATGATCATGGACCGTCAGCGTGTACGCGCTCGGGCAGCCTGGGCCACGTTCTTCGCAGACTTCGATGTGCTGCTGTGCCCGGTCACCATTGTCACTGCGTTCCCGCATCTGCAGGAGGGCTTGTGGAGCAACCGGCGCATCACGATCAACGGTCGCGAACGCGACTACCTGGAAATCGAGGGCTGGCCGGCGCTCATCGGCAGTGTGTACCTGCCCAGCACGTCGGTGCCGGTGGGCCGCACTGCTGGCGGGTTGCCGGTGGGCATGCAGGTGGTGGCACCCTTCCTGCAGGATCGCACGGCACTGCTGGTCGGGGAGTGGATCGGCGAGATTGTGGGCGGTTACCAGCCGCCGCCGATCGTCGCATAACGAGCCTGGTTACACCGCGACTTCGAGGCATGTCCTCGTTTCGGTCGTATGTAATGTTACAGTTTCGTGTCGTTTGTGACGGGAGCTGCGTTCGACATCACATTCCGCGGGCCCGGAAACCAAGGAGTCATCTCATGCATGCACCTCGTTCGCTTGGCGCGTACGGCCTTACTCTGGTCCTTGGCCTGTTCGGCGGCTGCGGTCTGATTCAGGAGTGTGCGCCTCCGTCGGTGAGCGCTCCTATCGACATCAGCCTGCAGTGCACCGATCTGGTGAATGCGGCACGCGCCAACGTCGGGGTTGCCCCAGTCGCCGTCAACGGCTACCTGAACTCGGCGGCCGAGCACTTTTCCACGGACCAGGCCAATCGCCGGACAATGACCCACACCGGGTCCGACGGCTCGAATGCGGGGCAGCGGATCAGTCGCGAAGGGTATTCGTGGAGCACGTGGGCGGAAAATGTGGCGGCCGGCCAAGCCGACTGCTCGAGCGTTGTCAACGCCTGGATGAACAGCGAGGGTCACCGGATCAATATCTTGAACCCAGCGCTGACGGAGATTGGTATCGGTGCAGTCACCGGCACCAACGGGGTCATCTATTGGACCATGGACTTGGCTGCCCCTCTCTGATCGCGGGAACGGTGCGCGCATACGTGTGCGTGCGTGCGTGCGTGCGCCGCCCGCCGCCCGCCCGACAGCTCTCGGGCGTATGGTTTTCTCATGAGTTCCAGCTCCATCACCCCGGCCAGCGATCGCCCAACGTGGCGCGGCTGGTTCCATGTTGGCGCCTTTGCATTGTCGATCCCCGGTGGCATCCTGCTCATCCTTGCGGCCGACCATGCGTCGGCGCGGGTGGCGGCAGCCATCTACGCGGCCAGCCTGCTACTGGGGTTCGGAACGTCGGCCGGCTACCACCGGCTGGCCCGCACCGCCCGCACGCAGGCGATTATGCAGCGCCTTGATCACTCGATGATTTTCGTGTTGATCGCCGGCAGCTACACACCCGTCTGCCTGCTGGGTTTGCCGCCGGCGTGGGGCATTCCGTTGCTCTGCGCGGTGTGGACGTTTGCCGCTGTTGGCATCGTCCTGAAGCAATTTGCGTTCGAGCGCTTCAAGATGTTGGAGTATTCGCTGTACCCCATCCTCGGCTGGAGCCTGGTGGTGGCCGCGCCGGTCCTGCTGCGACACATGACGGCACTGGAGCTGTCGTTGCTGCTTGCGGGTGGCTTGCTCTATACGATCGGTATTCCGGTGTTGGTGCGCGAGAGGCCGAATCCGTGGCCGCGCACATTCGGCTATCACGAAATCTGGCATGGCTTTACCATCGCTGCCGGCGCCTGCCACTTCGCCACGATGGGTTTGCTGGTTCGCGGTTGAGGCGGTTCTAGTTGCTGACGACGTCGAAGCCCAGGGAGAGGGCGACGGGAATCTGCATCGGGTCGAAGGTCACGAAGGTGACCGGTCTCGGTAGTCGGTCCGCCGCGGCGAGGTGCAGCGCGTCTGCAAGGCGAAGCGGTTGCTCGCGCATCAGCTGGGCGGCACGATCGAGACAGCGCTGGTCCACTGGCACCACTGCGTAGCGATCCCACTGCAGGCGCAGTGCGTCCTCCAGGTCGGCCTGCAGAAACGGCTCGTCGGTGAGCTTGGCGATGACGGCCAGGGCCTCGGTGAGCGCGAGCGCGCTGACACAGGTGACGGGTGCGAGCGCATCCAGTGCATGGCGCCGCACTGACGACTCCACGTGCAACGCGACGACCGCGCTGGTGTCGAAGAAGACGGTCATGTCCAGTCCCCAGTCACCCGCGCAGCTCCTTGAGCGCGCGGTCAAGACGGACGCCGCTCCAGATCGGCACCGGCGTACCGGGGCGAGCAGCATCGGTGCGGCGGGGGGAGACGAGTGCGCCAGCGGCGATCAAGTCGGCCAGCACGGTCTGACCCTGCTCGGCTTCGATTGGGCCGAGCTGGGCGACGGCGCGCCCGTCGACCGAGACCACCACCCGTTGGCCGCTGCCGGCGCGGCGCACTGCGGCGGCGAGGTCGGAGCGGAGTTCGCGGATGCCAATCATGCGTACACCAGCGTACACATCCCAACTGGCGGGGTCACCCCCCGAGAGCGCAGACTTGCGCCATGAACTTTGCCTTCACCGAAGAACAAGAAGAACTCCGCAAGACCGTCCGCGCATTTCTCGAAGCGAAGAGCCCCGAGACCGCCGTGCGCGAGCAGATGGAGACCGACGCCGGCTACGACGCCGCTGTCTGGAGCCAGATGGGCGAGCAGCTGGGTCTGCAAGGCCTGGCCATCCCCGAGGAGTTCGGTGGCTCCGGCTACACCTTCGTCGAGCTGGGAATTGTGCTCGAAGAGCAGGGTCGCGCCCTGTTGTGCGCCCCCTTCTTCAGTACCGTCGTGCTTGCTGCCAACACGCTGCTCCACAGCGGCGACGACGCAGCCAAGGCTGCACACCTGCCGGGCATTGCCAGTGGCGAAACCATCGCCACGCTGGCATTCACCGAGCCCAGCGGCAAGTGGGACGAAAGCGGCATCACCACCGAGGCCACCGCTGCGGGTGACGGCTGGACGCTGAATGGCGTGAAGAGCTTCGTGCTCGATGGCCATACCGCCAGCCTGATCATCGTGGCTGCTCGCACCGCCAAGGGTGTCTCGCTGTTCACGGTTGCCGGCGACGCCTCGGGCCTCACCCGCACTGCGCTGTCCACCATGGACCAGACGCGCAAGCAGGCCAAGCTCGAGTTCGCCAACACGCCGGCAACGCTGCTGGGCACCGAGGGCGAAGGCTGGGCCGTGCTCAGCACCGTGCTCGACCTTGCCGCTGTCGGTCTTGCGGCCGAGCAGGTCGGTGGCGCTCAGAAGGTTCTCGAGCAGGCAGTGGAGTACGCCAAGGTGCGTGTGCAGTTCGGCCGCCCCATCGGTTCCTTCCAGGCCATCAAGCACAAGTGCGCCGACATGCTGTTGGAGGTCGAGTCCGCCAAGAGCGCTGCCTACTACGGGCTGTGGTGCGCCGCCGAGCAGAACGACGAGCTGCCGTCGGTGGCGTCGTTGGCGAAGGCCTACTGCAGCGAGGCGTACTTCCACGCCACTGCCGAGAACATCCAAATCCACGGTGGTATTGGTTTCACCTGGGAGCACCCGGCACACCTGTACTTCAAGCGGGCCAAGAGCAGCGAGCTGCTGTTCGGTGACCCCACCTACCACCGCGAGCTCCTCGCCCAGCGCATCGGAATCTGAGTCTCCTCAGCCCCCGATCACTCAGTTGATAGCAAGGCTAGGAGGCTTCCTCCGGGCCTTGCGTCGTTGTATCGGACGGCTCCGGACGGGTGGGGCCACTGGCACATGACAAGCACCGGGCACCGGGCACCAACTCTCCTTCAGTTCACCTCTTTCAGATTTACTCATCGTTCGCCAGGGATCGTCCAGGCTTGAGCGTCGAACTGGAAATGGGGCGCTGCCCGTTCGCTCCGTCGACAGGGTTCCGGACGCCATCGCTCGGCGACCGCGAACGAGGGCCCGGAGTCGACTCAACATCGACGGGATCGACTTCGGCGTGTTCTCCGACAGTCCAACCTGTCCTAAATCTGAAAGAGGTGAACTGAAGACGACAGCGGCGGCCCCGCTGAACCAAGGATCGATCTGTCTAGGCGCGCTTTTTGGTGAGCCAGGTGACCATCGGCTCGGCGCTTCTTACGTGCAGACGTGGGCCCCATACCGAGTAGAGCACGATGCAGTAGACGGCACGAACGCCGTCGCGCCAGCCGATCTTCTTGCCTTCGTCGTATGTGCGGCCGGCGTAGCTGATGCCAACTTCGTAGATTCGCCAGCCGCCGCGAGCGACCTTGGCCGTCATCTCCGGCTCGATGCCGAAGCGGTTTTCCTCCAGCTCGAAGGACTGCAGCACCTCGCGACGGAAGGCCTTGTAACAGGTCTCCATATCGGTGAGGTTGATGTTGGTGAACATGTTGGACATGGTGGTGAGGAAGCGGTTGCCGACTGAATGCCAGTAGTACACGACGCGATGGCCGTCGCCGCCCAGGAAGCGCGAGCCGAACACCACGTCGGCGGAGCCGCGCAGTAGCGGTGCCATCAGACGGGAGTAGTCGGCCGGGTCGTACTCCAGGTCGGCGTCTTGCACCACTACGAATGGCTGCGTCGCTTCGGAGAACCCTCGGCGCAGGGCGGCTCCCTTGCCCTGGTTCGATTGCTGGTGCAGCACCCGCACGCGAGGGTCGGTGACCTCCGCCAGGCGTTCGGCGGTGGCGTCGGTGGAGGCATCATTGATGACGATCACCTCAGCGGTGAACGGCGACTCCAGGACCCGCCCGAGGATCTGAAGGATTGTTGCTTCCTCGTTGTACGCGGGCATCACGACGGTGAGGCAGGCGTGCGCGGTGGTTTCGGGTGTCGGCACGGTGCTGAAATCTAGCGGTCGGGTCACTCGGCCGCGGGCTCATCGGCAACTCCATCGGCCGATTGCGGCGACGGCGGTCGGGCCAGAAGTAGAGGCAGACAACGCCGAGCCAACCGAGAGCCATGATCACCAGCGAGAGGTTGAGCCACGGTGGGTCGTAGCGCAGGACGATGTGGTGCGGCCCGGCAGTCACCTGCACGCCGGTCCACATGCCATCGACGGGGATGACCTGTTGCTCGTGGCCATCGACCGAGACGGTCCAGCCCGTGTCGAATTGTTCGTTGATTGCGACCACCGCGGGTTGCGCAGCCACGACGTTGACCTCGCGATGACCGGAGTAGTCCGAGCTGGTGGTGAACCCGTCTGGCGCACAGTTCGCGCTGCACGAAAGGACAGCCGATGCGTCCTCCACCAGCCCGATGTCGGTGAGGCGACCACTGTTGTCAGCGCGCAGGCTATTGCCCGCGTCCTCGGGACTGGCGACGAGCTGTGCGGCGTACCACACGGTTGCGTCGCCCTTCCACAGCGGGTTTGCGTAGATCTCGAAGCGGCCGTCAACTGTCGCTCGCGTCCACCCTGGCATGGCTTCGGCACCCGAGCCGCGAGTGGGGTCGAACATCACGTAATGCACGCCAAGCCGGGCCATCGGCTCTTGCTCGAGCACGTACGGTGCCTGCCCGCGGAACGGAAGGTCGTTGATGGTGGGGATGATCTGCAGCAGTGCCGCGTGCCACCGGCGGCTGATGGCGGTGCCACCGTCGTAGCCGTCGATGGACCGGATGCCGAGAATGGAGTTTGCGTTGGGGCGCATGCCCTGCACGAGGTAGGTGGGCTCGTACTCCTCGTTGGTCATCGCCAGCGTGAGGCCGGGTCGTTGCGCCAGCCACTCGACGCCAGGGCCTACCAGCTCGCTGGTGGAGGTGATCACCGGGTCGTGCCAGTTGGTGAGCCAGTTGATCGGCACTGCCAGCTCGAAGACAGCGAGCACCACGAGCAGGCCGGCGGCGGCTGCTCGGCTTCTGGAGTGGGCGACGAACGCGATGATCGCAACCAACACGGCGATGGCCAGCCAGAGCAGTTCGTTGGAGGTGCCGCCACGTTCCACCCCAAACCACATCGCCGCGGCGAGGCCAACTGTGACAGCTACGACGGCAGCACCTTCGGCCGTGGCACGTCGGCTGCGCAGCCGGTCGATTCCGAAACCGGCGAGCAAGATCAGGACCATCACCAGTACCCAGTTCCAGCGCGCCGACACGCGGGGCTGGTCGAAGCCGGGGAGGAACGCGCGAGCGAAGGTCATCGTGGGCGAGCGCAGGCCGAGGGAGAGGGACGCGGCAAAGGCGGCGACGGCCATCAGGCTGATCAGCGACCACCGTCGTGTGCGGATGACGGTGACGCAGCCGACGATGGCCAGGGCCACGACAGCGGCTCCGGCGAAGGTGATGCGCTCGCCACCGCCGAGCAGGTTGTTCAGGCCCGACATTGGTTGCCCCAGCAGCAGCCGCGGGAACTGGCGCAATGGCATCACGAAGAGGGGTTGCATCAGCGCGGCCGAGTCGCGCTCGGCCGCTGCCGCAGCAGCGATGCTCTCGCGTGCCGCCAACAGCACCGGTGCTGCCATCACCAGCGCCAGCCCACCGGCGGGGGCGAACCAGCCGGCACGCCGCCATTGGCGGTGCTCAATCATCAGCCCGATGGTCCATGCGCCCAGCAGTGTCGCGGCCATCAGAATCGACTGCGGATGGCCAGAGGTGATGATGCACCAGACCACAACTGCGAGTGCGGCAGCAGCCCTTCGTGGGCGCGCCGAGGTGATGATCAAGTAGATGCAGATTGCGGCCCAGGGCACCCACACCAGTGGTGGGAAGTGAAGGAGCAGCGTGACACGAAACAGCGTTGCGCCCGACCACATCGCGGCAACTGCCATCGCTGCCGGAGAGGGACGGGCGAGACCCAGGAGGCGACCGAGGGCATAGAAGCCGAGGCCGAAGATGAGGAGATGGGCAACCATCTCCATGTCGGTGCCGAGCAGGTCGGGGAATGGTGCGGCCAGCCAGTGGAGCGGGTACAGGCCGGCGCTGAACAGGTTACCCAGCTGCGGCGTGCCGCCGAAGATGGTGTCTGACCACAGTGCCATGCGGCCATGGCGCCACGCGTCGAGTGTGACCTGCTGTGAGGGGGTGGAGTAGGTGACGTCGTCGAAACCGATACCCGAGAGCAGCACGCGCATGGACATGTAGATCCAGGCGGCGGCGATGACCACGACGTCGAGTACCGCGTAGCGGTTCACCGAACGCCAGCGAGTGGTGCGTGCGGCTGGCTCGGCCGTTGCACCCTCGTTCCCCGTAGTGGCGCTCACCGGCAGCACACTATCTACGCGGCCTGGTCCGTCGCAGGGAGCCACCGACATGGCTGCGCAGTATCGTGACGTCGTGCCCACGGTGACCTTCGTCTACGTTGCCGTCGCGGCGGTCGCCGTCTTCCTGATGGCCGCGGTCGTGGTTGGTCGCGAGGCCCATCGCCTCGATTCCGTTGCGCCGCGCTCGGTCTACATTCCGGAGGAAGCGCTGGAGTTCGTCGCGGAGTATCTACCGGCGGAGTCGCAGGCGCGCCTCACACCCGATGAGCTCGAGCGTCTGCTCGCGTTTCACATGCGGTGGCTGCACGCGAAGGGTTTGCAGCCGACCAACGTGATTGACCGCCGCCAGGACGACGCGCTGGACGTGCTCATCACCGAGGACACGGTGACCGGGTACCTGCTGGGTGAGGCGGATGCAGAAGGCATCGAGATTCTTGACGACGTGGATGTGCTGCACGTGGTGGAGGCGCACCTCGCGTACTTCGAAGCCATCGGAGCGATTGGTCCCCCGGCAGTCGAACGTGACGGGCGCTAGCCTTGACGAAATGCGCCACCGCGCCTCGCCGGAGGTAGCCGACGACAACCTGCTCACGACGCTGTCGTCGTTGGAGTCAGCCGTCAACTACAGGAACTGGTTGTTGCACCTCTCCAGCGCGTTCATGGCTGGCCCGGTGCTGGAGGTTGGGGCTGGTCGCGGTACGTTCACACCGTTCCTTGCCAAGTCGGGTGCGGTCACTGCGCTGGAGCCCAGCGAGCGGATGGCCGAGCTGCTGAAGTCGGCAGTGGCCGCCGTGCCGCAGGTGTCGATTGTGGTCGGCGAATTGAGTGACGTGCCGCCAGCGCCAGTCCACGGTTCAGCCGTGATGTTCAACGTGCTCGAACACATCGAGAACGACGGCGAAGCGCTTCGCCAGATCTACGATCGTCTGGTCCCTGGCGGACATTTGGTGATCTGGGTGCCGGCCTTCCAGCTGCTGTACAGCGACTTCGATCGGCGGATTGGTCACCACCGTCGGTATCGGCTGCGCCCGCTGCGGTCGTTGGTGCAGCAGTCCGGTTATGAGGTTGTTCAGTCAAGCTACGCGAACGCCCCCGGGTGGGTCAGTTGGCTGCTGTTCTGTCGGCTGTTTCGGGCCACACCCACTGATGGGGCGGCGCCGCGTATCTACGATCGCTACGCGGTGCCCGTCATCCGGCGCATCGAGAGCGTGATTCGCCCGCCCTTCGGGCAGTCCGTCTTCCTGGTGGCGCGCAAGCCGCTATGAGTCGCGCGCTGCTGCGGACTCCAGCTCATCGAGTCGTGCCTGCAACGCCTCCGCCCGTGCCGCCTCGGCGTTTGCTCGAGCCGTCTCACCGTCTGTGTGCACGCCCTCCTCGGCGGCCGTCAGCCAACGTCGCATGCCATCGGCATCGTGGACGATCAGGTCGATGCCCTCGACACGTACGTGCACCCCGGTGGTGGGGCTCACCCAACCGGTCGCGGGGTTGAGAACTGCAACCAAGTTGCCAGCCTCGCGCACCCAGACCTCGAGCGTGCCAGCTTGTGGCTCGAACACCCAGTATTCGTCGACACCGTGGTGGTCGTAGAACAGTCGTTTGCGGGTCATCTCCGAATACGTGTTGCTGGGCGACAGCACCTCGACTGCAAGCGCAGGGTGCCCGCCGGCTTCCCATTGTCGGTAGCTGCCGTTCGTGTAGACATCGAATGGACGCGGCAGGCCAACAACGACCATGACATCGGCAGCGACGACTGTGGAAGGCTTTCCCTGGATTGGGTACCAGAAGAAGTCACCGCCCACGAGCATGTCATCGCGACCCCTGAACACGCGCTCGAATCCAGCAACGAGCATGCGGATGACGATGCCTTGGATGAAACTCTCGGCCATCGGCTCGCCGTCGCTATCTGGGTAGATGACGTCGTCGAGAGCCGGTGGGTTGGCCGTGGACATGCTCATCACGCTACTCCTTTTGGAAGGTTGAGGACTTGGGGGAAGCCGGTGGCTGCAGAGTACGAAATCGGTGTGACAGGGTTCCTTCGTCGTCAAGGGTGCAGCCGAGTAGCGTTCGGCGAATGGAACGGCCGACTCGCTTCGAACACACACGATTTCTTGGAGACAAGCGAACTCAGCTCGTCTACGACCTCGACACGTGGGCCGACGGCGCAGTGATCGACGAGATCGTGGCCGCCGACATTGGCATTTGCTTCGGCCCCGACACGTTGGCCGAGGCCCGCAATCGTGGTTACACGGCGGCGACGGTGGGGCGCACTCGCCGCCATCGCAAGCCACGGTCCTAGTAGTTCTCGAGCAACGTCAGGTGCAACGTCAGGTGCAACGGCAGGTGAACGGCAGGTGAACGGCAGCTTTGATTCGAGCGGGCTCAAGCTTGTGCGGCATCTCGCGCGGCCGGCTGGCCGCCCCGGCCCCACGTCGGGCCTCATTCTCTGCCATGGGTTTCCCATCGGCCCGCTGGATGCGCGCCAGAGCGGCGTCACGTTTCCCGAGCTGATCGACCGCGTGTCCAGCGAGCTGGGCTGGGTGGCGATGACGTTCAATTTTCGCGGGTGCGGAGGCAGCGAGGGTGACTTCTCATTGCAGGGTTGGGTCGACGATCTCCGCGCCGCGATCGATCATCTGATTGAAGAGACCAGCCCGACGGGTGTCTGGCTGGTGGGTACCAACACTGGCGGTTCGATCGCCACGTGTGTTGCCGCCGACGACCCGCGCGTGCGGGGCGCCGCGTTGCTGAGCCCGCGGGCCGACTTCGATGACTGGGCAGCGCAGCCGCGCCGCTTCCTCGAGCACGCGCGCGAAATCGGGGCTATCCGCACGCCCGGCTTCCCGAATAACTTTGAGGAGTGGGCGCGTGAGCTACGCCGCTTTCGCCCCGTCGATGCGGCTCGCCGTTTCGCACCGCGCCCACTGATGGTGATGCATGGCGACGACGACGAGAGCGTGCCCACCGCCGATGCTCGTCAGCTCGCGGAAGCGCACGGCTCGGCCGAGCTGCGGCTGATCAACGGCGCCGGTCATCGCCTGCGTCACGACCCAAGGGCGGTCGCGGTGCTGCTCGGCTGGCTCGATCGCCAGCGGGCGCTCGACGAAGCCTGACGTTCGAATGCGTGTGCGGTATGGCGTCGATCTTGCGACCGAAGTGTGGCCCGAACTCGCCGAGATCTCTGGGGTTGAGTGACTGGGGTCAGGCGGGCATGCCGTCGGGGTGGGCGGAGTGCCACTGCCAGGCGGATTCGATGATGTCGTCGAGTGTGTGGGTGGCGGCCCAGCCGAGCGTTGCGTGCACCTTGGTGGCGTCGGCGTAGGTCTGCACCGGGTCGCCGGCCCGACGCGGCCCGACCTCGTAGGGAACGGTGTGCCCGCTGATTCGCTCGGTGGCGTGAACGATGTCGAACACGCTGCTGCCAATACCGGTGCCCACGTTGAGGGCGGTGGTGGCGCCGCCGGTGCCCAGGTAGTCGAGGGCACGCACGTGTGCGTCGGCCAGGTCTTCGATGTGGATGTAATCGCGGATGCAGGTGCCGTCGGCGGTGGGGTAGTCGGTGCCGAATATTCGCACCGGCCCGCTCTTGCCCAGGGTGGCTTTCATCACCAGCGGTACCAGGTTCTGTGATCGGCTCCAGTCCTCACCGATGGCGCCATCGGTGCTGGCTCCGGCGGCGTTGAAGTAGCGCAGGCTCACAGCCGCGAGGCCGTGGGTGGTGCCGTACCA
>JAYUCY010000125.1:0-88856 GCA_043740085.1 Ilumatobacteraceae bacterium
ACGCTTGGCCAAGACGTCTCGTTCGCTCAGCTGTCGGTATCGAAGATGGACCAGGCCGCGACGCAGAAGCTCGGCAAGGAGATCATTGCCATTGGCGACAAGGTGTCTGTGCCCGGCCTGCGCATTGAGTACGGCGGCCAGGTGTTCGCCGCGTTCAAGTTCCCCGCAAGTGAAATCCTAGGCATTCTCGCCGCCGTCATCGTGCTCCTCATCGCGTTCGGTTCTGTCGTCGCTATGGGCTTGCCCATCGGCACCGCCCTTGCCGGCTTGGGTGTTGCGATGGCCATCGTCGGAATCTCCTCCAACGGGTTCTCGATCCCCGAGTTCGGTCCGCAGATGGCCGCGATGATCGGGCTTGGCGTGGGTATCGACTATGCGCTGTTCATCGTCAGCAGATATCGAGAGCACCTTGACATGGGCGAAGATCCGGAGACAGCGACAATCGCGGCGGTCGACTCCAGTGGTCGCGCAGTCATCTTCGCTGGTATCACCGTCATGATTTCGCTGCTCGGTCTGTTCATCATGGGCCTGTCCTTCGTACGCGGTCTCGCTGTGGCCGGCGCCACTGGCGTGCTGGTGATGATGATCGCATCCATCACCCTGCTGCCGGCACTGCTCGGTTTCACCGGCACGCGCATTCGTACCACCACTCGCGCGGCGGCCGCGGCCGTTCTGCTGGTCGTACTGTGCGGCATCGTCGGCGTCATCGTCGACGACCTGGGCCAGCTGCTGGGACTCGGCCTACTGGGCGCAGTACTGATCATGGTGGCTGGCTGGCTCCCTTTCGGCCACGCGTTGCGCGTGGCCCTGCCGCATCGGGCAGAGAAGCCCCGCGAGCAGCAGGGTTGGTACCGCTGGAGCCGGTTCATCCAGCATCGTCCGTGGCCCGCATTGCTGGCCGCTGCCGGCATTTTGATTGCGCTGTCGCTGCCGTTGTTTGGCATCCGTCTTGGCTTCGGTGACGAAGGCAATGCCCCGAAAGCGACCACCGTCCGCAGCGCATACGACCTGGTCGCCGACAGTTTCGGTCCTGGCAGCAACGGCCCGCTCTACCTGGTCAGCACCGACACCGCGACAACCGCAGAGAGCGCCGCCGTTGTCGACGCCGCACTGGGCGCGGACGCCGACGTGGCCTTCTTCTCGCCCGGCACACAGATTGGCGAGAGCACATGGTCGTGGGTCGTGTACCCCAAGACGGCACCGCAGGATGAGGCCACTGCCAATCTGGTTCACCGCCTTCGCGACGATGTGCTGCCCACCACCGGCATCAAGGTCAACGTGGGCGGGTTCACCGCCGGCGGTATCGACTTCGCCACCTACATCAGCGGCCGTTTGCCGATCCTGATCGGGGCAGTACTCGTGCTCAGCTTCCTGCTGCTGATGGTCGTCTTCCGCAGCCTGCTCGTGCCGCTCAAGGCCGTCGTCATGAACCTGTTGTCGGTCGGTGCGGCGTATGGCGTCATTGTCGCCATCTTCCAGTGGGGTTGGGGCCTGGGCCTGATCGGCGTCGACAAGGCCGGCCCGGTTGAGGCATGGGCGCCGATGATGTTGTTCGCGATCGTCTTTGGTCTGTCCATGGACTACGAGGTCTTCCTACTCTCACGTATGAAGGAAGAGTTCGACCGCACCGGCGACAACGCCACCGCCGTGGCCGACGGCCTCGCCGCGACCGCCCGAGTCATCACCGCCGCCGCCATCATCATGGTGTGCGTCTTCTCGGCCTTCGTACTGGGCGACGATCGCAATCTGAAGCTGTTCGGTCTCGGTATGGCCGTCGCCGTGTTCGTCGACGCAACCATCGTGCGCATGGTCCTCGTGCCTGCCACGATGGAACTACTGGGCGATCGCAACTGGTGGATTCCCAAGTGGCTCGACCGAGTGCTGCCGCGCCTCAACGTCGAAGGCACACACCCCGAAGCGCACGCCGAGGGCGGTCCGGAGAATGTCGCGGAACTCGTCGAATCGGCGCTCGCCGGCGCAACAACCGAATCGTCCTGACGCCTCACGCCTTGACACGGAGGGGTCGCGTCACGTAGGGATGCCTCCCAATGCCCAAGCCACTCGTCATCGTCGAATCGCCAGCCAAGGCGAAAACCCTCGCCAAGTTCCTCGGCGCGGGGTTCGACGTGCGCGCCTCGGTGGGCCACGTAGCCGATCTTCCGAGCAAAGGTTTGTCGATCGACGTCGATAACGGCTTCAAGCCCACGTACGAGCTGACGGTGCGCGGCAAGGAAGTCGTCAAGGACCTCCGAGCGGCCATGAAGGACGCCAGCGAGCTCTATCTCGCGACGGACGAGGATCGCGAGGGCGAAGCCATCAGTTGGCACCTCCTCGAGTATTTGAAGCCGAAGATTCCCGTCAAGCGGATGGTCTTTCACGAAATCACCAAGAGCGCAATCGACCATGCCGTCGCCAACCCACGCGGCCTCGACTACGGCTTGGTCGATGCAGCCGAGACCCGCCGCTTGCTCGATCGTCTCTATGGGTATGAGGTATCGCCCGTCCTCTGGCGCCGCGTGAATCGCGGCCTGTCCGCGGGCCGGGTGCAGAGCCCGTCCGTTCGCCTGATCGTCGAACGCGAGCGGGAGCGCATCGCCTTCGTCACCGCCGGCTACTGGGATATCGATCTGGTCACCGGCACCTCGCCGTCGTTCAGCGCCTCGCTGGTCGCGCTTGATGGCAGCAAGGTTGCATCCGGCAAAGACTTCACCCCCGACGGGCAACCGAAGAAGAACATCGTCGTGGTCGACGAAGCCCGCGCGCGAGCGCTGGCTACCGCGTTGGCAAGCGCCGACTTCACCGTTCGCTCGGTGGAGGAGAAGCCGTATCGCAGCAGCGCCAAGGCCCCGTTTATGACCAGCACACTGCAGCAGGAGGGCGGCCGCAAGCTGCGCCTTGGTGCAGCGCAGGTCATGCGTATCGCTCAGGGCCTCTACGAGCGTGGCTACATCACCTACATGCGTACCGACAGCGTGGCACTGTCCTCCGAGGCGCTGGGCGCCGTGCGGGCCGAAGTGCAGCGCACCTACGGGCAGCAGTTCCTGTCAGCCGCCCCACGCCAGTTCACCAGCAAGAGCAAGAACGCGCAGGAGGCCCACGAGGCCATTCGCCCGGCCACACCACTTCGCTCCCCCGAGGCCGTTGCCAACGAGCTGAACGGCCAGGAGATGTCGCTCTACCGGATGATCTGGCAGCGCACCCTCGCAACCCAAATGGCCGATGCCTCGGGCACCACCGTCTCTGTGCGGCTTGGCGCCGTGACCGGCGGAACCGATTGCGAGTTCGCTGCCAGCGGCACCACCATCACCTTCCCCGGCTACCGCCAGGTCTACGTGGAGAGCACCGACGAGGCCGAAGCCGACGACTACAAAGAAGCCCTACTGCCGCCGCTCACGGTTGGCCAGCAGGTGCCCGTTACCGAGCTGACCCCGAACGGCCACGCCACCTTGCCACCCGCTCGCTACACCGAGGCCTCGTTGGTCAAGCGGCTCGACGAGTTGGAGATCGGTCGACCATCCACCTGGGCCTCCATCATCCAGACCGTGCAAGACCGCGGCTACGTGTGGAAGAAGGGCCAGGCGCTGGTTCCCACCTGGACCGCGTTTGCCGTCGTCGGCCTGATGGAGCAGCACTTCGAAGAACTGGTCGATTACAAGTTCACTGCCCGCATCGATGAAGACCTCGACGCGATCGCGCGCAACGAACTGAAGAAGCAGGACTGGCTGCAGCACTTTTACTTCGGCTCCGACGACACCGTTCCGGCGCGGGACGCGATGCCCGGCCTGAAGCGGCTCGTCACCGAAAACCTCGACCACATCGACGCGGCCGAGATCAACACCTTCCCCATCGGCCTCGACCCCGACGGCAACGAGATTGTGGTCAAGCCCGGCAAGTACGGGCCGTACGTCAAGCGCGGCGAGGACACGGCCAGCGTGCCCGACGACCTCACGCCCGACGAGCTGACCGTGGAAGTTGCGCTGAGGCTGCTGTCGGCTCCGAAGAGCGACGAGCCGATCGGGGAGCTCGACGGGTTCCCGGTGTTCGCCAAGAATGGCCGCTATGGGCCGTACGTGCAGTGGGGTGCACCCGACAATCTGCCACCCGGTCTCGAAAAGCCGAAGATGGCCAGCCTGTTCAAGACGATGGTCTTCGAGCGAGTCAGCATCAACGATGCCAAGGAGCTGTTGCAGCTGCCGCGCACGATCGGCATTCACCCCGCCGACAGCGAAGCGATCATGGCCAACAACGGCCGCTACGGGCCGTACGTCCAAAAGGGCAAGGACTTCCGCAACATCACCAACGAGGAGCAACTGCTCACCATCACGTTGGATGAGGCGATCGCGATCTTCAGTCAGCCGAAGGTCTTCCGTCGTGGCGGCGCCAACATGGCCGCCAAGGGTCCGCTGCGCGAGTTTGGCAACGACCCGGTCAGCGGCAGGTCGGTCGTTGCCAAGGACGGCAAGTTCGGTGTGTACGTCACCGACGGCGAAACGAATGCGTCGCTGTCGAAGGGCGACCGCTTGGATGCGATGGAGCCCGAGCGTGCGTTCGAACTGCTGGTGATTCGTCGCGAGGCCATCATCGAAAAGGGCGGCACCGCCGGCCGCAAAGCCTCGGCCACCAAGAAGGCCGCCGCCAAGAAAGCTGCGCCGGCGAAGAAGGCGGCTCCCAAGAAAGCCGTCGCAGCGAAGAGAGCCCCTGCCAAGAAGGCTGCGGCCTCCAAGAAGGCCTGACCCGAGGGTTCCAAGCGCACCCCACGTCACTGGAACCCTCGCAAAGTCTTAGCCGAGCAGGACAACGGTCACTACGCCGAGGGCAACCAGGCCGCTGGCTGCCAACTCAGCCCGCGTATGGCGGTCCTTCAGCCACCAGCGCGAGACGGCGAACGTGAACAGCAGTTCCACCTGGCCCAGGGTGCGCACCTTTGCCGCGTTCTCCAGCGCCAGCGCCAGCGCCCACCCGGCCGAGCCGCACACACTCAGCACGCCGACCACCGCACTCGAACGCCAGTGGACAAAAGTCAGACGAATCTGGTCTCGCTCGCAGGCCACCAGGTAGCCACCGTGGACGATGGTCTGCATCGAGTTCATCACTGCCAAGGTCACAATCGCGTGCATCACGATCGGTCCGCCATCGAGCGCCTTCGTTGCGCCTCGGATGCCGATCGAGGCCAGCCCGAAGAGTCCGCCAGCGGCCAGCCCGTACAGCGCGGCGGGCTGCCGGATCGCCGCCCACGTGAATCGCCGCCCCTTCGTCGCCAAGAGAGCGACACCCACCATGCAGATCGCGGCCCCGAACCAGCCGCCCCATCGCAGTGGTTCGCCGAGCAGCACCCACGACAGCAGCGCGACCTGCACCACCTCCGTTTTGGCGAAGACCGTGCCAACCGCAAAGTTGCGAGCATCGAACGCGCGGATGAGGCACACGGTGCCGAGGATCTGCGCAATGCCACCGCCGAGGATGGTCGGCCAAAAACGGACGGCGATATGGGGCCACTCGACACCACTGGACCATGCCACCAGCACCGCCAGCGCCGATAACGGCGCGCCGTAGAGGTAGCGCACGAAGCCCGCCCCGCTGACCGATAGCAGCGCTCGCAGACGGTGTTGGAGTGCGGTGCGCGCCGTCTGGAATCCAGCGGCAATCAGCGTAACAATGATCCACATCGATGTCTCACATTTCGGGATACAAATCTCATTCACAGACTACCGCGTCTCGATGGGTATGGTGCCCCGGATATGTCAACCGGTCGCTACATCACGCTCGAAGGAGCCGAAGGGTGCGGAAAGAGCACGCACGCGGCCCGGTTGGCGACGGCCCTCGACGCCGTTCTCACTCGTGAAACCGGTGGCACAGCCATTGGCCTGCGCATTCGCACGATCCTGCACGACACCGCGGTGACCAACCTTTCGCACCGGGCCGAAGCATTGCTCATCGCGGCTGACCGCGCCCAGCACATCCACGAGGTAGTGGCGCCCGCGCTCGCAGCTGGGCGGCACGTCGTCAGCGACCGCAGCGTGTATTCCACGCTTGCGTATCAGGGCTACGGCCGCGAGCTGCCGTTGGCCGAAGTGCGCCGGCTCAACAAGTGGGCGGTGGGCACACACTGGCCCGATCTTGTGCTGCTCCTCGACGCCGACCCGGAGGTGCTCGAGCGGCGCATGCGTGGCCGCCAGCTGGACCGTTTCGAGCAAGAGGGCGACGGGTTCCACCGGCGCGTCCGCGACGGGTTCCAGCACCTGGCTGCCGGCGAGCCCGAGCGGTGGGTCATCATCGACGGTTCGAAGTCGATGGACGGTGTTGCCCGCGCGATTCGCCGAGCGGTGAAAGAACGTTTGGGTATCTGATGTTCGCCGAGTACGCGAAGTCAGTGTGGGACGGGGTTGTCGGTCAATCTCGCGCGGTCGACCAGCTCACCCGCGCCGCAGCGGCACCCGTACACGCCTACCTGTTCGTCGGCCCTCCCGGCAGCACCAAGGACGAGGCCGCAAGGGCATTCGCTGCGCTCCTGCTCACCGGTTACGACGAGCCCGACTCACGCGGCGCCAGGCTGGCGTTGGCCGGCGAACACCCCGACGTGCGCGAGGTCGAACGCGTCGGCGCGCGGATCTCGAAGGAGCAAGTCTCGGAGATCATCCGCAACGCATCGCTCGCGCCGATTGAAAGCAGCCGCAAGGTGATGCTGCTCCACGAGTTTCACCTCTTGGAAGCCGAAGGCGCTGCTCGCCTGTTGAAGACCATCGAGGAGCCGCCGGCCAGCACAATCTTCATCGTTCTTGCGGACCAGGTACCGCCCGAACTGATCACCGTCGCGTCACGTTGTGTGCGCATCGAGTTCTCGTCGATCCCCGAGGCAACAATTCGCGACGTGCTCATCGCCGAAGGCACAACCGCCGAGTCTGCTACGCAGGCATCCACCGCAGCAGGCGGCGATCTCACCCGCGCCCGCGTGCTCGCCACCGACACCGGGCTGATGGCGCGCCGGGAAGCCTTCACCACCATCCCCCAACGACTGGATGGCACCGGCACCAACGTGGTGGCGCTGGTCACCGAACTCAACACGCTGATCGAGGCCGCCGCCGCACCCCTGGCCGCCCGCCAAGCCGACGAAGCAACCGCATTGGAGGCCCGGGTCGCCGCCGTTGGCGAGCGCGGCAGTGGCCGCAAGCAGCTAGAAGAACGGCACAAGCGAGAGCTGCGCCGCCACCGGGTGGACGAGCTGCGCAGTGGTCTGGCTGTCATGGCTGGCGCCTACCGCGACGCGCTCGTGGCAGGTCATCTCCCGCGCCCCGATGCTGCTGTACAAGCCGTGCAGCGCATCCACGTAGCGCTGGATTCGTTGGATCGAAACCCCAACGAAACGCTGCTACTGCAAGCGTTGCTGCTCGACCTTCCAGCGATCTCAACATGCGCACATGGGATGGGGTGAAGCAGCTGCTCGAGTTCCTCGCGTACCGCAACCCGTGTACGAGCCGCACGGACCGCGTCCCGACCTCCCCAGCAGCGCAACGACTCGTGGCTGGTCGCAGCCGATGCCTGGCAGCCTGACGGCGGCGTCACGGCTGATCAGTAGAGGAATCGGGTGGGCTCGTCAGGGGCCGACCGCTAGCATTGCTGCCCGTCGCCCAGGTAGCTCAGTCGGTAGAGCAACGCACTCGTAATGCGTAGGTCAGGAGTTCGATTCTCCTCTTGGGCTCCAGTCAATCGCCCGCAGTGACCTCGAACTCGACGTCCTGGTCGGCGTCGCCAAGGATCTGATAGGTGCCAACGGTGACCTCCAGATCGACACCGCAGGTCGTGCTGGCCGCTACGCCCGCGATCGTGGCCATCTCTACGCCGTCTTTCATGATGCGAACCGATGCCGGGCCGGCATTCTCCGCGTCGGCCTCCAGCTCAACGCGAACGACACCCGCTGTCAGCCCGCTATTGGCACGAGAGCCGAGGCTGCCAAAGCCACCCACGACGTCGTCGAGGGTGACGTGCACCAGCCGGCCCTCTGGCGCCGGCGTGGTCACGCACACGGTCGCGGGCAAGGTCGTTGCGGCGGGTGAAGAGGTCTCGTCGCCCGAGCAAGCAGCAAAGAACAGCGGCACTACCAACACGATCGTCAACCGTTGCATGACCAGCGACGATAGTGCCCTGCGCGGTCGGTGATCAGCGGCGCAGGACGAGCGGCGGCAGCCACTCCTGCAGACGGTCCCAGATGATGTCGTCGCTCTTTGCCAGCAGGTGACCGTCGCCAGGTAGGCGCACCAGCTCACCGGTGCCGGCAATCATGCTCACCATCTCGCTGGCTTCGATGGGAAGGATCTCGTCGCGCTCGCCGTGGAACAGCAGTAGCGGCGTCTCGGCCAACCCGCCTGCCACCTCACAGCCCGCCGACTGAGTTGCGAACGTGACGATGCCGGCGACCATCTCGTTGAGGCCAACCCCGACACGAACTGCGACGGCACCGCCAAAGCTGTGACCCATCAGCACCACCTTGTCGGCGCCCGCACCGCCAATAGCAAGTTGCACGGCAGCAGCCAGATCTACGCAGCACAGGTCGAGGTCGTCGGGTTTGCGATAGCTGACGCGCAACACTGCGACACCGCGACGCGACCACTCTTCACCGAGCCGGTGATAGAGCGCGTCGCCGGGCCCGAGAAGACCACCCATGGCACCACCGCACAGCACCAACGCGCCCGGCTGCGCGGCAACGCCTTCGGCCGGCTCGTGCCACAGCAGCGTCAACAGACCGCGCATCGTGTACATCTCCACATGGCGCAGCGTGGGTGTCAGCATCACGTCGCTGGAGGCAATCACCTGCAACGCATCAAGCGGCGTGGGCACGCGATCGGTGTCCTGCCCGGTACGGGAGGCACCATCGGCAGCAGAGTTACCGGAGGGGTCGTCCATCGTGGGTACTGTAACGCCACTCATGTCGACCGTTCCCACCGATCCTCGCCGCCGCGAGCTCCACCATCTCGCCGTGCGCATCGGCCTCGCGTGGCGCGAGGTTCGTCGTGGTTCGTCCACATCTGGTCTACGCGACTACCTCTACAGCAGCGGAAGAGAACCGATCGAGCAGGGCCAGATGGACACCCTCGACTTGCTGGCCCTGCGGCCAGCATGGCGCATGTCCGAACTGGCTGATGCATTGCGCGTCGAACCCTCCACCGCCACTCGCGCGGTACAGCGGCTGGTCAATGCGGGCCTCGCCAAGCGCGTCGCCAGCGCCGACGACGGGCGAGTAGTGCGGGTAGAAATTACTGAGAGAGGCCGCGGCGTCTATGAGACCGTGGCGGCGCGTCGAAGCGAGCTGCTGACCTTCATTCTCAATCAATACGGGCGCGACGAGCTACCAGTCTTCGCCGACATGCTCGAGCGCTTCGTCGTCGCCATCGATGCGTTCGTAGAAACTCACCAGACCGAACTCTGACCCAGCGGCCTTCGGATGCGAAGGTTTGGGGTTGAGGAGGTTGGGGTATGGTGCCCCTGATGGCTGACCAGCAGGAGTTTGTGAAGGAAGCGATGCAATACGCGCCGCAGCTGTACAGCGCGGCAGTTCGTATGACCCGCAGCCGAACCGACGCCGAGGACCTGGTGCAAGAGACCTACCTGCGGGCATACCGCGGGTACGCGAACTTCACGGATGGCACCAACCTGCGCGCCTGGCTGTTCCGCATTCTCACCAACACGTTCATCAACAGCTACCGCGCGAAGCAGCGGCGGGTACAGGAGACGGATCTCGACGACGTCGAAGACCTGTACCTCTACAAGCGCATCAGCGGTGTCGATGTTGCCAGCCGCAGTGCAGAAGACACGCTGTTCGAGCTCTTCACCGACGACGAGGTGAAGAACGCACTCGAGGCCCTGCCCGAATCGTTCCGGATGCCGGTGCTGCTGGCCGATGTGGAGGACTTTTCCTACAAGGAAATTGCTGAGATGCTGGACATTCCCATCGGCACCGTGATGTCGCGGTTGCATCGGGGAAGAAAAGCGATGCAGAAGGCGTTACTAGACTTCGCAACTGAACGAGGCCTGCTCGTGCGAACTCCCGAGCCCGACCACCAACTGACCGATGGCTGACTGCAACGAAACTCTCCGCGAGCTTGAAACCTTTCTCGACGATGAACTCGGCGACGACACTCGCGCGGCTATTCAGTCGCACCTTGGGGGCTGCCTCGATTGCCTGCAGGCGTTCGATTTTCACGCCGAGCTGCGCACGGTGATCAGCGCCAAGTGCAAGAACGACGAGATGCCGCCCGGGCTGCTCTCCAAGATCGAACTGTGCTTCGGCGAAGATTTCGACGGCGACGGCAAGATCGGCTGACCAGACCTTCGTCGACGCTTTGGGTTGACGAATTGGTCGCGGCTGCACCCCGGGTGGCTACGCTGGCAACATGTTTGCGGTGATCTTCCACTGGTGGCTCGGTGCCCTTCTCTCCATCGTCGGCGCCGGCCTGCTGATTGCGTTCGTCGTGGGTTACATCAAGATGGTCGTGGCGCCGCAGTACCCGGGCAAGCGGAACAAGCGCGACGACTGACCGGCGCCGGCAGCCGCTGATGTCGAACGCGATGCCGAACGACAACCACGTGGCCGCGCTGCTCGTCCGTTGCACATTTCCTCCGACTGGAACCGCTGTCACCTGCGCGGTCTCCGGCGGTGCGGATTCAACCGCACTTCTGGCGCTCGCTATCGCCGCCGGCTTGCGGGTCACCGCCGTTCATGTCGACCACGGGTTGCGAGTGGGTTCGGTGAATGAGGCCGACATTGTGCATGAGAACGCACTCCGGATGGGCGCCGCGTTTCGCGCGGAACGAGTGGATCTGGTCGACGGCTCGAATCTGGAGGCACGCGCACGGGAGGCGCGATACGCAGTGCTGCCCGACGATGTACTCACCGGCCACACCGCCGACGATCAGGCCGAGACCGTGCTCGTCAACCTGCTGCGGGGCGCGTCCACCAGCGGGCTGGCGGCAATGCGTCCCGGGCATCGCCATCCGATCCTGAACCTGCGCCGCAGCGAGACGGTCGAACTGTGCGCGGTACTGCAACTGCCGGTGGTCAACGATCCGTCAAACCTGGAACCACGGCACCTTCGGAATCGCGTGCGACACGAACTGCTGCCGCTGATGGCGCAGCTCTCGCAGCGTGACCTCACGCCGGTGTTGGCCCGACAGGCGGGCCTGGCCCGCGACGAGGACGAGCTACTGAACACGCTGGCAGCAGCAGTCGACCCCACCGACGCCAGGGCGTTGGCAGCCGCCCCCGTTGCGCTTGCCCGCCGGGCGGTGCGCCGTTGGCTGGCCGGTGCGCACCCCCCCGACGCGGCCACCGTCGAGCGCGTCCTGCAGGTGGCGCGGGGCCACGCGGTGGCCACGGAGGTCGGTGGCGGGCGCCGCGTAGAGCGACATCAGCAGCGGCTATCGCTTCGCCCCGACGAACAGGCTGCGCACCGAGTAACCTGAGCCGACATTCGTTGGCACTACACGTGGAGGAAGGCTCATGCCTCCCAGGCTGCGCGGGAAGTGGGCGCTGGGTATCACGCCGCGCAACTTCACGTGGTTCATGAAAGACAAACTTGCGGTGTGTGAACGCCCCGGCGGGTACGGCGACAATCATCGTCGCGTCCGTCGCCAGGAAGAGATCATCTGGTTGCGCGAAAACGGCTTCGGCTGCGTCGTCAGCATCATCCCGGCCACGCACAACCTGCACAACTACGACGAGCTGGGCATGCCATTCCTGCACCGCCCGTTCACCGGTACCGACGACCTTGGCATGTGGCTGAAGGCGTTCTATACGGAGATCCATACCTTGCTCGAGGCCAGCACGAAGGTCATCGCGCACAACGAGTCGGTCGACGACAAGATCATCGGCATCATGGGCGGCTACATCCGGTGGAGCGGCATGGTCGACGATCCGTCGACGGTCATCAACCTCACCGAGCGCATCGCCAAGCGTCAGCTCGACCCGTTCGCTCGTGAGGTCATCCTCATGGCGCACGAACTTCACTGAGCTGAGTAACGACCGAGCTGAGTAACGACCGAGCTGAGTAACGGCTAGCTCCGCTCCACAACAGGCCTACGATGGCGCAATGAGCAGCACTCCCGCGAACTGGTATCCGGACCCGATGGGTCGCCACCAAATGCGTTACTGGGACGGCCAGGCCTGGACCGACCACGTCACCACCAACGGCGTACAAGGCACCGACCCTCTGCAACAGTCACGCCTCGACCGTTTCGACAATGCGATGACCGTCGGCAACGAGGGTGACGCGGCGAAGATTCAACAGCAGCTGTACAGCCAGGAGAAGCATCGCGGCGCGGCCGTTTCCGGAGTGGCGTTTGAGGGCACCGGCACCATCTTTACCGAGCCGATTCTGGTGGTGAACCAGAAGGCAAAGATCATCGAGCTGAATAACCAGTACAGCGTGTTCAACAAAGACGGCCAACAGTTGGCTGCGGTCAATCAGGTCGGCCAGAGCGCGGCGAAGAAAGCACTGCGCCTGCTCACCAGCCTCGACCAGTTCATGACGCACAAGCTGGAGATCACCAACGGGCAGGGCCAAGTGCTGCTGCGGCTCACCCGCCCAGCAAAGGTGATGAAGAGCACCGTCATCGTCAGCGATGGCAACGATCAGGAGATTGGTCGCATCGTGCAGGACAACGTGTTCGGCAAGGTCCACTTCTCGCTGCAGGCCGGCGGCCACACATATGGCGCGATCAAGGCCGAGAACTGGCGAGCTTGGAACTTCCGCATTGAGGACCACACCGGGCAGGAAGTCGCCCGCATCACCAAGACCTTTGAGGGCATCGCCAAGACGCTGTTCACCACTGCCGACAACTACGTCGTGCAGATCCATGGGCAGATTCCCCAGCCGCTCAATGCACTGGTTGTTGCCGCGGCCCTCTCGGTTGACACAGCGCTGAAGCAGGACTCGCGCGGCTTGGGTTGACCGGCCCGACGGCGGTCGGGTGGGCCGAGCACCGAGGTGTACGTGCGCTTTGCAATCAATGTGAACGGTGAGTGAACAGCTAGCCTGACTGTGTGCGCGGACAGCGGGTACTGGTCAGCGGCATGGGCGGCGAACTCGGCTCGCTTGTGGCCGCCAAGCTTGAGGCAGAACCCTGGGTGGGCGCCCTGGTAGGCATTGACGTCGATCCTCCGCGTCGCCGCCTGCGCAAGGCGGAGTTTCACCTTCTGCAACCTTCGCAACGAGAACGCATCGTCGAAGTCGTCACCAAGTTCAACCCCCATGTGGTGATCAACTTGAGTGTGTGGGAGCCCGACGCACGCGCCGGCCTGGCCCACGCCCGCAAGTTCACGGCCGACGCAGCCACCGCCATCATTGGCGCCGCGGCAGAGTGCCCGGCGCTAGAAGGCATGGTCGTGCGGAGCGGCATTGAGGTCTACGGACGCGAGCGCAATTCGGCCACGCGGCCTACTGAGTCGGCGCCCCTACACCCCACAAGCGAGTACGGACTGATGCTGGCCAACGTTGAGCGGCAAGCTCGCGAGGTCGGCAAGCGAGTCGGCATTGCGGTCGGCAAGCTGCGCCTCGCTCCGGTGCTGGGCAAGCACGTGCCCAGTCCCCTTGGTCGGCTACTGCGCCAGCCAGTCGTGCCGTTCAGCCTGTTCGCCGACTCGCCGTTCGCGGTCATCGAAGATGGCGACGCGGCACGTGCGTTCGTCCTCGCGGCCGCTTCTCGGCTGGACGAGCCGGTCAACATCGTTGCACCGGGCGCAATCACCACGCTGCAGGCCATCATGCGCGGCAAGCGGGTGCCGCTGCCGATGGTCGGGCCCGAGTGGCGTATCGCCTCGAAGCTCAGCCACGTGTTCGGCGCACCTATTCCCGATCACGTCGTCGAGCTGATGCATCGCGGCCGCCTGGCCGATGGCGCCACGGCGCTCGACGTGCTCGGCTTCAGTCCCGCACTCAGCACGCCAGAGGTCATCGACCATTTGTATGCGTGGGAGAGCGTCGTGCGCATCGGCAGCATTCAGGAGGCCGCGGCCTGATGGCACATCTCATCGAGTTCCCCGTGAAGGCCGCCGCCCGCGCCGGCAATGCGCTGGCCGAGCCGCTACGAGCAGCCTGGCCCACACACTCAGTCGATGACTACGGCCGCGACCCCCACTTGATCGGTGCGCTCGCTCCCTTCGCCAAGTTGCGCTGGTCCATCACCGTTGGCGGTGCGCACTACCTGCCCGCCCACACCGGCGCACTGCTGGTATGTAACTCGCGTCGGTACTCGCTCAGTGCCGTCTACGCCGCGCTGGCGCTCAGCGAAGAGACCGAGCGCCCGGTTCGGTTTGTTGGCCGCCCCGACATCGCGCCGATCGGGCCGTTCATGCGGCGCATCGGTGGCCTGCTGGCCACGCCGGCCGACGTGTTGAGCGCGCTCTCCCACAATCAACTCGTACTGGTCGCTGCTCGAGGTACGTCGCACCCGCGCAACGCTGGCAACGTGCCGCACGAGCTCATCGGCCCAGCTGTGGTCGCCGGCGTTCCCGTGTTCCCTGTGGCGACCATGAGCAGCACGATTGGCCGCGCTGCACGCGTGGAGGTTGGCCCGGCTGTCAGAGCGCGACGTAAACGTCGGGGTCCGCTGGCCGAAGTGGAGCTGGCCGATCAGGTGCGGCATCACCTGCAGCGAATGCTCGACGGCTTTGGTGGCATCCAAACCGGCGTCGCCCCCATCGACTGGCTGGCGGAAGGCTGACCCATGCCCTACGCCCGCGCTACCGACGGCATTCGCCTGCACTACGAAGTTCTTGGCCGCGCCGGCGCGACGCCGGTGCTGATGATCCAGGGCCTCGGCGCCGACAAGCACGGCTGGGACATGCAGCGCTTTCCGCTGGCGTTGCAGTACCGGGTGATCGCGTTGGATAACCGAGGCGCCGGCCGCAGTGACAAGCCGTTCGGCACCTACTCGCTGGAGCAGATGGCCGACGACGCAATCGCCGTGCTCGACCAGGTTGGCGTGGAGAAGGCGCACATCGTGGGTGCCTCCATGGGCGGTGCGATCACACAGATCATTGGCCTCAAGTACCCCGAGCGCGTGATGTCGCTCACACTTGCGTGCACCGCCTGCCGCAATCATCCGTGGCGGCGCGAACTGCTCGCCGGCTGGGCCACCGCCGCCACCGAACAGGGTATTGGCGCGATGACACGCGAGGCCGCTCGTTGGGTGATCGGCCCGCGTTCGTTCCGCCGGCTGCTGCCCGCGTTCGGTTGGCTGGGCCCGCTGGCTATGGGGCGCACGTCGCATGCATTCGTCGCCCAGGTGAGAGCCATCCTCGATGTTGACGACTCCATCGCCGATCAACTCTCGCTGGTCACCGCGCCGACACTCGTGCTGGTGGGCAACCAAGACATCCTGACGCCTCGCGGCGACAGCGAAGAGATCGCCGAGCGGATGCCGAACTCCGAGCTGGTGGTCATTTCCGGCGCGGCTCACGGGTTCATGGTCGAGCATGCATCCACGTTCAACCGAGTGCTACTCGAGTTCCTCGGGCGGGTCACTCGGGCACAGCGTGCGGCCGCGCTGGACACCGCCACCGAAGCCGCCGCCAGCTAACTCAAGCCTCCGTTGAGCTCGGCTCGTCGGGCGTAGGCCCAGCCCGGAGTGCGCAACACGAAGCCAAAACGGTCGCGCCAGCCAGTGCTGCGGGCCACGTCGCGGAACATGTCGCGGTACTCGTGCGTACTGACCTTCCACAGGTTGTAGGCCTCGATGTTTTTGGTGAGCCCGTAGACCACCGGCTCGTCGGGCTCTTCACGTTGGAAGGTACCGAAGAGGCGATCCCAGATCATCAAAATACCGGCGTGGTTGCGGTCGATGTAGCGCTTGTTGCGACCGTGATGGACACGGTGATGCGACGGCGTGTTCAGCACCGCTTCGCACGCGCCGAGGGTACGGATGGTGTCGGTATGAATCCAGTATTGGTAAATCAGGTTCAGCGCACGAGAGGTCTCGATGATGGACGGGCGCACACCCGCACGCGCGGCCAGGCCGTAGGGCACCCAGACACCGAAGGCACCGGCGACGGGCTGACGCAGCGCAGTGGACAGGTTGTAGTGCTCGCTGCTGTGGTGCGGCACGTGAATGGCCCACATGCCTCGCACCTCGTGCATCACGCGATGGTTCCAGTAGTACGCAAGGTCCCACCACACCATCGCTATCGTCCACGGCAGCACGCCGGTGCCCATGTCGCGGGCGCCGCCCTTGCGCCACATCCGCTTCATGCTGGTGAGGGAAGCCGTCGTTGCGGTGAGGGCTAGTCCGCCGGCGGCAAGCGCTGCCACGCCACCGACCCCGGCGACCTTACGCGCCCGCGCCTTCGCCCGGCGGCCAGCTTCGGTTGCGGTATCCGCACGGTTCGCGACGACGTCGGCGATGGTGGTGGCCGCCGCAGCTGCGACGGCAATGACGACGATGACTTGTCCGATGCGGCCGCTGCGGCCGCGCCCTGTTCGGGTGCGGAAGGGGACGGCGTAGCTGGCAAGACCGACGGTAATCGGAGTGCTGAGGCTCAACACCGCCATGCTCAGGCTGGCGGTGGTGTCTGGGCGCAGGTAGTCCGCCGAGCTGGGGCCTTCGAGCTCGGCGCGCTTCTTGAGGGAGCGTTGCTCCCACGCCATTGAGCCCAAGTACAGCGGCGTGACCGCGACCGTCAGATCCATGCGGGACAGTCTGCCGTGCGACCTCGGCCCGCGTACACCCCGATGCGTATGGTGGCTGTGTGATCCCACAACACGTGATTCCACACGACGTGATTCCACACGACGATGCTCTGCGCGACCGGCTCGCCCGCAACCTTGCGGCCCACGCACTGCTGCCCGTGCCGCAGGGCGCGGAGAAGCGAGCCGCCGTTGCCATCGTGGTGGTCAACAGCGTTGCGGGCAGCGACCCCGACGATCCGTATTGGTCGGCGAACCTACCCGACAACATGTCGTCGGTGCCCGGCGATGTGACGGGTTTCGATGGGTCTGTCAATCACGTTGCTGGTGGCGCCGCGTTCCTGATCTGTCGGCGCGCGGCAACCTTGACCAATCACGGTGGCCAATGGGCGCTGCCCGGCGGACGGGTGGACCCGGGCGAGACCGCTGAGGAAACTGCCCTGCGCGAACTGGACGAAGAGCTGGGCTTGGCCCTGGGCCACGACGCCGTGTTGGGTCGGCTCGACGACTACATCACACGGTCGGGCTACACGATCACGCCCGTCGTGCTGTGGGCCGCAGGCGACGTGGAAGTTCGGCCCGAACCCAGCGAGGTGGCGCACGCGTATCGAGTCGGATTGGCCGAGCTGCAGCGAGACGACTCACCTCGCTTCGTGAACATTCCGGAGAGCGACCGTCCGGTGGTGCAGCTGCCCATCGGCCGCAACCTGATCCACGCGCCAACCGGCGCCGTGCTGCTGCAGTTCCGCCTGGTCGCCCTCGACGGCAAAGCCAACGAGCGAGTCAACGAGTTAGAACAGCCAGTCTTCGCCTGGCGCTAACCGCACTGGGCTGGTCAGGCACTGCCGGTTCAGGCACTGCCGGAATGACCGAATCCGCCGCCGCGGTCGTCGCCGCCGCCGTCGCCGTCCAGCGAGTTGACGATGGTCCACTGCGCTTCCTCCACGCGCTGCAGCACGAGCTGTGCGATGCGGTCGCCGCGTTCGATGTGGAACGGCGCGCGCGGGTCAGTGTTGAGCAGAATGACTTTGATCTCGCCGCGGTAGGCCGAGTCGATGAGACCTGGTGCGTTGGCGACGGTCAGGCCGTGCTTGAGTGCGTTGCCACTGCGCGGCAACACGAACCCCGCGAACCCAATCGGGATGGCGATGCAGATACCCGTCGGCATCAGCAGGCGGCCGCCGGCCGCAGCCACGACGCCGTCCTCGCGTGCCCGCAGGTCGAGCCCGGCATCACCCGGGTGGGCGTAGCTGGGCAGCGCCAGCTCAGGGTCAAGTTGCACAATCGCCACAGCCAACATCACACCAGCTTACGAGCAGTCCACCCGCCCCAGGTCCAGCGCACTCGTCGGGCCCCCGCTGTCACCTTCCTCCGCCCATGGGCGACGGACGGTGCCAGGTCAGCGACCCGCGGTACGATCGGGTGCGATGAGCGCTGGTCGTCCACCTTCTGTCGACCGGCTGGCGCGGGCGATGGCGACAGCTAGCGGGCTGCCGCATGCGGTGTGTGTCGAGCTGGCCCGCGCCGCGATCGCGGCCGGGCCGCAAGAGTATGACGAGTCGGCCGCCGTTTCCCGAGCGGTGAACTTTCGACGATCACTGCTGTCGCCCGTGATCAACGCGACCGGAGTGTTGCTGCACACCAACCTCGGAAGAGCACCCGTTGCGTTCACGCATCCGTCGCAAGCCATCAACGTGGAGTACGACCTGACAACCGGCGAACGCGGGTCGCGGCAGCAGGCGGTTGGCGGTTTACTCGCGACGCTGTGCGGCGCTGAGGCGGCGATGGTCGTCAACAACAACGCGGCCGCGGTGCTCTTGGTGCTGGCAGCACTCGCCCACGATCGGCAGGTGCTCGTCAGCCGCGGCGAAAGCGTCGAGATCGGCGGTGGGTTCCGCGTGCCAGAAGTGATGGAGCAGAGCGGCGCACACCTCGTTGATGTCGGCACCACGAACCGCACACGGCTCAGCGACTACTCGAAGGCGCTGGCGCGCAAGAACGCCTACGCGGCGCTGATCTTGAAGGTACACCCCTCCAACTACCGCATCGAAGGCTTCGTCGAGGACACGCCGGTCGCGCAACTTGCGACCCTAGGCGTACCCGTCGTCGCCGACATTGGCAGCGGACTGATCGACGCCAATTGTCCCTGGCTGGGTGGTCCGCCACCCGCATGGTTGGCCGGCGAGCCGGCGGCGCGTCAGTCGCTCGCCGCCGGCGCTGCGCTGGTGACATTCAGCGGCGACAAGTTGATGGGCGGCCCTCAGGCCGGGGTGATCGCTGGCCGCGCCGACTTGGTGGCTGCGTGCATGAGGCACCCGTTGGCTCGCGCGCTGCGGCCCGGCGGGCACGTGTTGTTCGCAATGCAACAACTTGCACTGTCATACCTCGCCAAGACAGCTGCGACCGACGTGCCGTTCTGGCAGATGGCGAGCGCGACCATCAACGACCTGTCGATGCGCGCGCACGAACTTGTGGCGACCACGGGTGTGGGGGAAGTGGTGCCCAGCGAAGCGGTACCAGGCGCTGGCTCTGCACCCGGCACCGTCATCCCCTCGGTCGCGATCAGGGTGGCGGGCGATCACCTCGTTGCACTCCGCAGCGGTGCGCCGCCGATCATCGCTCGCTCTCGCGAAGGTGCCACGCTGCTCGACCTGCGCACCGTAAATCCGTCCGACGACGGCGTGCTGGCCGTCGCGCTCAGCGGCCTTTAGGCCATGCGAGTCGTTGCGACCGCGGGCCACGTCGACCATGGCAAGTCGTCGTTGGTGCAGGCGCTCACTGGCACCAACCCGGACCGATTTGAAGAGGAGCGGCGACGCGGCCTCACGATCGACCTCGGCTTCGCGCACACCACGCTGGCCGATGGTGAAGGGGTCAGCTTCATCGACGTACCCGGCCACGTTCGCTTCCTGCGCAACATGCTCGCCGGTGTCGGCGGCGTGGACGCATGCATGTTTGTGGTTGCGGCGACGGAAGGGTGGAAGCCGCAGAGCGAGGAGCACCTCCGCATCCTCGAGCTGGTCGGTTTGCGACACGGTCTGGTAGCACTGACGAAGGCGGACCTTGTCGACGATGAATGGCGCGAGCTGCAGGAGATGGACGTGCGCGATCACCTCGCCGGCACGTTTCTCGCCGATGCTCCGATCGTTGCCGTCAGCGCAACCACCGGCACAGGGATGGACGACATTCGCAGCGCGCTGGCAACACTCGTCGCCACAACGCCGACCGCACGTGACCACAGGCGGCCGCGGCTGTGGATTGACCGAGTGTTCGCCGCCAAGGGCAGCGGCACCGTCGTCACCGGCACACTCACCGGCGGCGCCGTTTCAGCCGACGACCTTCTCCACGCCGGAGATCACGCAGTACGCATTCGGTCGGTACAGTCGCACGGCGAGCGCCACGAATCGATCGGGCCGGGCAATCGTGTTGCGCTCAACCTGGTCGGTGTCGATCACACCGAGCTTCGCCGGGGCGACGCCGTCGTGGTGCCCGCGCAATGGCGGCCGACGACTCGCTTCGATGCGAGCCTGACGGTGCTGTCATCGCTCGACCACGTCGTATCGCGTCGCGGTGCATATGCCGCGTACATCGGGTCCGGCGAGTTCCCGGTGAAACTGCGGGTACTGGGCAGTCAGTCACTGGCACCTGGCAACGCGGGGTTGGTGCGTTTGCACCTAGGAGCCGCATTGCCGCTGATGCCCGGCGACCGCTTTGTGTTGCGTGAGTCCGGTCGCGACGAGACGGTCGGTGGCGGCGAGGTCCTCGACGTTGCCCCGGTTCGGCCCGCATCGAAAGCACAGCCCGATCGCAGCGTAGACCGTGTGATCGATGAGCGCGGTTGGGTGACCGTCGATGATCTGCAGGCAATCACCGGCGAACGCCGCGCACCGACGGTTGGTGCGTGGGTGGTTTCGCCAGCGGCTCTGATCGCGACGCAAGCCTCGCTGCGCGAGCGGGTCACGGCAGCCGACGAGTTGGGCCTCGACCTGGCCTCGCTCGACGAGCGCGAGCGGGCAACGGTCGCCACGTTGGACGGCGTCGCCATCGAAGCCGGCCGGGCACGCCCTGTGGCGGCGAAGGATCCGCTGGCCGACCATCCGTTTCTCGCCGAGTTGTTGGCAGGCGGGATGTCCCCACCCGACTCGGTCGGGGTCGACAAGACACAGCTGCGCGAGTTGGTGCGCCGCAAACTGGTCGTCGAGAGCGACGGCCTCTACTTCCACCCGTCAGCCATCGATATCGCCGCCCACGCTGCAGCCAGGTTGCTCCGCACCAACCCCGAAGGCTTCACAATGTCGCAGCTTCGCGAAGCGATGGGCAACACAAGAAAGCACGCCGTCCCCCTCGCCACCGAATTGGACGCCAGAGGCATCACCAGAAGAAGAGCCGACCTAAGAATCGCCGGCCCCAAGCTTCCCCAGATCTAGGCGAAGTCGACGGCGTCAATCAGTCGTTGCGGGCGCAAGTTTGAATTCACGGAACGGTACGTACGGTGCTTTGAATTCACAATTGCGGGGACAACTCTTCGCCGGCCGCCTCGGGGCGGCGGCGGGTGGACAGACTCTGGACTCGTCGTAAGCCCTTGCGCTTGCCTTCCGGCGCGGCCTTTTCCAGATCGCGCGCGGCTTGGGCGACTCTCACGTCGTTGGTGATGACTTCGCCGAACTTTTGCGGGTCGGCGAGCAGCCAGCTGTGCGAGCCCTCCACGATGGTGCCCTCGACACCCGAAGCGATGCACAGCGCCTCGAAGGATTCGCGCGGAATGATGCCGTCGCGGGTGCCCCAGATGATGCTGATCGACATACCACTGTCGCGCAGCGACTCCAGCTCCGTGCGAACATCGGCCCTACGGGCAAGGTTGGCGACCTTCACGATCGCCCGCGGGTTGCGGAGCAGGTTGGGAAGGAAGTCTTCCGCCACCACCGGCAGCACGCGGGTGGCCTGACGGATGGGCCACACGTCGCCAGGAAAGTGCAAGCCCCAGTCCCACAGCGGCCGCTCGGCGATGCTGCGCAAACCATGCCCGCTGCGCCACGACGAGCCGCCGATCGAGTTGACCAACACCAGGCTGCGTACCCGCGACCGGAAGTCGTGCGCCAGCCGAACCGCCACGCCACCACCGAACGAGTGGCCAACGACGACGGCCGGCTCCTCGATGTCGAGCGAATCCAATAGGTCGGCCACCCACTGTGCATAGCCGCGCAACGAGAACGCATTACCGGGAAGGTCGGACGTGCCGCCAAAGCCGGGCATGGCCGGGGCAATCACCTGACAACCCTGTGCGGCGATGGTCTCGATCACGTTGCGGTAGGTGTGGTGCGCCAGCGCCCAGCCGTGCAGTAGCACCACCGGTAAACCCTCACCCGCCACGCTGTAGCAGGCGACACGCCCTTGCACGAATGTGCGGCGGTCCACCACCGCAACTCGCGACATCAGTGCTGCTGTTCCTCGATCTGAACAGCAGTCACCTCGACGACCGCCTCAGTCACGGCGCCGTCGCCCTTCGGCCGGCGCTCGCGATAGTCGCGCGCTGCGCCTTCCAGTGGTTCGACTTCCAGCGTCACGCCGTCGATCGCAACCACGCGCAGTTCGTCGCCGGCGGCCAACGGAGTGGCCCGGTTGGTACGCGCCCGCCACTTGCTCTCACCAACCTGCACGATGCCTTCGGGACTGATCGCACCAATCGCAACGCCGGTGGAGCCGATGATCCACTCGCGACCGATGGTGGGTGTGGAGAACCGCGTGCGCACCATCGACGGCATACCAACCACGAAGGTGAGCAGTACACCGGCGATCACCACGAACAGCGTGAACAGACCCAACCGCAGTTCGTTGCCCGGCAGGGGTTCGTAGAGGAACCACGACCCGAGCACGAACAGAGCGGTGCCCACACCGGTCCAGAGTCGTGGGATACCCACCTGCACATCGATGGCGAACGCAAGCATGGCCAGCACGACCAGCGCAACCGCGAACGGCCGCACCGGCAGGGCCGAGAAGCCATAGCACCCGAAGATGGTCAGCACCGCGCCAACGAAGCCGGCAACACCGACACCGGCGGTGAAGAACTCGAAGATCAGCAGGCAGACACCGATGACGAAGAACAGGTAGGCGATGGGCGGACTGGCCACCGTGTGAAACATCTCTTCGATCAGGCCGAGGCCGGAGAAGCGCACGAGCGTAGCGACGTTCTCCGTCTTGCCCTGATCGTTGAGCTCCTCGGTCACCGTGTTCAGCGCGACTCCATCGACGCCGCCGACCGACACGACGGCGCCGTCCATCGCCAGCACCATGCTCTTCACAGTCGGCACGCCCTCATCCGACGTCTCCAGCCGCAGCACGTTCAGCTTGCGCGCCTGCGAGAACGACATCGAGCCGTTGCGCAAACGATCGCCGCCAGCACCGAGGTCGACGATGGTGCCGTCCAGCGCCAGCAGATCGCCCGTGTAGCCAATACGACTGCCGGCGACCATCGCGGTGACGTCGGCGACACCAAACAACTGTGCCGGCTGCCCATAGGCACGGGCGTCGCGCGACTGGCCGACCCAGACGCCGATGGCGATCTTCGCGTCGGCCACACGCTGCAGGAGGTGCCGCATGTCGGCAGTGCTGACCACCGAACCGCCGGTGTTGAGCTGCAGGATCAGTGCCT
Organism: Ilumatobacteraceae bacterium; assembly: GCA_043740085.1. Classification (GTDB taxonomy): domain Bacteria; phylum Actinomycetota; class Acidimicrobiia; order Acidimicrobiales; family Ilumatobacteraceae; genus UBA668. The sequence goes on from JAYUCY010000125.1 coordinate 23,323, forward strand.
GCGAGCCGTTGCCTTCACTGCGCGAAATGGCTTCCTCGATGGACTGCACCGTCACGGCATCGAACAGGCCGGAGACCTGGAGCACGTCGACCGGGGCCAAATCGGCAGCTGTTGACCCCGTCGTTCCAGTGGCGGTTGAATCGCTCGAAACCGTTGAATCTGGTGGCATTGTGGCGCCAACCGGGCTGCCAGCCGCTGCTGCGCCCCCAAGAAGAGACAGCCCAACTAGCCCCACAAACGGGGCAAGGAGAAGGGTGATCGCTAGTCTGCGCACAAGTGCCTCCGAAGAGCGTGGATCCGCTGCAGTTCCTCACCACCGCCAGGGTGGCCATAGTGGCCGGCAAGGGTGGCGTTGGGAAGACCACGGTAACCGCTGTTCTTGCGCGAGCCGCAATCCGTCGCGGACTTCGTGTGCTGGTGGTGGAACTGGACGGAAAGCCCACTCTGGGCGATTTGCTGCCCGATGTGGAGGTGCAGCAGCTCTCCGCCACCGCTGCGCTGGCCGAATATCTCGACACTCACGGCCTGTCGCGGGTCACCAAACGGCTTGCGTCGCGGGGCATTATCGATGTGGTCGCCACTGCGTCGCCGGGAATCGACGACATCGTCGTGCTCGGTAAGGTCAAGCAGTTGGAACGCAGCGGCCTCTACGACCTGGTGATCGTCGACGGCCCGGCCGCCGGCCACGCCATCACCTTCCTGCTGGCTGCGAAGAGCCTGCTGGCCAGCGTGCGCAGCGGCCCCATCAACAGTCAGGCCACCGAAGTGCTGGCGATGCTGACCGACCCTGCCCGCTGCCAGGTGGTGTTGGTGACGCTGCCCGAGACCACGCCGGTCAACGAGGCCGTGGAGACTGCGTACGCCCTGGAGGAACGGGTGGGCGTGCACCTGGGCCCAGTGGTGGTCAACAGTGTTGACATCGGGGCCATACTCGACGTGGACGCAGCCCTGGCGGACAGCCCAATGCGACTGGCTGGGGAGTTCCGCAACGCTCGCCGTGCGCTACACGGTGCCGAGTGCGCCCGCCTGGCCGACGAACTCGCCCTGCCGCAACTGCACCTGCCCACCGTGCCCGGCTCCGGCCTGACGAGCGACTCCATCGACACGCTCGCCGACGAATGGGCCGCGCCGTGATGCCTGACGACGTGATGCCTGACGACGAGATGCCTGACGATGAGAATGTCAACAACACGGCGACCACGTTGGCTGAGCACATCGCGAGCGCCGAGGTGTTGGTCTGCTGCGGCTCGGGTGGCGTCGGCAAGACCACGTGCGCGGCGGCGCTCGGGCTGCAGGCCGCACTGCTCGGTAGGCGGGCCGTCGTCGTCACCATCGACCCGGCGAAGCGACTTGCCGACGCACTTGGCGTGCCCGGCGGACTCGGCAATGAGCCGACCAAGCTGGACGTGCCGGGCAACGGCGAGCTGTGGGCGCTGATGCTCGACACCGCCACCACCTTCGACGGGCTGGTACGCGCCAACGCCGCCGACCACGAACAGGCAGAGCGGATTCTCGCCAACGGCTTCTACCGCAACGTGGCGGGGTCGCTGAGCGGCACCCAGGAGTACATGGCGGCCGAGCGGTTGCACGCACTCCACAACGACGACCGCTTCGATCTCGTCATCGTCGACACTCCCCCCACCCGCAATGCACTTGACTTCCTGGATGCGCCGGGCACGATTACCAAGTTCATCGATCACCCCCTGTTCAAGCTGCTGATGATGCCGACCCGCCGCGGAATGAAGGTGCTCAACATCGCCGCCCAGCCGATCCTGCGCACGATCGGCAAGGTGGTCGGTGGCGATGTGTTGGCCGATGCGGTCGCGTTCTTCCAGGCGTTCGGCGGCATGGAGACCGGCTTTCGCCAACGAGCCGACGAGGTGATGGCCCTGCTGCACAGCGACGTCACCCGTTTCGTGCTGGTCGCCTCACCACGCACCGACACGATCGAGGAGGCCTGTTACTTCGCCGACCGCCTTGCGTCCAGCGATCTGGAGGTGGCGGCGGTCGTCGTCAACCGCTGCACTCCCACGTTCGGCGAACCCCCAGCGAGGCGCCCCCGCCCAGCTGCCGTCGCCGCGTTGTACGACAACCTGGTAGAGCTGCGCATGAATGCGGCCACCGAGCGCGAGCAGGCGGCCGACCTGCTTGTCGCCACTGGCGTTCCTGGGGGCACCCACACCACCTGGGTGCAGACCCTGCCTGGCGACGTCCACACGCTCGACGCACTGTCCACCATTCGCGCGATCCTGTTTGACTGAACGACGCTTCGACTGAGCAGGGCCTACCCGGTAACGTCGGGGCGTGCACTATCTCGTCGCCACTGATGCTGACTACGTCGTCAACAACGTCACCGCTGCCCTCGGCGGCCCCGACGTGTCGTTCACCATTGTTCGTGAGGGTCGCGCAGTCGCCGCGGTCGTCGCCGATCGCACGCCCGACCTGGTGATTCTCGACTTGCAGATCGGGTCAAAGGGCGGCATGGCCGTCACCATGGACCTGCGGCTGGACGCCAGCGCCGGCATGGCCCCGCATGTGAAGGTGCTGATGCTGCTCGACCGTCAGGCCGACGTGCACCTCGCCAAGCGCTGCGCCGCCGACGGCTGGCTCGTGAAGCCCTACGACCCGCTCACGCTGAAGCGAGCGGTCCGCGCTGCCCTGGCCGGGCCCGTCATCGAGGTCGCGGTTGAGCCCTCAGTTGAGGCCGCTACCGACGAGCTCAGCGCCGACACGGCTGAGGAAGAAGCGCCGGTCGCGGGGTAGCATCGTTGCTTGCTACGGGGTGTAGCGCAGCTTGGTTAGCGCGCCACGTTCGGGACGTGGAGGCCGGAAGTTCAAATCTTCTCACCCCGACCAGTTCGGCCCGAGTCACTCGCCAGAGTGGCTCGGGCCGCTGTCGTTTTCGGTGCCGATTCGCGCACAGACGCAAGGGATGGCGTTGCAGCGGGGGCAGCCGTTGGCGTAGCGCTGCACGGCTTCGGTGAGGTCGACGCCCATCTGGTTGGCCAGCGTGGCGACCCAGGCAATCACGTCGCCGAACTCGTGTACCTGCTGGTCGTAGCTGCCCTTGCGGACGGCCTGAGCCAGCTCACCGACTTCCTCCGCCAGCCATGCCACTGAAGCAGGTACCCCGCGGACCCGGTCGCGGGCACCAAAGGTGCGCTCTATGACAGCTTGCAACTCAGCCAGATCCATGCGTGGGCTAGAGGAGGAGTTCGGCGATTTGGACTGCGTTGAGGGCGGCACCCTTGCGCAGGTTGTCGTTGCTGAGGAAAAGCACCAGGCCGCGCCCGTCGTTGACGCCGTCATCCAGCGAGGTGTCCTGGCGAATGCGGCCGACGTAGCAGGCGTCCTTGCCGGCAGCCTCCAGTGGTGTTGGCACATCCAGCAGCTGTACGCCCGGTGCGCTACCCAGCAGCTCCGTCGCTCGGGCCACCGAGATGGGGCGCTCGAACTCGGCGTTGATGCTGAGCGAGTGCCCGGTGAAGACCGGCACACGCACGCACGTACCACTGACCCGCAGGCCGGGAATGTTCAGAATCTTGCGGGTCTCGTTGCGCAGCTTCTGCTCTTCGTCGGTCTCCAGCGAGCCGTCGTTCACATAGCTACCGGCGTACGGCAGCACGTTGAACGCAATCGGCTTGGCGAACTTCGTGGGGGTCGGATACACCACGGCTTCACCGTCGTAGGCAAGCAGTCGAGCGCGATCGACAACTTCGCGAGCCTGCTTGTCGAGCTCGTCGACGCCAGACAGACCGCCGCCGCTGACAGCCTGGTACGTGGCGGCGATGAGCCGAACGAGGCCAGCCTCGACGTGCAACGGCTTGAGCACCGGCATGGCGGCCATCGTGGTGCAGTTGGGGTTGGCGATGATGCCGATGCGAGCGTTGGCAATCTCACCAGGGTTCACTTCGCTGACGACCAACGGCACGTCGGGATGCATGCGCCACGCCGACGAATTGTCGATGACAGTGACACCCGCGGCCGCGAACTTCGGTGCCAGTTCCTTCGAGGACGTGGCGCCGGCGGAGAACAGCACGACCTCAAGGCCAGTCGGGTCGGCAAGCGATGCATCTTCGACGATGATGTCGGTACCCAGCCACGGCAAAGTAGTGCCGGCACTGCGGGCCGACGCGAAGTAACGGATCTCGGATACGGGGAAATTACGCTCGGCAAGGATGGAACGTATTGCTGCACCCACCTGGCCGGTTGCGCCGACGACACCAATTCTCATGGCAGCAAGGCTAACTGCGGGCCAGGTACCGCGGGCCGGAATAATCGCTCCGCCATCCCTCACCTGACGGTAGCGACAACCCACCAGTGGCTGCGATGTACACCTTCGAAGGTGCGGTCAGTGGCACCCGGCATACCGAACCCGCGTCGCTTGGGCCCACGGAAAATACGGACGTCGGTGAGCGACGCGCCGACCGTGGCCAGCACCTCCTTCGGCGTCAGACGGTTGGCCTGCCAACCCAGCCGGGCCGGTAACCGACGCTGCGCAATGATTGGACCGACGCGCGGCAGACGCCACGACGCACGCACGATCTTGCCCGCCGGCCACAGCACAACATCCTGCGAAACCCACGTGCGGAAGTTCAGGGCGATATGCCCACCCGGCTTGGTGACCCGCACCGCTTCCCGTGTCAACGCAAGACCGTCGTCATGGTGGCAGTGCTGCAACGTGATGTAGCTGAACACCAGATCGGTCGAATTGTCGGGCAGGCCGAGAGTGCGACCGTCGGCCACATGGCTGGTCTGCAACCGCTCGGGCAGGCCGAATTGCGCGACCGTCTCGCGGCAACGCTCAAGGAAGGCCGCGTCGAGGTCGCAGGCGATGACCTTCGCAAACAGGCGCGAGAAGCTGGCCGTCATCCGGCCGATGCCGCTACCGATCTCTACCATCGTCTGCTGCAGCGCATCGGGTGAGAGCACTCCGAAAGCCTCGAGGTAAGCAACCGTCTCGTTGTCGCCGGTGGTGACGAACTCGGCCAGGCTCAGCTCGCTGCCGGTGACGTTGTTGAACACCCACCCGGTTTCACGAACCACGTCATCGGCCGAATGCTCGTTCTCGGAGGCGGTGCCGGCGGCCTTCCAGGGCACGTGCTGTCTACGGCGTGTCATGAGGGCACCAGTGTGGCAGGCCGCCACCGGTCGGTACCGCGCACCCGATAGACATCGATCACTTTCGTTCGGGAAGCGGCGCCGAGTAGGCCTGGCCAGAATCGAGACCGAAGGCAGTATGCAGCGCGCGTGCGGCCCGCTCAAGGTCGGCGGCGCTGGTGACCACACTGATACGAATCGTGCTGGTGCTGATCATCTGTATGTTGACGCTCTCGTCGGCCAGCGTGCGGAACATCTTGGCGGCGATGCCGGGGCTGGTCTTCATGCCCGCGCCCACCAAGCTGAGCTTGGCAATGTTGGCGTCGTGCTCCACACCGGCAGCGCCGATCTCCGCAGCCACGCGAGCCACGATCGACTCGGCGGTGGCGAAGTCGGCCTTGGGCATCGTGAAGCTGATGTCGGTGGTGCCGTCATGGCTGGTGTTCTGCACGATCATGTCGACGTTGACGTTGGCAGCGGCCAGCGGCTCGAACAGCGCGGCCGAGATACCCGGCCGGTCGGGCACCGCAACAACGGTGACCTTCGCTTCGCTGACGTCGGTGACTACGCCGGAGATGATGGGGTCTTCCATGTTGGGCTCCTGTGACGTGACCCACGTGCCGTGCTCCCAGGTGAAGGCGGAACGGACATGGATGGGAACGTTGTGATTACGGGCGAACTCGACGCTGCGCAGCGCGAGCACTTTGCTGCCGGCGCCGGCCATCTCGAGCATTTCGTCGAAGTTGACGTGAGCCAGCTTGCGCGCCTGGGGAACGATGCGCGGGTCGGCGGTGAAGACTCCGGTGACATCGGTGTAGATCTCGCAGCTGTCGGCCTTCAAGGAGGCCGCCAGCGCCACCGCAGTGGTGTCGCTGCCGCCACGACCGAGCGACGTGATTTCCTTCTCGGTACTGATGCCCTGAAAGCCGGCCACCACGCAGACCTTGCCGTCGGCGAGGGCCGCGCGCACACGGTCGCCCTTGACCTCCAGGATCTTGGCCTTGGTGTGCACCGTGTCGGTGATGATTCCCGCCTGGCTGCCCGTGAAGCTCTTCGCCTCAATGCCCAGGTCGGCCAACGCCATACACAGCAACGCCATGCTGATGCGCTCGCCGGTGGTGATCAGCATGTCGAGCTCGCGACCGGGCTGGATGGTGGAAACTTCGTTGGCCAGCTTGATCAGGTTGTCAGTGGACTTACCCATCGCGCTGGGCACGACGATGACGTCGTTGCCATGCCGCTTGGTGAAGGCGATGTTTTCGGCGACGGCACGAATGCGGTCGGGGTCGGCGACGGACGTACCGCCGTACTTCTGCACAATCAGGGCCACGGGTGCAGAAGGATACCGAAGCAAGTACCGCGATGACTGCTGGATATGGTCACGGGGTGCTGCAGCGTGCTCTTGGTGATTCGTTTCCTGATGAGGTGCGTTCTCGCATCACCGGGCTCACCGTCGCGCGCACGATGGTCAACGGTTGTTTTCGATTCGCGGTGCCGTTCCTGGCCACCATCGCTCGCGGGAACGGGACCACGCTCGCTGGCATCGGAGTTGCGCTCGCAATCAGCGAACTGTCCGGCCTTCTGTCACCGTTCAACGGAGAGATCGTCGAACGGATGCACCGCCGGACGGCGCTGGTCGTTGGGCTTCTCGGCGTCGCGGCCGGCACCACCTTGGCCGCCAGCAGCGTCCACCCTGCCATGTTTGCGGTCGCGCTGATCGTCATCGCGCAGAGCAAGGTGATGTTCGATCTCGGCCTCGGCGCATGGCTCTCAGACCGTGTGCCGTATGAGCAGCGCAGTCGAGTCATGGGCATCACAGAGACCTCATGGGCACTCGGCCTACTGGTCGGTGTGACGGCCATGGGCTTGGTCACCGCCGCCACCAACTGGCGCGTTGGCTACGGCCTGGGCGCGGCAGCGGTGCTGTGCATGGCCGGCGTGATCTCGAAACGAATCCCACCGGACTCCGGGCCTCACACACGCGCTGGCCGCACGGCTCGCGAGCCGGTAGTTGTGCGCGAAGTCGCCGTGTTGATGTGTGCGATGTTCTGCCTGATGGCCTCGAGCCAGGTGCTGTTCGTGACGCTGGGCAGCTGGCTCGACGATTCGTTCGACTTCACCCCTGCGATGCTGAGTGCTGTCGCGTTCGGCCTCGGGTTCGGCGAGCTCATCGCATCCATCACGTCGGCTCGTCATACCGACCGGTGGGGCAAGGAGCGCAGTGCGGCGGCTGGTGCAGCAATGATGATCCCCGCCGGCATCGGGCTGGCGCTGTGGCACGAGCACCTTGTCATCGGCCTGCCGCTGCTCATTGTGGCCATCGCCGCCTTCGAATTCGGCATCGTCAGCGCAATCCCGCTCGGCACCGCGGCGGTGCCAGGCTCGCCTGCGCGTGGCATGGCGTTGATGTTCACCGCCGGCACGCTGGGCCGAGCCGTCGCCAGCATTCCCGCGACACAACTCTACGAAAGCCACGGCATTGCTTGGCCCGCCGCCATGTGCGCGGCCCTAGCCGTCGCCACCGTGACGGCCTTCCTCACGCTAGAACGCCGCCGCGCCGCGCACCTCGCGTGAGGGTCGCGATGCTTCGGCCCCGTACTTTGAATTCAATGGTCGCTACGTAGGCAACCGTGAATTCACGGTTCGTCGATTGCGGCGATGACCTGGCGGCTCAACCGCGGTAGGCGTTGGTGATGGGGAGGCGGCGGTCTTTGCCGAAGGCCTTCGCACTCACACGTACGCCTGGCGGGCATTGGCGACGCTTGTACTCGTTGAGGTCGACCAGGCGGCAGATGCGCCGCACGATGGCTTCGTCGTGACCCATCTCGATGATCTCCGCGGCCGTGCGGTCTTCCTCGACGTACAGCGCCAGAATCGGGTCGAGCACCTCATACGGGGGAAGGCTTTGGTCGTCACGCTGGTCGGGGCGCAGCTCGGCCGACGGCGGCTTGGTGATCACGTGCTCGTTGATGGTCTCGCGACCATCGCGCCGGTTGACGTAACGACACAGGTCGTACACCCGCGTCTTGAGCACGTCCTTGATCACCCCGTAGCCACCGACGGAATCGCCGTAGATGGTGAAGTAGCCGACTGCGATCTCGCTTTTGTTGCCGGTGGTCAACACCATCCAGCCGAACTTGTTGGAGAGCGCCATCAGGGTGGTGCCACGAATGCGGCTTTGCAGATTCTCCTCGGTCAGATCCGGCGCCTTACCGGCAAACGAGTCGGCCGTCATGTCGAGATATGCGGAGAACGCCGGCTCGATAGGGATCGTGAAGAAATCGATGCCCAGTTTCTCGGCAAGATCAGCGGCGTCGGTGCGCGAATGGTCGCTGCTGTAGCGCGAGGGCATCGAGACGCCGTGCACGTGGTCGGCACCCAACGCATCGACTGCGACACAGGCGACGATGGTGCTGTCGATGCCACCCGACAGCGCCACGACCACATCGGTGAAACCGTTCTTGACCACGTAGTCGCGAGTGCCCAACACGATGGCGGCGTACAGCTCGGCGTCGGCCTCCAGTAGTTCGGCCATCCGCACCGGCACCGGCGCGGACTGGGCCACCGGCTGCTCGCTGATCAGCACGACGTCCATCGGCGTCTCGGTGCGCCGACCCCGCGGATCCAGCAGCCGCTTGCGATACACCGGCTCGATCTCCACGTCGGCAATCATCAGTTCTTCGACGAGTAGGGCGGCTCGCGCGATCAGGTTGCCCTCCGCGTCGAACACCATGCTGCCGCCGTCGAACACCAACTCGTCCTGCCCGCACACCTGGTTGACGTAGACGAGCGCGCAGCTGGCATCAGCAGCACGAGTGGCCAGCATCCGCTCGCGGCCATGCGACTTGCCGGCGTGGTACGGCGAACCGTTGATGTTGATATTCAACTCGGCACCGCCGGCGGCCTGCTGGGCGAGCGGGCCGGTGGGGCTCCACACGTCCTCACAGATGCTGATGCCCACCTTCACGCCACCGATTTCGTACAGCTCGTAGGGGTCACCGGCGTCGCCAGGAGTGAAGTAACGAGCCTCGTCGAACACTGCGTAGTTGGGCAGCAGGCGCTTGCGATAGGTGCCCACCACTTCCCCGCCCACGCACATTGCGGCGGCGTTGTAAAGGTCGCGATCTGCAGCCACGTACCCAACCACCGCAGCGCACCGACGAGTGTGTTCGGCCACGCGACCGAGCGCGGCCAAGTTGTCGGCCACGAAGCCGGGCTTGAGCACCAGATCTTCCGGCGGGTAGCCGGTGATGGACAGCTCTGGGAAGGCGATGATGTCGCAGCCGGCCGCCTCTGCCTCGTCGTAGGCCGCGCACATCTTGGCCACGTTGCCGTCAAGGTCGCCGACTGTCGGATTGATCTGAGCGAGGGCGATGCGCAGCCGTGTCACGGCGCCAAGGCTAGCCAACGGCTGGTCATGCGGGGCTTGCCCCGACGAAGTACCCGGTGACATCGACAACGAGGTGGGTGCCGATGGACACGTAGTACGAAGAAGCACCCGCACGCAGGGTGCTGCAGCGGGGCCAGTGGGGAAGCGGTCACATAGCCGTACCCGTCGGTACCGATCATGATGATGCTGTGCGTCACACCGAGCGCATCAGCGGGTGGCGCCGGTGTTGGGGTCGAACGCGAATCGCCACGGATTGCGCAGGCCGTAGGCGAAGATTTCTTGGCAGATGGTGGTGGGTGTCGCCGGCGTACTGCCACGCGTGGCGCAGCCACCGGGCGCGCTGGAACTTGGTCGTGTGGAGAACAGGAACACGCGTCCGTTGGCATTGAAGTCCGGGTCCAGCGCGACGCCGAGCAGCCGGCGTTCGCTCGTACTGCACACCGGGAGGTTCAGCGCGCTTCCCGCCACCGCCACACCGTTTTGGAGGATGCGTACCGCTCCGCCCTTCTCGAGCACGATCACGCGCCCATCAGGTACTACAGCGAGCGGCTGGGGCACCACCCACCACTGGAACGACGGACACAGCGAACAGGGCAACCACGAGCAATCGACGCACGAACAACCTCCGAGATCGGCAACGCGCCCGCATTCAGGCACACCATGGTCATCGACTGAAACCGGCAGGTGTTGAGCACCGAGAAGTGCGCCTGACAGCTACGGCGTGGCGGACCCCACTAGCCTTCTATCCCCGATGATCCCTGCTGCCGAGAATGAGGCCGAGGAACGGGTGGCCGAGCCGGCAGCCCAAGCCGCGCCAGGTCTGCTGGGCATTGTCGCGCTTCCAGGGCTTGCCATCTGGCGTCGGTGGCCAATTGCCGCGGCGCTGCTTTTCATCGCTGGCGTCATGGCACCCGCCTTTGCCCTGATTCTGATCATCCAGCACCTCGATGATCTGGTTGGACTCTTCGCGCTTCCTCACGTGCTGCGCGGCCTGGTCCTCGTGGCCGTGGCCGCGATCACCAGTCGAATAGTCGCCGTATGGCTGACGTCCGATCGCATTCGCGACCCAACAGCACAACGACGTCTCCGCCTCGTGGGCAGCGCCGTGGTCGCCGCGCTAGCGGTACCCACAATGCTGGCCGTCGTCCGCATGGAGGAGGCGCGTGCTGTTGTCCAGGCGGTGTTCCAGCAGTCATCAGGCTCCGCCGTGGGCTCCGTCAGCAAGGACATCGACCCCTTGTCGGAGGAGTTCCACACCGTCCTGCTGATGGGCAGCGACGAGGGCGACGACCGCTTGGGCCTGCGCACTGACACCATGATCATTGCTCTCGTTCACCAGGCATCGGGTCGCGCCGCGTTGGTCTCGGTGCCGCGCAACCTGCAACGCCTGCAGTTCCCACCGGGCACGCCGCTTGCCAAGCGGTACCCGAACGGGTTCGAAGACTCCGAAGGCGGTCTCGTCAACTCGCTCTACATCACCGTCGAGAACGACAAAGAACTCAAGGCTGCGTACGGAACCGGGGCCGGCGTGCACGCCCTGATGGAAGGGCTCAGCTTCTCCTTGGGTATCACGCTCGACGACTACGCACTGATGAACTCGTGTGGCTTCGTGAAGGTGGTGGATGCCGTCGGCGGCATCACTATCGACATTGACAAGGAGTTGCCGATGCCGAGCAAACTGCGCTGCTCGAACTATCGGCTGACTCCGACAATTGGTCCCGGCGAGACATACCTGGACGGCACCAAGGCCCTCGGGTACGTACGGTCACGCACGGGCGACAGCGACTACCAGCGCATGGACCGTCAGCGTTTGCTACTGCAAACAATCGCCGATGAGGTCGGCATTGGCGACCTCCTGTTGCGTTTCGGCGAGTTGGCCGACGCAGTGAAGGACAACGTTCGCACCTCGATGTCCGTCGAGGAAGCCCGCTCCCTGCTGGCGAGCTTGCAGAACGGCGAGCAAAAGTTCGACTCGGTGGGCCTTGCGCCACCGCTGGTCGAGCCAGCACACCCCGACTACGTAGCGATCAAGGCACTGATGCAAATGATTCGCACTGCACTGTCCAACGGCACGCCGCTCGACTTACCCACCGTCGAGTCGGCCGCAACCACCGACACGACTGGATAGGTCAGCAAGCGGCGTCGCCAGGGAGCGCTGCGATCACGGCGAGTTGGTAGACCAGCTCATTCTCTTGAAAGAACGTCAGTTGGGTGGCTTCGGTGAAGAGGCCGTCGGCCTTCGCCGCAGGGACGACGGCGCATTCCGTTGAGTCGGCGAGCACCACGCCGGTGCCGGAGGGCCAGGCAACGATCGTCGGCGAGGGTTCCGTCCACTGAGTCGGGTCGACGGCCACCGACTGGAATCGATAGCTCTCAGCGACCAACGGCTTGTCCTCACCAACGTTCTCCACACCCAACGCGGCGGGCAGGTTGGCCAGCAGGTCCACGAACTCCTGGAGGTTGTCTCGTGCGGGCGTGCTGGGGCCGCCCGCAGGCGAGTCAATGCCCAGGGCGTTGGCCCGGTGAATGAACGTCGTGCCGTTGGCGGTGATGGAGACGACAGTGTCGGGCGCATCGGCGATCATGAGGCCCTCGGGGAACGAGTAATCCGGAATGGCGCCAAGCAGACCGGCGAGGTCGGCCAGCTTGACGATCTTCTGGATGCCCTCGGCCGTGATGCTGCCCTGCATGATGGCGGGGAGCAAAGCGCCGGGGTACTGAAGCGTCGTCAAGCCCGGAGTGAACGAGCGCCCGTCACCCGCAATGAGCAGCGTGGGCGTGTGAATGAACTGGCTGCCGGGGGTGGTGAAGCCACCCTCGTAGCCAATTCGAAATACCACGGCGTCGGCATCAGTTGGGACGTCGTAACCACCGCCCTGCTGGCTGTCATTGCCCTGTTTGGTGTCATCACCGCAGGCGGCGATGATGCCGACGAGGGCGGGTGTGCCGATGAGAGCGGCGAGGAAGCTACGACGGTTCATGCTGATTTCGACGTTCGCAACCGCGCGTTAGTTCCCGAAGGACGCGTTTCGGAGAACAGCTGCTGACCCTGCAACTCGATGACTGCTTCGAAGAGTGCGCCGGGAGTATCGATCACATTGTGGAGGTGGCCGAAGAGTTCGAGGTTGATCGCGCCCATCACGCTTGCCCACGCGGTCATTCCCTTCATCATCATTTGGTCGCTGGCGGGAACGGCGAATCGATCACGGAATCGCACGTAGTCGCGCCGAAGGGCTGCCGGCACCGTCTCAGTGGCGGAGTGACCCGCTGCCTCCATGTCCACGGTGAGTTGCAGGAGAGCGATGGTGTAGCGACTGGCAGGCCCGATGGTGTCCTGCGGCGCTGCGTAGCCGGGCACCGGTGTGCCGAACAGCAGGGAGTACTCCGCTGGGTTGGCAACTGCCCATTCACGAATCGCGAGAGCCATCGCCCGCCAGCGGCCCAGGAAGTCCCTTCGGCGTTTGACCTTGCGGTCGGCAATCTCCACCGCCTCCCCCAACCGGTCGTACGAGTCGATGATCAGCCTGGTCAGTAGCTCGTCGCGACTGGCGAAATAGCGGTAGATCGCCGAGCTGGCCATCCCCAGGTCGCGAGCAATGGCGCGGAGGGAAAGGTTGGCGGCACCGTCACGTTCCAACTGCTGGCGCGCCAGCCGAACGATCTCGGCGGTGTGCTCTGCACGTGCTCGCTCACGGATACCGGCCACGAGGCCACTGTAGCAAGTGTCACGTCGAACCGAGAGCAGTGCTCTTGCATTTACTTTCGCGCGCTGGCAGAGTCAGAGCAGTGCTCACATTTGCGAGCACCGCCAACCAGGAGTGAACAAATGAACCATCACGTCATCATCGGTGCCGGCCCCGTCGGCTCAGGAATCGCGACCTTGCTCGCCGGCCGAGGAGAAAGCGTCACCGTGGTCACCCGCAGCGGCACCGGCCCCGACCACGCGCTGATCACCAAGCTGAAGGCCGACGCCACCGATGCCGACGCGCTCGGCCTCGCTGCTGCGGGCGCTGCCGCGATCTACAACTGTGCCAACCCGCCGTACCACAAGTGGGCCAGCGACTGGCCACCAATGCATCGGGCAATGATGACCGCCGCAGAACGCAGCGGCGCCGTGCTGGTGATGATGGACAACCTGTACGCCTTCGGCTCGGGAAGCCGCATGCCAATGCGCGAGGGCGATGCAATGAACGCGATCGGCACCAAGGGTGCGATGCGAACCCGCATGGCCAGCGAGCTGTTGGAGGCTCACGCAACGGGCAGGCTGCGAGGCACGCTGGCGCGGGCGAGCGACTTCTACGGACCGCAGGTGCTCGGCTCCTCACTCGGCAAACGGGTCCTACCCCGAGTGCTCGCCGGCAAGAAGGTCAGCATGCTCGGGGCGCTGAACGTACCGCACAGCATCAGCTACATCGCCGACGTCGCCAAGACGCTGGTGACCATCGCCGAGGACGAGCGCGCCTGGGGCAAACCGTGGCATGTGCCCAACGCGCCGGCGCCGACACAACGCGAGGCCGTGCATGCATTCGCCACGGAAGCAGGCACCACGGTGAAGGTGACCGCTGTTGCGAAGCCGGCGCTGAGCGCGTTGGGCCTGTTCGTGCCGATGATGCGTGAACTGAAGGAGACCTGGTACCAGTACGCCGAGCCGTGGATCACCGACAGCACGCTCACAGAACAGACATTCGGGCTGCGTGCGACCCCACTCGAGGAGGGTGCGGCAGCCACGGTCGCGTGGTGGCGCAGGCGGTCGTAACCATCGCCGATCGGGTCTTGGGGTGCACGCGACTTCACACAGCGTTCACACTTGGGCAACGGGGCTGAAATCGCACCTGGGCAGCATGTCGGCGCCCCTTCCCAAACATTTCGAAAAGGAACACCGTGGCCTACCAAGCTGAGTACATCTGGATCGACGGCACCGAGCCCACGCCGCTGCTGCGCTCCAAGACCAAGATCATCGCCGACGGCAAGACCCCGCCCATCTGGGGTTTCGACGGTTCCTCCACCAACCAGGCCACCGGTGACGCCAGCGACTGCATGCTGACTCCGGTGTTCTCCTGTCCCGACCCCATCCGTGGCCGCGACAACATCCTCGTGCTCTGTGAGGTGTGCAACGCCAAGGACGGCAAGGCACACCCCACCAACACCCGCGCTGCCGCCGTCAAGGCGCAGAAGAAGTACGCCAAGCACGAGATGATCTTTGGCATCGAGCAGGAGTACACGTTCCTCAAGCTCGACGGCACCCCGCTGGGATTTCCCGTTGGCGGCTTCCCCGCCCCGCAGGGCAAGTACTACTGCGGCGTCGGCGCTGGCCGCGTTGCAGCCCGCGAGATCATTGAAGAGCACACGCAGGCATGCATGGACGCTGGTCTCATGATCGAAGGCACCAACGCCGAAGTCATGCCCGGCCAGTGGGAATTCCAGATTGGCGCCACCGACTCGGTGACCGTCAGCGACCACATGTACGTCGCCCGCTGGTTGCTGCACCGTGTGGCCGAGGACTACGACGTAGTCGTCAGCTTCGATGCCAAGCCGATGAAGGGCGACTGGAACGGCGCCGGTGCGCACACCAACTTCAGCACCAAGGCCATGCGCGAAGACACGGACATGAAGGCCATCGAGGCGGCCTGCAAGGCGATCGGTAAGAAGATCGACCTGCACGTCAAGAACTACGGCCACGACATCGAGAGCCGCCTGACCGGCGCCCACGAGACCGCCCCGTACAACAAGTTCAGCTACGGCGTCTCTGACCGTGGCGCCAGCATCCGTATCCCGTGGCAGGTCGAGGCCGCCGGCCAGGGCTACGCCGAAGACCGCCGCCCCAACGCCAACTGCGACCCATACACCGTCACCCGTTTGATCGTCGAAACGGTCTGCAGCGCAGCCAGCTGATTGCACACTGACAGCAACAAATCGTCCTGACGAAGGGGTCGGCACTTGGCACAGCCGAGGGCTGATCCCTTCGCCGTTTCTGCTTGCCGATCCCTTCGCCGTTTCCGCTCGCCGTTCTGTCACGTTCCGCCGCCCATGGGCGGGTCAACATGCCGATTCTGGCACGCTTACCCGCCCATGGGCCGTGGACAGTGCCAAATGAGCACTGCCCGGTCTACGCCCTCTGGACCGGGTCTGGACCGGGCCTGGACCGGGCCTGGCCGGGGCGGTTCACACGGCGTTCACACTCATCTTGGCCGCCGCCAGCGCGTCCGTGGCACACTTTGCACGTCCCTTGAGCCCCTAAGGGAGTTCGTTCATGCTCGATCAACAACGCGACTATGTGCTACGCACCGTGGAGGAGCGCGGTGTTCGCCTGATTCGTCTGTGGTTCACCGACGTCCTGGGCAACCTGAAGAGCTTCGCCATCAGCCCCGCCGAGCTGGAGAACGCGCTCGAAGACGGCATGACGTTCGACGGCTCCGCTATCGACGGTTTCAGTCGTGTGCAGGAAGCCGATGTGCTGGCCATCCCCGATCCCAACACGTTCGAAGTGCTGCCCTGGGGCGACCCCAAGTCGGTAGAGGCTCGCGTGTTCTGCGACATCCACCACCTCGACGGCTCGCCGTTCGAGGGCGACCCGCGCCAGGTATTGCGACGCAACCTGCGCGTCGCGCACGAGCAGGGCTTCACGTTCTTCGTCGCACCCGACCTCGAGTTCTTCTACTTCGCCCCGCCGGAAAAGGGCCAGGCACCCGTGCCCTTGGACGAGGGTGGCTTCTTCGACCTGACCACCACCGACGTGTCGGGCACCCTGCGCAAAGAGACCATCCGCACGCTGGAAACGATGAGCATTCCCGTGGAGTACAGCTTCCACGAAGACGCCCCCAGCCAGCACGAGATCGATCTGCGCCACACCGATGCGCTCAATATGGCCGACAGTGTGATGACCTTTCGCCTGGTCGTGAAGGAGGTCGCCGCCAAGCAGGGCGTGCACGCCACATTCATGCCCAAGCCGCTGGAAGGCGTGCAGGGCAGCGGCATGCACATGCACTTCAGCCTCTTCCAGGGCGAGAACAATGCGTTCTATAGCGAGGACGACCCGTACAACCTGTCGCCCATCGCGAAGCAGTTCATGGCCGGTCTCTTGCGTCACGCCGCCGAGATCACCGCTATCACCAACCAGACAGTCAACAGCTACAAGCGACTGGTGCCCGGTTTCGAAGCACCGGTGCACATCAGCTGGGCTCGCAACAACCGCAGCGGCCTCATCCGGGTACCTGTGCCCAAGCGCGGCAACGCCAGCGCCACCCGTATCGAATACCGCAGCCCAGACCCGGCGTGCAACCCGTACCTCGCGTTCAGCGTCATCCTTGCCGCTGGCCTCAAGGGCATTGCTGAGGGCTACGAGCTGGCCCCCGAGGCCGCCGCCAACCTGTTCGAACTGGACGACGCCGCGCTGGCGGCGCTCAGTATCGAGACGTTGCCGCAGTCGCTCAGCGATTCGCTGAAAGTGATGGAGAAGTCGGAGCTGGTGCGAGAGGCGCTCGGCGAGCACATCTTCGAGTGGTTCCTCCGCAACAAGCGCAGCGAATGGCATGCGTACAAGACGCATGTCAGCCAGTTCGAGTTCGATCGGTATCTGCGAGCGCTGTGATGAACGAGGCTCGTTAGATGGAACTGGTCGCAGTCTTCCCCGAGCCACCGCCCTCGGATCTCGCGCGCACACTCGACCTCGCCGGCTACCGCTGGAAGGCCGTCAGCTCGGCCGAGGACGCAGCCCGCAACGAGCCGACCACCGGCTGGGCAGGCGCGGTGATCGCCTGCGACGCCAACCCCGATGGCGCATGGGCGCTGTGCCGCGCATTGCGCAAGCGCGATACCCCAGTCAGTCCGGTGATGGTGTTGGTCAGTGGTGGCCAGCTGGCCGACCTGCAACTGCGCGACGAACTGTTCGACGACTTTTGCCTCACCCCCTTCCACCCGGTGGAAGTGGAGGCACGTCTACGCCACCTGTTCTTCCGCGGTGGAAACGAAGCACGCCCGGAGATGGTGGAGTACAGCGGCCTCGCGCTCAACCTGGAGACCTACCAGGCCAGCATCGAAGGCCGCCCACTGGACCTCACGTACATGGAATACGAGCTGCTCAAGTTCCTCGCTCAGAACCCTGGCAAAGTGTTCACTCGCGAGATACTGCTCAGCCGGGTGTGGGGCTACGAGTACTACGGCGGCGCTCGCACCGTCGACGTTCACATCCGTCGTCTGCGCGCCAAGCTCGGCGAAGAACACGCCAACCTGATCCAGACAGTTCGCAGCGTGGGCTACCGCTTCGGCCAAAGCCGCTGGGGTAACTAAAGCTGTCGTTCACAGCTGTTGCAGGGCTTGCAGTATCAGCAGGCTGAGCGCGAGTTGGCCGTTGTCGTTGGGGTGCAGGTTGTCAGTGCGCAGCACCGACTGGTCGGGGGCTGAGGCCACCGAGTACCAATCGGCTATTGCGGCGTTGCCGCGAGACTTCATCCGTTCCGCCAGCACGGTGTTGAAGAGCACGGTGTCGTCGAGATACTGCTCGCGGTAGGTGTTCACCCACACCAACCGCTTGTCGGGAATCATGGCCGTGATCAGGTCGATCAGCGCGCCGTACTCATCCGCATTTGCGTAGCTGCCCACGTCGTTGGTGCCCAGCTCAATCACCCACGCATCCGGGTCCACACCCTCGGCCAGCAGGTTGTAGGTGGTGATCACGCCGCTGAGTGCGGCGTCGCCCTTCCCATTGCCCACATCAATGCGCCGGCTGCGCTTGCCCTCGACGCGCAGGTCGTCGACACCCGCGTCGGTGAGCGTGGTGGTCAACGCCGCAACACTGGCTTCGGTGATCGAGTCGCCCACGATTGCCACCGACGTGATAGCCGTTCGTGACGAGCCAAGAGTGCCGCCCGGCGCGGGCAGCAGCGGTGGCGCGGCGTTGCCCCCGGCGCCGGCGCCGGATCTGTTGGACGAGCAACTGACCGCGAACACAGCGCCCAGTGCCAGAAAGGTTCGCCGATTCAAGGTACTCACACGGCCATCGTAGGTTGGCACGGCCGCCGGCTACCGGCAGCCCGCCCGTCAGTCCAGCAAGTCGGCTGGGGGCATGTTGAGAGCGGGCGCGTTCGCCGCAGCCACGGTGGGCGCCTGGCCGAGAGCATCCTCCAGCCGGCGCAGCGAGTACTCCGGCAGCGTGGTGTGCACCAGACGGGCAAACGGGAAGCGCTGCAGCTCTGTAGCCAGCGCGCCGACATCAAGGTTCTCCAGCAGCAAGACGACGGTGGTGGTGCTGGGCTGCACGGACTCGCGGAACCACTGCACCCACTCGTCGGGCACACCAAGGTCGATGACCTTCGCCGCGCCCGCACCGATGCTGGCGCCTACAGCGCCACCGACCAACCATCCCACTGGCCCGCCGAACATCAGGCCCAACAGACCACACCACACGCCACTGGAAAGCGCCGTGCGACCTGGCTGCGGGTCGATGGTCTCGCGCACCGCCGAGTGACCAGCAGCGTCCTTGGAGACGATGACCGCATCGCGCAGCTTCAGCGACCCCTTGACGGCAAGACCGGTGGCGGCCGTGAGAAACTCCTGAGCACGCAACGCATCAGGCAGCGACACTCCCACAAGGAACTGATCTGCGCCGTTGTTCTGGTCGTTCATAGGCGACACGATACCCCGGACTCCGGCAGCTCAGCCCGCATCGCCCACCTCCCACCTCGTGCAGATCCCACGCGTCACACCTCGACCACGGTGTGACGTGGTCACGGCCGAGACACGAGTGAATGTGCAAGCGGGTGGGCGCGGCAGTAGCCTGGCGACGGCGAAGGGGAGTAGCTCTCCGCCGGGAGATCGACACGCTGGGTGATGAACCCCGGTCCCCGGGCCCGACCGTTCGGGTGAGCAAGACCTTCGATCAGGCATCACGCGTGATGCCCGGTCGAGGCATCCCGCCTTCTCCGGGTCCAGGGCCACGGAGGAACATCATGGAAGCCTTTCTACTCAGCTTCGGCATCATCTTCGTCGCCGAGCTGGGCGACAAAAGCCAGTTGATGGCCATGACCTTCGCGGCCCGCTACCGCGCGACCACCATTCTCATCGCCATCACGATCGCGACCGCGATCATCCACCTCGTGAGCGTGATGCTGGGCGCCGCCGTCGGAGCGGCACTACCGACGAAGGCGATCTCCGTTGTTGCCGGCGTCGCGTTCTTGCTCTTCGCGGCGTGGACGTTGCGCGGTGACAAGCTCGACGACGACGAGGCAAGCCGGGTGGACAGGTCGACAAGGTCGGTGTTGATCACTGTCGGCGTCGCGTTCTTCCTCGCCGAACTCGGCGACAAGACGATGCTGGCCACCATCACCCTGGCCACGAACAACGGCCTGGTCGGCACGTGGATAGGTTCGACCCTGGGAATGGTTGCGGCCGACGCGCTTGCCATCGCCGTGGGGCAACAGCTGGGTGCCCGGCTGCCCGAGCGGGTGGTCAAGATCGGCGCCGCCATCACCTTCGTGCTGTTCGGTGTGCTGCTGATCATCGAGGGCCTGCGCTGAGTGCGATCCGCCTCAGTCCAGCTGCTGGATGCGAGCAGAGTGGCGGGCATGGCTGTGCAGCACGTGCGGCAGGTCGGGGTGCAGCACCTCACCGTCGCGCACCACGAAGCGGCCGTTGACAATCGTGTGCCACGCACTGACCGGGCCACAGCGCAGCCAGGCCTCAATCGGGTCGGCCAGTGCGCCGGCAAACGCCGGGCCGGTGAGCTTCCAGATAGCGATGTCGGCCACCGCGCCCGGTTCGATCACACCTATCTCGCCCTCACGGCCAAGGCAACCGGCGCCGCCGAGCGTGGCCATCTCCAGCGCCATGCGCGCCGTGCCCGCGTGTGCACCATCGCGCAGCTTGGCCAGCAGCATTGCCTGGCGGGCTTCCATCCAGACCGACGCACTGTCGGCCGACGACGAGCCGTCGACACCCAGGCCGACCTTCACGCCGGCTGCGCGCATTGCCACGATCGGCGCAATGCCCGACGCAAGAATCATGTTGCTGCTGGGGCAGTGCGCAACACCGACTCCGGCTGCTCCGAGACGGCGCTGCTCGTCGTGATTGGGCATGACGCAGTGCGCCACCCACGTGCGGTCCGTGCACCAACCGGTGCGTTCCAGAAATTCCATTGGCCGGCAGCCGAAGGTCGCCAGCGAGAACGCATCGTCCTCGGCGTTCTCGGCGAAGTGCGTATGCAGGCGCACGTCCAGCCGCTCGGCCAGCTCCGCACTGCGCACCATCAGCTGCTCAGTGACGCTGAACGGGCTGCACGGCGCAAGAGCGATCCGCACCATCGCGCCGTGGCTTCGGTCGTGATGGGCGTGCACCGCAACCTCGCTCGCGGCCAGGATCTCGTCGTCATCTGCAACCACATCGTCGGGCGGCAGTCCGCCGTCCTTCTGGCTGAGGCTCATCGAGCCACGGGTTGGGTGGAAGCGCACGCCCAGCTCGCGCGCCGCAGCAATCTCGGCGCTCAGAAGGTCGCCCGCGCCACGTGGGTGTAGATAGAGGTGGTCGGTGCTGGTGGTGCACCCACTGAGAGCAAGCTCGGCGAGGCCGACGAATGCGCTCGCATACACCGACTCCTCATCGATCGCGCGCCACAGCGGGTACAGCGATTGCAGCCAGCCAAAAAGCGGCTTGTCCGTCATCGGCGGGTAGGCACGAGTGAGGTTTTGGAACATGTGGTGGTGGGAGTTGACCAAGCCGGGCGTCACCAGGCAGTCACTGGCATCGAGTGTGCGGGTGGCCCCCGGAGCAGGCTCGGTGCTGGTACCCACGGCCTCAATCAAGTTGCCGGTGATGGCCACCCAGCCACCCACCAGCTCGCGTCGCTGCGGGTCGACGGTGGCGACAGTGAGGGCATTGCGAATCAGTAGATCGGCCATGTTCGCTCAGTTCCGAATTCAGGTCAGGCAAGTGAATCGAGGATCAATTGCACGTCCTCGACGGTGGTGCGCGGGTTGACGATACACACGCGCAACACGGTCTCGCCGGCCCACCCGGTGGGCACCACGAAGGCGGTACCGGCGGCCAACATCGCATCGCTCCACGCCTGATAGTGGGCAGGGCTCCATCCAACGCGGCGGAACAGCACGATGCTTAACTCGGGCTCCATCAGCAGTTCCAAGTTGGCCGTCTCACGAATCATCCGCGCGGTTTCGCGAGTGACGGTGAGCGTGGTCTCCACGGCGTCGCGGTACGCGGCCGTTCCGTAGGTGGCGAGGCTGAACCAGAAGGGTAGGCCGCGGGCACGACGCGACAGGTGGTGCGCGAAGTCGCTGGGGTTCCAGTCCTCCTCACTCCCCTCGTCGGCGTGTAGCACGTCGAGATACTCCGCGTGTTGCGTGTGCGCCGCGCGAGCAACCAGTGGGTCGGCGTAGAGCAGGGCGCAGCAGTCGAACGGTGCGAACAGCCACTTGTGCGGGTCGACGATGAAGCTGTCGCAACGCTCGATGCCGTTGTACTTCACGCGCACGCTTGGTGCCGCCAGCCCGGCGCCGCCATATGCGCCATCGACGTGGAACCACACGCCCAACTCGGCCGCCACATCGGCCGCCGCGTTCAGGTCGTCAATCACACCGGCGTTGGTGGTACCGCAGGTCGCGACGACCGCGAATACTCGCTCACGGTCCTGCGGTTCCAATGCGGCGACGGTCTGGCGCAGGTTGGCGACATGCAGTCGGCCCTCACTGTCGGACGGCACGGAGATCTCGTCAGCATCCATCGCCCGGCACGCCGAAGCGATGCTGCTGTGCGCACCCTTCGACGAAATGATCAGGCCACGAGTGCGGTCGAACTTGCCCTCTGCGCGCAGGCGCCAGCGGTATCGAGCGGCGATGAGCGCGCTCAGGTTGCCGCCCGTGCCGCCGCTCACGAACACGCCTCCGGCTGTGGGCGACAGACCCGCCAGGTCGGCGATGTAGCGCAGCGCTTCGTTCTCCGCGTAGACAGCGCCGCCGCCTTCCATCCATGAACCGCCGTAGATGCTGGAGGCGCCCACGACGAGGTCGAACAGAATCGAGGCCTCGGTAGGGGCGCACGGCACGAACGACAGGAAGCGAGGGTGGTCGACCGAGATGCACGCCGGCGCCAGTACGTCGCCAAACAGGCGCAACGCCTCCAGGCCGCCAAGGCCGCACTCGGTGATGGTACGCCCGGCCATCGCCTGTAACTCGGCGTACGTACGGGGCCCGTCGAGCGGTGGCTCCATGCGTACCCGGTCGACTGCGTAGCGGACAATGGCTTGCGTGAGCACCTCGGTGGAGGCGTCGTGCTGATGCATAGTCGCCAGTCTGCCAGCACCACGACAAGGCCGGGTCAGGCCCGGACAGCGGTGAGGTGCCGTTGTCGTCGGAGGTGCCGGTCAAGCAAGGTCAAGCAGGGACGTCGACGAAACTGGCACCTGTTTCAATTTTGTTCGAGATTTGTTGAATTCATCACGGGACCGCAGGTCTTCCGAAAACGAAGTGACCCCGGCACCGTTACAAGCGGCCCGGGGTCGTGGTCACAACCTGTGGAGATTATGACGTCGCCCAGGCTATCGATGTCGTTTAGTAGTTCGTGTCGAGCAGTTCGCTGCCGGCATTGCGCTGCTCGCCATCACGGTTGAGCAGGTAGCCGAGCAGCGCGGCGATGGTGACCGCACCCATGATGGCGATCACGGGAAACACCAGCAGAACAAGGATGATTGCAAGGGCGCCAGGCACGTCAACAGCCTACAACTCAGGCGTCGGCAGCCAAGGGTTTGAACGCCCAGGCCTCGATCTCGACGGCACCGCCAGCGGGCAGCGCGGCCACGCCGATGGTGCTGCGCGCGGGGCGGCTGTCGCCGAAGCCGGCAACGTACGCCTCGTTGAACGCCGCGAACGTTTCCATATCGGTGAGAAAGCACAGCGTCTTGGCCACGTCGGCCACAGTCGCGCCCATCGAGGCCAGCTGGCCCTTCAGATTTTCCACTGCCTGCGCGGTTTGCGCGGGCACCCCACCCTCCACGAGCACACCGTCTTTGAGGCCCAGTTGGCCGCTGACGATGATCCAGTCGCCGGCGCGAACTGCGGGTGTGTAGGGGCCGAGGGGCTTTGTCATGGACGCATCGTACGCCGGCGCAACGGCACCGACCCCAGCGTCGACCATGCAAGTCCCGCCGCTGTTCCCGCCCGGTCCCATCCGGCGCCCAGTTCCGTCCAACCTGTCGCGGCCCGCCCATCAGCCCTGGTGGTCACGTCCGCGACAGGTTTACCAGAGGGCGACGGACCGGTGCGGGAGCGGGCTAGGCGACTCGTCGTCGAGGTGCGTTACAGTCGACCCGTGGCGGTCCGCGTACTCTGGCTGGTGAAGGGCCTCGGTCCGGGAGGAGCCGAACGGCTGCTGGTGGAGGCCGCGCGGGCACACGATCTCTCTCGCGTGCAACTCACGTGCGCGTTCGTGCTGCCGTGGAAGGACCACTTGGTTGCAGAGCTGGAAGCTGCTGGGTGTGTGGCAAAGGTCATCGCACGGCAGACTCGCACGCTGTGAATCGGTGGCGCAACCGAAGTACCGTGCCGTTGTGGATTTCTCGCGACGTCAGGTCATTACCGCCGCAGGCAGTGCCGTTCTCCTCGCTGCATGTGGCGACAACGCCGAAACGAAGCCGTGGATTCTGGTCCAACGGTTTCCGAGCGAGCCGCTGTTGACGCCGGGAGACGTGCGCCTTCCCATCTCGCTGGCAGACGACACGCGGATGCTGGACAACGGTCCGGCGACGCTGACCGGATGGGTCGAAACTGATGACGACGCACGGCTGCGCATCACCGACGTCACCGGCATTCGTCGCCACGACGGCATCCCCACTCCGTACTGGGAAGTGCGTGCAACGTTGCCTGCCGAGGGCTCTTACGCGCTGCGCCTCGAAGGCGACGATGGCTACGGCGCCAGCTTCAAGGTGTACTCGCCCGCCGACGTCATCTCGCCGCTGACAGGTAACGAGCTGCCCCCGTTCGACACGCCCACAGCCGACGACCACCGTGGCGTCGAGCCGTATTGCACCCTCTCACCCGACCCGTGCCCGCTGCACGAGATGACACTCACCGAAGCGCTAGCCCTCGGTAAGCCGCTCGCGTACATGGTGGGTACACCAGCTCACTGCCAGACGGGAACGTGCACGCCTGGCTTGCAGTTCCTCATCAAGGAGCACGAACGCGTGGGTGACAAGCTCGTGATGGTGCACGCCGATGTGTACGCCGATTCGGCGGCCACCGAAGTGGCTCCGGCGGTCAACGCACTGGGCGTGCAGTACGAACCGATCATCTACTTCTGCACGGCCGACGGCACGATCGTGGATCGCCTCGACGCCATTTGGGACGCAAGCGAACTGACGGAACGAATCGACGCGCTACTCGCCCGCTCAACGGGCTCGCTCAGCTGAAGGACTGGCCGCAGCCGCAGCTGCGAGTGGCGTTGGGGTTGGTGATGGCGAAGCCGGCCTGGTTGAGGCCGTCCTTGTAGTCCAGCGTGGCGCCCAGCAGCAGCTGTGCGGAGGCGGGGTCGACAACGACGCTTACCTGGTCCGGGCCGAACTGGGCCTTCTCGTCATCAGGGGCGAAGTCGCCATCGAAGAACATCTCGTAAGAGAACCCGCTGCAGCCACCGGGGCGCACGGCCACGCGCAGGGCGAGGTCGGTTGCGCCTTCGGCTTCGAGAAGTTCCTTCACCTTGCGGGCGGCGTTGTCGGTGACCGTGATCATGGGTGCTGCTCCTGTGTTGCGTAAGGGTGATCTGCGAGATGGCGTACTACGAGATGGCGATGCGCTGGAGGGGATTCCAGAGCCGTGAGGGGAGTGTAACCGGGAATTACCGTAGCATTGACTTCGTGATTACAACGCCGCCGAGCGCCGATGAGGTGACCGAGCTGTTGCGCGCGGTCATCGACCCCGAGTTGGGCGCCGACATCGTCACCTTGGGCATGGTCCCCGGTGTCTCGGTGGCCGACGATGGCGTGGTCACGGTGGGCATCAAGTTGACCATCGGTGGTTGCCCGCTGCGGGCGCAGATCAAGAAGGACGTCGAGACTCGGGTGGCGGTGCACCCCGGGGTCACCAAGGTGAAGATCGACTGGGGTGAGATGACCAGCGAGGAGCGCAGCGATGTGATGCTGAAGGCCCGCTGGAATGCCCGCGAGAATGCGACTGACACTGCGATTCCGGTGACCACACGAGTCATTGCGATCGCCAGCGGCAAGGGCGGTGTGGGCAAGAGTTCGGTCACCGTCAACCTCGCCGCTGCGGTCGCTGCGCAGGGCTTCACCGTTGGCGTCCTCGACGCCGACATCTGGGGCTTCTCGGTGCCGCGCCTGCTGGGCATCGACGAGCCGCTCGAGGCCCACAGGGTTGAGGGCAGTGACAAGCCGCGCATCATGCCCAACGAGTTGGTGGTCGGTCGCGGGTTCTCCAAGGGTCTACTGAAGGTGGTCAGCACCGGCTTCCTGGTCGGCGAAGACACGGCGCTGATGTGGCGCGGGTTGATGCTCACCAAGGCCGTCGAGCAGTTCCTCAACGACGTCGAGTGGGGCGAGCTGGACTACCTGTTCATCGACATGCCGCCCGGCACCGGCGACGTGCAAATGGGCTTGGCGCGAATGCTGCCGCGCACCGACCTGCTGATCGTCACCACACCTGCGTTGGCCGCCCAGAAGGTGGCGGCCCGCGCCGCCGACATGGCGCGTCGGAGCTTCCTGCGCGTGTGCGGCGTCATCGAAAACATGAGCGCGTTCACGTGCGAGCACGGCACCTCGTACGCCCTGTTCGGTGAAGGTGGCGGGCAGGCGTTGGCCGACCAGGTCGGCGTGCCATTGCTCGGCCGTATCCCGCTGGAGGCCGCGGTGGCTGCCGGCGGCGACGCCGGTGCGCCGGTCGCGCTCAACGGAACCGGCGCCGCAGCCGACGAGTTCCGCGCCATCGCCCGCCTTATCGTTGAGGAAGTGGCGCCGCCCACCAACATGGCCGGCTGCAGCGCCCGCATGCTGACCATGGTCGCGGCGGCCCTCGACGCCAAAGATGCCGCCACGCCCTCCACCGACTGAACTTGGGTGGGGCCAGCCGAGGTTCTGGGGGTAACCAGTTCCGGAAACCGGAACGGGTGACACTCAGATCCAGCCCCCGAAACACATTCCGCCCATTTGTGCGCGCAAAGGTTGCTTGCGCAAATGGGGGACTACGGAAGCGAGTCGTAGTCGGGGTCGGTGGGCATGGCGATGCCGGCCATACGGCCTTCGGCGGTGAGGCGAATCTTGGGCAGGATGCACGGCGGCGTGCCTACGGCCCAGGCAGCATCCATCGCGCTTGCGACCGAGGTGTGCGCGTCGAGGAAGCGCAGGTTGGTGACCGTCGGGGGCATCAGTTGCAGTTCGCCGGCTTCGAACCGCTCGAGCGCGTCGGTGGGGCGCACCCACATGCTGGCGACCGTCTCGTTGTCGTCGTGATGCGACGTCTGGCCAGTGGGGCTGGCAGCCATGAAGAACCGTGTGTCGAATCGACGGGCCGTCTCGCCCTTGGGGGTGATCCAGTGACTCATCCACGGCAACGCGTCGGTGACCAAACGCAAGCCGTGCTCGGCGGAAAGCGCACGCACATCAACGTCGCCGTCGTGGACCGCGTCGCGATGCGCAAGCGCCGGGTGCCCATCGCTGACCATCTGCCCGTCGGCGTCGACGGCAAGCAGAACGCCGGCTTCCTCGTAGCACTCACGAACTGCGGCAACGCGGTAGCCCTCGTCGCCCTCGCCGTCGGCGGCATCCACCTTGCCGCCGGGAAAAACATACATGCCACCGGCAAACGCTGCATTCTGTGTGCGCCGCAGCATGAACACCTCCACGCCGGAAGCCGTGTCGCGCAACAACATCACGGTCGCCGCCGCCCTGACAGGTACCTCCACATCAGCCATGCGGGCACCGTACACACCGATAGGGTCGAGTTCGTGCTCGTGTGGATGGACCTTGAGATGACCGGCCTTGAGCCGGGCCGCAACGTGATCGTGGAAATCGCCACCATCGTGACCGACGACGATCTCAATATCGTCGCCGAAGGCCCCGATCTGGTGGTGCAACAGCCCGAAGAAGCGCTCGCACTCATGGAGCAGGTTGTCATCGACATGCATACGAAAAGCGGGCTGCTCGACCAGATTCGCGCCTCCACCATCACCCTTGAAGACGCCGGCGCTCAGACGCTGGCGTTCATCAAGGAGCACGCGCCAGAGGCGCGCAAGGTGCCGTTGTGTGGCAACTCGATTGGCATGGATCGTCGCTTCCTGGCCGCCTACCTGCCCGAGATTGAGAACCACCTGCACTACCGCAGCGTCGACGTGAGCAGCGTCAAAGAACTGGTTCGCCGCTGGTACCCAGGGCTGTTGAACACCCGCGTCCAGAAGGCGGGTAGCCACCGCGCGCTCGACGACATTCGCGAGAGTGTCAACGAGCTGCAGTTCTACCGCGAGCACATCTTCGTGCCCACCGCCGGCTTCGTCCTGCCAGCCACCGCGCCCACTATTCCGCCGACGAAATAACGGCACCTCGATAAATAGGTTGACGTTCGAACCCGAACGTGATTGCCTAGTCTCTGATGTGCCGCGAATGGCGGCTCGTCATGACCACGAAAGAGAACGAAGAACCATGAAGCACACGGACCTCGCAACAGAACTGGCCACCGTAGCCAGCGCTGCGCGTTCGTGCGGCGATTTTGGTCACGGCTACCAGTGGCGTATGCGGTCTGCAGCCAACCCGATGAACGCGAAGTCCATCAATGCAACCGCTACCAAGCGCACGGCCCGACACCTCGGGATGCTTTCGACGTAACAAACGTCGCAAGCTCCACACCGAGGCCGTCGGGATCGCAAGATCCTGGCGGCCTTTCTGGTTTTTCCACCCCTTCTTTCGTCCGAGAGGAACACATGTACACACTGAACGAAACCGCAACACTGAATGAGAGAGACATTCAGACAACCTTTGATGAGCTCGTCGAGCCAATCGCGGTGCGCGTGGCAAAGCCGCGCTGCGCCGACGGCAACGGCACCCTCACCCACCTGTTCTTCTCGGACATCCCGCTCGACACCGCCCGTGCAAAGGCAATCTGCAGCAAGTGCGCACTTGCCGAAGATTGCTTGACCGGTGCGCTCGAGCGAGCCGAGCCGTGGGGTGTGTGGGGCGGCGAGCTGGTCGAGATCGGCCGCATCATCGCCAACAAACGGCCTCGTGGCCGCCCACCCAAGCACCCACGCCCGGCCGTGGTCATCGACGAAGTGCCGATCCCCCCGCACCTCTTGCGAGTACGGACGGACCGGGTCGCATGATCCACATCGGGTGACGCCCGGGTGGGTGTGTGTTCCTTGGGAATGCAAACCCACCCGGGCCGGTTGATTAGCTCCAGATCGCCGGTCGATGGCAACGCACTCTGCGACCCATCGGCTCGCAAGCCGCCGGCCCCCTGTCACTGCGCTGCCCTTCCCCCCGAGGGCAGCGCGGCAGGGGGCTGCGAGCGGGCTCGTCAACCGCGACGGGCACCCCGATAACGTGGTTCCGTGAAGGTTCGTCCGCGGCTAATGGTGGTGTCACTGTTGATTGCCGCAGTCGCCTCGTTGGGTCTCGGCTGGGTCATCGCCCGCGGGGGCACCGACTCTTCGGGGGGCGACACCGTCGAGACGGACGGCACGGACAGCCAACTGCAGCCGCCGACCATCGAGACCAACGCGGTGGTCAAGGGCGAACAGTTGCCCGACGTCAACGTGCAGACCCTCGACGGCACCGATGTCTCGATCCGCTCGCTGGTCGGCCAGCCGATGGTGATCAACGTGTGGGGCTCGACCTGCGTGCCCTGCCAGAAGGAACTGCCCGACTTCGCCGCCGCCCACCTGATCTACGGCGACCGGGTTCGCTTCGTCGGCATCAGTTTCCTGGGGGCCAGCGATCGCGAAGAGAAATTCGCACGCGATCGGGGTGTGCAATACGAACTGCTCTACGACGGCGACGGCGCGTTCATCAACGACGTGGGCATCGCGGCCTTCCCCGTCACCCTGTTCGTGAATGCCGACGGCGTGATCGTGCGCCAGACCGGCCAACTCGACGAAGCATCGATCAGCAAGTTCATCGAGAGCGACTTGTTGTGATTGCGGTCGATGGTCGCCTGCCACTGGCGTTTACATCCGGTCTGCTGGCTGCCATCAACCCGTGCGGATTCGTGCTGTTGCCGACGTACCTCATGTACTTCCTCGGCATGGAGAACCTGCGGCCCGGCGCCGAGCGCACGACCATTCGACGCGCCCTTGCCGTCAGCCTGTCCGTGTCCGCCGGCTTCCTGTCTGTATTCATCGTTCTCGGAATCATTGCCAAGTGGGCGACGAACTCCTTCCTCGACACGATGCCGTATATCTCGCTGGTGATCGGCGTAGCTCTTATCGTGCTCGGTGTCGCCATGATTTTCGGGTACCGCCTTCCATTCACGGCGCCGAAGATGGACATTGGTGAACGCGACCGATCGGTGGTCAGCATGTTCGTGTTCGGCATTGCCTACGCCGTCGCCTCATTCGGCTGCACGCTGGGGCCCTTCTCTGGCACGGTGCTCGGAGCCATTTCCACCGACGGCATCACCACCGGCATCGCCGCCATCGCGCTGTACGGCCTGGGCATGGCGCTGCTGGTCACTGCGCTCACTGTGACGTTGGCCATGGCCAACACCGCGCTGCTGCGATTCCTGCGCCAGGGCATGCAGTGGTTCGAGTACATCGCAGGGATTTTCGTACTCCTGACCGGCGTCTACCTGACGTACTACTGGTACTCCAGCATCACCGAGAACTACGACAGCAGCATCACTTCGCAAGCCACCAGTTGGCAAGAAGAGCTCGCCAGGTTCGTCCAGCGCAACCAGTCGACCGTGGTCATCCTCGCATGCGTTGTCATCGCTGCCGCGATCGTCGTCTCCATGTCGGTTCAGCGCCGGCCGCAGGCCGAATGACGGCCACACCGTTCCGCGATCTGCTGGCCACGCCCGGTGTGACCGAGGTCTGCGAGCTGCGCAGTCGACTGGGGTTCATGGCATACCACGGCGGGTCGCTGGAGGCGCTGACGGACATCGTCGCGTCGCGCGCCGCGGAGCGCAGCGGGGCCAGTTACTACGGCGTGCTGCAGCCGGCCGATTTCACCTCACACATTCCGTCGCACCGCGTGTCGGCCGCCGAGTCCGACACGCTGACCGCGTTTGTTGACCACGTCGATGTCGTCATCACCATTCACGGCTACGGCCGCCACGGGTTCTGGACGACGCTGCTACTCGGCGGGCAGCACCGCCCCCTCGCTGATCATGTCGCCGGGCACCTGCGCACACATCTTCCCGACTACACCATCGAGACCGACCTCGACGCGATGCCCAGGGAATTGCGCGGGCTGCACGCCACCAACCCGGTGAACCTGCCGCGCCAGCAAGGCGTGCAGATCGAACTTCCCCCTCGCGTGCGCGGCGCCAGCCCCATCTGGAGCGACTGGATCGGCCCCGGCCTGGTCCCCCACGCCGAGTCGCTGATCGAC
The DNA here is from genome assembly GCA_043740085.1 of Ilumatobacteraceae bacterium. Lineage (GTDB taxonomy): Bacteria > Actinomycetota > Acidimicrobiia > Acidimicrobiales > Ilumatobacteraceae > UBA668. The sequence continues at coordinate 54,360 of JAYUCY010000125.1, forward strand.
GGCCTCGTAGCCGCTGCCTCAACCTGGCCACTGCGCGACCAGCACGCGCCCGATGTGGCACGTTCGGCCGCCCATGGGCGAGTAAACGTGACAGAAGTGGCCGGTTAACCCGCCCTTGGGCGGAGAAGAGTGCCGTGTTAGGGAGCTAGGCGCTCGATCTGCCACACTGCCGCTCCATCCGCGGATTCGTGCGCAATCGGGGTGTAGTGGAGGCGATCGTGGAGGCGACTGGGGCGGCCTTGCCAGAACTCGAACCGCTGCGGCTTGAGCAGCCAGCCACCCCAGAAGACGGGGCGCGGGACGGGGCCGTCACCAAAGGTCTCTGCCATCTGAGCAATTCGCTGCTCGAGCCACTCGCGATCAGGAATCGGCTGTGACTGCGGCGACGACCATGCTCCCAACTGTGAGTCGTGCGGCCGGGAGGCGAAGTACTCGTCGCTCTCCTGGTCGCTCACCCGGGTGACCTCGCCAACCACGCGCACCTGTCGATACAGCTGCAGCCACGTGAACAACATCGAAGCCCGCGGTAGCGCTGCCAGTTGACGGCTCTTCGCCGAGTCGTAGTTGGTGAAGAACGTGAACCCGCGCTCATCGGCACCGCGCACCAACAGATAGCGCGACGCAGGCCAGCCCTCGTCGTCGATCGTTCCGAGCACGAACGCGTTCGGCTCGACACAGTCGGCCTGACTGGCCTCGGCGTACCACCGCTGCCACTGCACCATCGGGTTCGCATCCACGTCGGCAACGTCGAGACCTGCTGTCTCGTAGTCCTTGCGGCGCCCTGCTAGTTCATTGAGGGCCAGTTCGCTCATCGGCTCGCTCATCACGAGGCGCCGACGCGTGGGCCGATCACCGTCATGCCACGCATGTACGGCTGCAGCGCTGCTGGCACGGCGACGGTGCCGTCTTCCTGGCGATAGTTCTCCACGATGGCGGCCCACACCCGAGGCACTGCCAGCGCCGACCCGTTGAGCGTGTTGGCAACGGTGGTGCCCTTCTGGCCCGCGGTGCGGTAGCGAATGTCGCCGCGGCGGGCCTGATAGTCGGCGAACCAGCTGACCGAGCTGACCTCCAACCACATGTCGCAACCCGGCGCGTAGACCTCGATGTCGAAGCTGCGGTGATGGCTCTGCCCCATGTCGCCGGTGCAAATGTCGATGATGCGATACGGCAGACCAAGACCCTTGATCAATGCCTCGGCGCGGTCGCGTAGTTCGATGAGCAACTCGGGTCCCTGCGCCGGCGTCGAGACCGCAAGGATCTCCACCTTGTCGAACTCGTGAGTGCGCAACATGCCGCGCGTGTCGCGCCCGGCCGACCCCGCCTCGCGGCGGTAGCACGGCGTATACGCCATCAGCCGAATCGGTAGCTGCGTGTCGTCGATGACCTCACCCGCGTAGATCGACGTGAGCGGCACTTCCGCAGTGGGGATGCACCACAGGTCGTCGCGCTCGATCGCGTACGCGTCGTCGGCAAACTTCGGCAGCTGGCCGGTGGCCGTGAGCGTGGCAGTGGTGACCAGCGACGGCGGACGCACTTCCTCGAACGCATCGGCATTCATGTCAAGCGCGTACTGGCACAGCGCACGAGCGAGCGTGGCGCCGGCGCCGCGCTGCATCGTGAACATCGAGCCACTGATCTTGGTGGCCCGCTCGTTGTCCAAAATGCCGAGAGCGGTAGCGGTCTCCCAGTGGGGAATGCGCTGGTACTCGGGGAACGACTCGGGTAGGAACGGGCCCTTGATGACAGGGTTGTCGTCCTCGCCGGCACCGTCGGGCGCATCGGGATGGGGCAGGTTGGGAATGCGCAGCAGCAGGTCGCTCAGCTCGGCTTGAATGACCTCCAGCTCGTCGGCTGCAGCCTTTGCCTGCTCGCCCAGCGCACGGCTGTGCGCCTGCAACGCCTCGGCACCGTCGGGATCGCCCTCACGGCGCATCAGACCAACCTGCTTCGACAGCTCGTTGATCTCGGCGCGCAGACCGTCGCGGCGCGACTGGTTGTCGCGCACCGCTACCTCGATGTCGGTGGCCCGCGCCAACTGATCCAGCACCTCGGAGCTGCCGCGACGGGCCAGTGCGGTGCGAACGCCGTCGGGGTCTGTGCGCAGAAGTCGAACGTCGATCACTCGCCCAGGTTACTCCCACGCCTTTCGTCGTCCCTCAGCCTTTCGGATGCGCAGCCTTTCGGCTCGAAGGTCGTTGCTGAAACGTCGGCGGTAGATTTCGACCGTGGCAGCTGTCGAGGTATCCGGGCTGACGGTTCGCTACGGCGACCTGCTGGCAGTGCGCGACGTGTCGTTCACCGCGGCCGCTGGTGAGATCACTGCTGTGCTCGGCCCCAATGGCGCCGGCAAGACCAGCACCATCGAAGTCTGCGAAGGCTTCCGCCGCGCCACTGCCGGCAGCGTGCGGGTGCTGGGTCTCGACCCGGCAACCCAACAGCGACTGCTGAGCGAGCGCATGGGTGTGATGCTGCAGGAGGGTGGCGTCTACCCCAGCGCGCGGGTGTTGGACACGGTGCGCCACTACTGCGCGCTGTACAGCAAGGGCGCCGACGCGACCGCGTTGGTGGAGCAGGTCGGTCTGAGTGCGCGTTCGACGGCAACGTGGCGGCGGCTGAGCGGCGGCGAGCAGCAGCGCGTGTCACTGGCGCTGGCGATGGCAGCGCGACCCGAGGTCGCCTTCCTTGACGAGCCGACCTCCGGTGTCGATGTCAATGGTCGCGACACCATCCGGCGCATCGTGCGCGGCCTCGCCGACGGCGGCTGCGCCGTTGTGTTGGCGACGCACGAACTCGATGAGGCAGAGCGATTGGCAGATCGCGTCATCATCTTCGACCAGGGCGTGGTGATCGCCGACGGCACGCTGGCTGAATTACGCCGCGGGCACGACGAGATCCGCTTCCATAGCAGCCCCGACCTGGACACGATCGCGTTGGCCACCGCGATCGGGATGGTCGCCAGCCGCGTCGGCCACGACGAGTACGTGATCGACGCGCCGCCGCTTCCGCGGCTGATGGCGCAGCTGACCGCGTGGCTGGCCGAGGAAGGTCACCCGCTCACCGACCTGCGTGCCGGTGCGCAACGCCTGGAAGACGTCTTCCGCCGGCTGACCGCAGACAACGGCGCAGACAACGGTGAACTGCCATGAAGCGCTTCCTCACCCAGCTTCGGACCGAGCTGCAACTGGTGTCGCGCAATGCCGAGCAGCTCTTGCTCACGCTCGGCATCCCCGTGTTGCTACTGGTCTTCTTCAGCCTGGTCGAAGTGCTGCCCACCGGCACCGACGACCCCGTCGACTTCCTCGCACCCGGCGTACTCGCACTTGCGGTGATGAGTACCGCAATGGTCAGCCTCGGCATCGGTACCGGCTTCGAGCGCAGCTACCACGTGCTCAAGCGATTGGGGGCCACGCCCCTCGGCCGCGGTCGCTTGATCGCGGCCAAGATCGCATCGGTCGCCCTCGTCGAGATCGTGCAATTCGCGATTCTGATCCCGGTCGCGTACGCACTCGGCTGGTCGCCCGACACGACTAGCTGGCCAGCAGCGATCGGAGCCGTCCTGTTGGGCACGATGGCCTTCGCCGGCATTGGCCTCACCTTTGCCGGCCGTCTACGTGGCGAAATCAACCTGGCTGCACTGAACGGTCTCTACCTCGTCATGCTGCTGCTGGGCGGCATGGTGATCCCATTCACCAAGCTGCCCGGTGCGCTCCGAACGATCGCCCACGGCCTGCCGAGCGGCGCACTTGCCGACGTGTTACGCGAGGCGCTCGGTGGCAACGGCGCACAGCCAACCACCAGTTGGATCGTGCTCGCCGTCTGGGCGGGCAGCACCCCGCTCATCGCGGCGGCACTCTTTCGCTGGGACTAACTCGCAGGCGCCAGCGGCAGGGTGGCGACGAACTCGGCTCCTGTGTCCGACGACCCAACAACCAACGACCCGCCGTGCAGTTCGGTGACCCGACGAGCGATGGACAGGCCGAGGCCGGCGCCGCCCTCGTCGGTGGTGCGCGCTTCGTCGAGTCGCGTAAACGGCTCGAAGATGCGCTCGCGCTCGCCCTCGGGGATCGGGGCGCCGTCATTCCACACGTGCATTCGGGCCACGTCACCCTCCACTCCAACCGTGATTCGCACCGCCTGATGTGCGTGGCGAAGTGCGTTGTCCACAAGGTTGCGCACCAGCCGCACGAGCAGCGCGACGTCGGCTGCCACCCATGCGCCGCTGCTCTCGACGGTGACCCGTTGATCGGTATACCGCGCCAGCTCCACGTTGACCAATGCAGCAAGATCTAGCCGCTCCGTTGTCGGCAGCCGGCCACCACCATCCACGCGCGCAAGGTCGAGTAGCTCGCCGGCCAGTGACTGCAGGCGGTCAATGTCCACCATCACCTCGGTCGCGGTGGCCGGCCAGTTGGTGCCGTTCGGGTACGCAAGGCCGACTTCCAGCTGGGCCCGCGCCGAGGCGAGCGGACTGCGCAGCTCGTGGGACGCATCTGCAAGGAACTGCCGACGAGCTGCAGCCGCCTCGTCGATTCGCTCCAGTAGCCCGTTCATTGTTGCGGCCAACCGATCCAGCTCAGCGGCGCGCGCGTGCGCTGAAATGCGCTGATCGGGCCGTGTCCCCGGGATGGCGGCGACCTCGCGGCGCATGCGTTCCACTGGCGACAGCGAACGGCCGACCACGAACCAGATGCCGGCCACAGCCAGCAACGTCAGCAGTGGCAACCCGACCCAGAGCCCGGCCACGAGAGCGGCCACCGACTTCTCTGCCGCCCGCAAGGAAGAAGCGGCGTACACGGTGAGCGGCCCGACCGGCGTGTCCACCGTGCGTGCAACCACCCGATAGTGCGTGCTCCCAACGCCACCAACCACAGGGCCTGGCACGGTCTGCGCCGCCTGGGCACCCACCGCCGGGGCCGGGAACACGTCGAGGCGCACGGTGGCAGCGAGCCCCGGCGAGATGGCCACGACCACACGGTCGCCGGTGATCACCTGCACCTGCCCGGTGTCGACACCGGTCGCGGTCAGCGTGGGTGAGAGCTCGCCCTGTTCGGCCAAGTTGGCCACGAACTCAACCTGTCGGCTGAGCTGTTGGTCGGCGTCGTCGACCAATGTCGAGCGCAGCCAGCGCGTCACCAGTAGCCCCGTCGCCAGCAACGTAAGGGCCACCACAATCGTTGCCACCGCCGTGACGCGCAGCCGTAGCGACGTGTTGCGCAGCCGACCGGCGATCCGCGCCGAACGACCCGCCATCACACCACCGCCAGGCGGTAGCCGCCACCACGAATCGTTTCGATTCGATCGGCGCCCAGCTTGCGGCGCAGCGCGTGGACGTGCACCTCAACCACGTTGTCGGGTCCATCGAAGGTGTCGTCCCACACGTTGTCGAGAATGTCGCGCTTGGGCACCACCTCACCGGGCCGACAGGCCAGGCACTCGAGGATCGCAAACTCGCGCGTCGTCAGCACTACCTCCACACCATCGACAGTGCAGCGGCGCGCAGCCGGCGACAGCGTGATCTTGCCGACGGTCATCTCGTTGATACTGCGGCCGCTGGCCCGACGAATCAGCGCGCGTAGACGCGCCACCAACACCACATACGAGAAGGGTTTGGAGAGAAAGTCGTCGGCACCGGTGTCGAGCGCCTCTGCCTCGTCGAACTCCCCGTCCTTCGCGGTCAGCATCAGGATGGGGGTGTCGATGCCGCGGCTGCGCACCTCGGCACACACCCGGTAGCCGTTCATGCCGGGCAGCATGATGTCCAACACGATGGCGTCGTAGCGGTTCTCGGTGGCAGCCCACAAGCCCTGGGGCCCGGAATGAGCAACGTCGACGGTGAAGCCTTCGGCCTGCAGCCCGCGTTGGACTGCCGCCGCCAGGCGCACCTCGTCATCGACCACCAGCACTCGCATGGTGTGCATTGTCGCACCGATACACCGCTGTTGCTCGGGTCACTGCCGAGTGGCTGAAGACGACTTCAGCAAGCTTCAGCGTCCGCTCAGGGGCCCGCTGGCATCATCTGTCAATGACACTCCTCGTGGATGAACTCCCCCAGCACAGGCCTCCGTCGCCGCTCCCGCCCCCGCCACCTCCCTCCTTGCCCGAGGCAACGGCGCCAACCCGGTCCTCCCGCCCGGGTCGGTTGGTAGGAGCGGCGGCGGCTTGTGTTGTTCTCTCCGCGGGTGTTGCCTACGGCACCGTTCGCCTCACCGAGCAGGACGGAACCAAGGTCTCGTACGTCGCCACCGGTTCGGGGGCCGACGGTTCGGCCGCCACCAATGACCTCTACGCACTGCTTGCGAAGGCAGAGCCTGCCGTCGCCGCCATCGAAGTCTCCGCCGGAGACGGCACTGACCTCACCCCGATCGCCGCCGGCTCTGGTGTGGTCATTTCCAATGACGGCCTGATGCTGACGAATGCTCACGTCGTGTTGGTCACCGACCAGCAGGGCAACGCGATCAAGAACCCGACGTTCACCGTCAAGATGTTCGACGGTACGGTGCGCTCGGCCACGGTCTTGGGCGCCTCCGCTGACTACGACGTGGCGCTGCTGCAGCTCGACGACACCAGCAACCTCCACCCCCTCGCGTTGGCCGACTCCTCCACCATCCGCGTCGGCGACGACGTGGTCGCCATCGGCAACGCCCTCGACTTGGGCGACTCGCCCACTGTCACCACCGGCATCGTGTCCGCCCTTGACCGCACTCTGCAGGAGTCCGCCACGATCACACTGCACGGTCTCATCCAGACCGACGCAGCGATCAACCACGGCAACTCGGGCGGCGCGCTGGTCAACAGAAATGGCGAGCTGATCGGTATCAACTCGGCCGGCATCCCCGACGCTCAGAACGTCGGCTTCGCGATCTCCGTCGCCACCATCAAGCCGTTGCTCGACGACCTCAAGGCTGGCAGGACCGTTGTGGCTTCACCGATCGGTTTCATCGGCGTCAATGTTGTCGAGACTCCATTCGGCGTCACCGTCACCACGGTGCAAGACGGCACCCCAGCGGCTCACGTCGGCATCAAAGCCGGCGACATCATCACCAAGGTCGGTGATTCCACCGTCGCCACCGCCAACCAGCTGTCTACCGTCCTGCGTGGCACCAGCCCCGGCGCCACCGTCACCGTCACCGTCGAACGCGACGGCGCTCCCAAGACGTTTGAAGTCACCCTCGCCGAACGCCCCACCAACTAATGGGAGCAGACCGGACCAACTAGCGCTGTTCGGCTTCAGCCCGCGCTTTGCTGGCGTCGAAGGCAGCGGTGACCTGATCGTAGGTCAGCGTTGCCTCCGGCGCTTCAGCGCGTCGGTACGTGTTCTCCTGCGGCGCCTCCCTACCGAAACGCTTGAAGAACATATAGATCACAATCGTCCACAGGAATATGCCACCGCCGACTTTCATGATCAGTCCGGCAACCTGCTGATCGTTGATGGCGTCGATGTTCCACACACGCACCGGCTGGTCGCCGTAGTGGCTGTAGACCGGCTTCTCGGCCATCGCCAGCCATGCGGCCGGCACGGTGGGTATGACACCGAACAAGAACAGATACATCATCTTGCCGCCGTGCTTCATTTGCAGCTCGGGCAGCGGGCCAACCACCGGCATCCACGCCAGCACTGCGGTAAGAACGACCATCAGGTGCAGCGAGAAGTGCAACGGGCCGTTGACCGTCGTGGTGTTCACCACGCCGGTGATGTGCGTGATCATCACCATCGCGTTGAACAGCACCGCCGCCACCACGGGCTTGGAGAAGAAGCGCACGATGCGATAGGTCAGCCCGTCGCCGACCAAGACTCGCAGTAACCACTCCGGCGTCGCCAACAGCACCAGCGGCGGCAGGAAATAGCTGAGCATCATGTGCTGCAACATGTGCGCGCTGTAGAGATAGTCCTCACCGATCTGGTGAATCGGCCACGTACTGGCAGCGAACAGCATCACCATCGAGCCGGCGAAACAACTCAACTGTCGACGAGTGACTACCTCTTCGCCGGGGCCGACCGCCCTGGGGCCGATGACACGCACCATGTACGTATAGGCGCCGATGAGGAAGCCGACCAGGAGGTAGACCTCGATGTTCGGCTGAAAACGCCACGGATCCGCGAACGGCGTGGCGGCAAACATCAGCTCACCTGGCGAAGAACTGGAAGGTCGAGAGGAAAACTGCGTACACCAGCACGGCAAGTCCGAGCCCAATGTAGAACAGGACGCTGAACAGCTTGTTGTCGAACTTCAAGTGCATGAAGACCAGCACGATCATGAAGAACTTGATGGTCATCAGGATCAGCAGCAGCGGCGTAGCGAACCCACCGATGTGAATCCAATACGTGGACGTCTCCAACGCGGTCAGCAACGCGAGAACCAGCGCGACCTTGATGAAGTAGCCGTCGGTTGGCGTGTGGTGGCCACTGTCGGCATGCGCGTCAGCGTTCGCCGCTGCCGTGTGCCCCTGGTCTTCAACGTGTTCGGTGACTGCGCTCATGTGCGATACCTCAGGCCGGGATCAGGTAGACGAGGGTGAAGATGACAACCCAGACGACGTCGACGAAGTGCCAGTAAAGGCCGACCATCTCGACTACCTCGGCCTTGTCACCCGAGATGCGACCGCGGCCGATGATGGCTGCGAGCGCAATCAACATGATCACACCCAGCGTCACGTGCACGCCGTGGAAACCGGTGAGGGTGAAGAAGCTGGAGGAGAACAGGCTGGTGGTGAAGCCGAGGCCCTCGTTGTAGAAGGCGGTGAACTCGTACACCTGGCCGCCGACGAACAGCGCACCCAACAGCGCAGTGGCCATCAGCCACAGCCGGGTGTTCTTGTCGTCGAGCCGCTTGGCTGAGTTCACGGCCAGCACCATGGTGAGGGAGCTCATCAGCAAGACGAAACTGCTGACCGAGGTGAGCGGAATGTCGAACACCTGAGCCGGCCCGGGGCCGGAACCGTGGCGGCCGCGGTACAGCATGTAGGTGCTGATGAGGCCGCCGAACAGCAAACACTCGCTGCCCAGGAACAGCCACATAGCCATCTTGTTGTTGCTGAGCCCGGTAGCGGTGACGTGTGCATCGCCGTGACCGTGATCGTCATGGCCATGATCGTCGTGGCCGGCGGCCTCGACGTGCACAGCTTCAGATTGGTGAGTCGTGATATCAGCCAATTGACGCCAACTCCTTGGTCGGACCGCTGCCCTCGATGGGCGGGTCGTAATCACTGTCGTCAGCCACCGACGGCTCGAGTACCCAGCCAAACAGGGCGATCACCAAAATACCGGCGCCGACAACGGAGAGCATCAGGTTGAAGATAACGCCATAGGCAATCACCGGGAAGGCAAGAGCGAGCACGATCGGCCAGTACGACGGCGACGGCAAATGGATGTGCGCATCCCCTGCGGCCTCTTCGATGGCGAGCACTTCCTCGCCGGTCTTCACTTTCACCAGCCGTAGGCCAGCGTCCGTGTCGACTTCCTCGTACTTGCGGTGGAAGAACTCGTCGAGCGCGTGGACGGTGGGCACGCTGTCGAAGTTGTGTTCCTTCGGCGGGCTGGCCGTCATCCACTCCAGGGTGCGGGCATCCCACGGGTCGAGCGGCGCCTTGGCGCCCTTCTTCGTCGTATAGAAGATGTTGATCACGAAGAGCAACACACCCGTTGCAATCGTGAACGAGCCGAGGGTGGAGACCTTGTTCCAGAACGCGAGGTTGAAAAACCCTTCGCCCGTCAGCTTCAAGGGCCACACAACCATGCGGCGCGGCTGGCCTTGCATACCGAGAATGTGCATCGGGGCGAACGTCAGGTTGATACCGAAGAACATCAGCCAGAAGTTCCACTTACCAAGGCGTTCGCTGAGCATCTTGCCAAACATCTTGGGCCACCAGTAGTAGAAACCGGCGAACAGGCCCATGACGGCGCCACCGACGATGACGTAGTGGAAGTGCGCCACGATGTGGTACGTGTCGGTCTGCTGCGTATCAGCTGGCGCCGAGGCGTGTGTGACACCCGACAAACCTCCGATTGTAAAGAGCACGATGACGCCGACGGCGAAGTTCATTGCGGTGGTGAACCACAGCTTGCCGCCCCACAGGGTGAGCGTCCAGTTGCAGATCTTCACACCGGTGGGGATTGCGATGAGCATCGTCGACGCCGAAAAGACAGCCACGCTGACCGGGCCGAGGCCGCTGGCGAACATGTGGTGAGCCCACACACCCCAGCCGACAAAGCCAATGGCTGCGCCGGAGAAGACCACGAACTTGTAGCCGAACAGCGGCTTGCGGGCAAACGTCGGCAGCACTTCAGAGATGATGCCGAAGCTGGGCAGGATGAGGATGTACACCTCTGGGTGACCAAAGATCCAGAACAGGTGCTGCCAGAGCAACGGGTCGGCGCCCTTGTCCACATCAAAGAACGCGGCACCGAAGTTTCGTTGGAAGCTGAGCAGGAACAGCGCCACCGTGATCACCGGCACGGCGAACAGCAGCAGGAACTGCACGACCAACTGCATCCAGGTGAACACCGGCATCCGCATCAGCGACATGCCCGGTGCCCGCATGTTGATGATGGTGACGATCAGGTTGATGGCACCGATCAACGACGCAATACCCGTGATCTGCAAGCCCAGCACCCAGAAGTCGATGCCGTGACTTGGCGAGAACAGCGGGCTGCTGTTGGGCGAGTACATGAACCAACCGCCGTCGGCTGCTCCGCCCAGGAACCAGGCACTGTTGAGGAACAGACCACCGAAGAGGAACAGCCAGAAGCCCGTCGCGTTGATGCGAGGGAACGCAACGTCGCGAGCACCAATCTGCAACGGCAGGAAATAGTTGGCGAAGGCAGCGGCCATGGGCATCACGAACAAGAAAATCATCGTGGTGGCGTGCATCGTGAACATCTGGTTGTACAAATCCGCGCTGAGCACGGTGTTGTCCGGGGCGGCCAACTGCAACCGAATCAGCAGTGCTTCTACACCACCAACCAGGAAGAAGAACAGCGCAACCGCGCCGTACATGATGCCCAGCTTCTTGTGGTCGACCGTGAACACCCACGACTTCCAGCCGGTGGTGCTGACCGGGCGCTTGAACACGCCCATGGCCGCAGTGGGCGTGACCAACGCCGGTGGACTGGCAACTACGTCGCCGACGACGGCGGGGGCCAATGAGGGTCGTTCGATGATAGCCATCTCGTTGGCTTCCTTTACTTCCGCTCGAGGAGGTAGGCAATGAGTTGGTCGATCTGATCCTCAGTGAGGTTCAGGTTCGGCATGCCTCGTGTCTTGCCGCCGGTGGCGGCCAATTTCGCAGGGTCTGCGTACATCGGCTTCATCGCCGGGGCATTGCGCAGCCAAGTGCGCAGGTTGGCCTCGTTGAAGCACTCTGGCGTGACGCCCTGCAGGTACAGCGCACCGAAGTCTTCTGGGGCGGCATTCCACAGCTTGTTGCGGCACTCGTCGGTGATCAGGTCGAACGTCCAGCCGCCGAACGCCGTGCGGGTCATCAGGTTGGTGAGGTTCGGCGCCGCACCGGACACGACATACAGGTCGGGAGCGGCCAGCACCGGGGTGCCGTCGGCGGTCTTCAGGTCGTTGACCTGGTGGCACTTGCTGCACTGCGCCTGGAAGGTGCCCTCACCGGTTGCGGCCAGCGTTCCCGCTTCCGGGGCCACGTAGTCGGCGGTTTGGTTGGTGACCCAGGTCTGGAAGTCGGCGGTGGTGAGCGCTATCGCCGCCTGGCGCATGCGGGCATGGCTGAGGCCACAGAACTCGGTGCACTGGCCGGTGTACAGGCCGGGCTGATCGGCCTGCATGCGAAGGGTGTGCAGACGGCCGGGCACGGCGTCGCGCTTACCGTTGAGGCGTGGGATCCAGTAGCTGTGGATGACATCGCGACTGGTGATGCGCAGCAGCACATCGGTGTCGGCGGGAATGACCAGCTCGCCACTGGTGACGATGGACTTGGTGATCTCGACACCGCCGCAGGTGCTGCCCTGCACGTAGTCGTACTCCCACCACCACTGCTGGCCGGTGACGTTGATGACGCAGTCGTTGTCCTTCTTGTCCAGCGTGAAGACAGCGGCAACGCTGGGCACAGCGACCACCGCCAGGATGATGGCCGGCAAGATGGTGAGCAGGATCTCCAGCTTCGGATTGCCGTGCGTCTGCTCGGGAATCTCCTGGCCGCGGTCCTTGAACTTCCACACCGCGTAGCCGACGGCGGCAAACACGATGAGCCCAACGACAGCCGAAATATAGAAGAGTTCGCGCTGCAGACCATCGATCAAGCGGGCGTTTGAGCCGGCCGGCCGGAACGTGTCTTGCGGGGCGTTCTTCGCGCAGCCCGCCAACAGTACGCCCACGCCAACGGCGAGGGCAAGGGAGCGACGACCGGCACAACGACTCACCATATTCTTACGCTGCTCCATGCTCACGGGACCACGATTGCAATCGTCTGGCCCTCAACGCCCGGCACCTGCAACTCCATGGGAGTGCTACTGGCTGCGTTGGTCTTGGGAATTCTGAAGGTCAAGAAGGCTTCCTTGCCCGGGTTGATTGCGGTCGTGCACATCACGACTTCACTCTCCTCGCCGAAGGTGCCCAAGCGAGCGGTGAGCCGCTGCGGGGCATTCGACTCGTTGTGGAAACGTATTCTGACATTGGTACTGCGCGGCACCGTGATCGTGCTGAAGTTATCTTCCGGGTCCGTGAAGCCGGCGATGCGTGCGTTCAGGCCGTTGTTGGACTGCAGGAAAATATTGGCGATGACGTTGCTCTTCGCCGAGACATCCTGCGACCCGTGATCGTCGATCTCGGCCTCGGTGCCACCCTCAAGGCACAGTGCCGAGTCCACCGTGGTGGGATGCTCCTCAATGGTGCGCTGCCCCTGACGAGCCGAGGCGACACCAGCGCCGAGCAGCGCAACTGCGCCGATGGTGCAGATGCCCAGGATGGTGCCGCTGCTGATCCTGCGCTTGCTCGCAAACAGGAACGCCCCGACGGCAATGATGGTGCCGATCACCATGAAGACCCACGGAGTGGACTCCTTGCTGACGGTGAGCATGATGCGCGAGAACGAGTAGACAACGGCGCCAAGACCGAGTGCACCCAAAATGGGGAACTCCAGCGGGTGAGCAACGCGCTTGCGGACACTGGCGTTGTAGTCCGCATCGGCGCTGGCCCGCTCGCTCCAGCCCTGCACCATCCACTCCATCGTGGCCACGAGGACGACGACGACGGAGACCTTGAACACCACAGGCTTGCTGACAGCACCGACGACCAAACCGCCGATGCCGACGGCCGACACCAACGGCCACATGCTGTGCCCGACGGGCGGCTGCGCTGCCGACGACGTGTACTGCACGCCTTGCTGCATCGCGGGCACGTTGCCGTCGCCATTGAAAAAGTTGATGCTGCCGAGGAAGCCGAAGATGGACGCGAACGACAGGAGGCCGATTGTGCCCATGACACCCGTCGGCCCGCCAGTGGTGATGGCGAACACGATGGCGCCCGCGACCGAGAGAGCCGCAGCCCCGAAGAAGAGTTTTGAACCGGTGGTAAACATTGGCTCCCCGCTACTTCGTCACGTACAACACGAACCAGAGCATCGTGAAGACGAAGCTCAGGAAATACCAATACATCGCATGCGCCGAGACGATCTCACGATCCGTCGTGCGCCCACCGAGAAAGCGGAAGGCGGTGACGGCGCTGAACACCACGCCGATGATGGCCAACGCGGTCATCACGCCGGTGAAGGCGTAGAACATGGCGTTGAACGTGCCCCCATTTGCCGGCATGTTCATCTGCGAATAGATGTACGCCTGGGCGTTGATGAACGCAATGCCCATCAGACCGGTGAGGCCGAGCGCAAGACCGGTGTGCGGCGAATCGCCACGCTTCGCGGAGTAGACCGCCCACTGGGCAAAGACGCAGATCGGGATGAACGCGATCAGCATGATGTTGGCTGGCACCAGCGGGATGTTGACGCCCTTCGGCACCCATGTGCCATCGGCGCTGTGAATGGCGACGTCGCGGAAGCGCAGGTAGAGGGCAAGCATGCCCCCCATGAGGGCGGTGCCAGCGGCACACGCCACAGCAGTGCCAACAAAAACCTGGCGGCGCGGCGCCGGCGCGGGAGCCGAGGGAAGGGCGATCATCAGGCGTCACTCCGGGTTGCGGGCTTGAGGTCGAGAAGGGGCTCGGCCGACTGCACGATGTGCACCTCGGCAAAGTTGTCGGTGGGAGCCGGCGAAGTGGTTGCCCACTCCAGCGTCTGGCCGTCCCACGGGTCGTCGCCCACAGCGTCGCCCATGCGGAACAACCGCAGCGCCAGTGCTGCGAACGCAAGCACGGACAGCAGTACGAGGCCGATACCCACTGCGTTGAGGGCATTCCACAGCCCCATCGGACCCGAGTAGTCGAAGTTGACGACTGCGTCATTGCCGGTCTCGACTGCCGGGAAGACCCCGCCGGGCTGATCGGCGAAGCCGGCGATCATCAATGACAACGCCGCGACACTGGCGCCGGCAAAGGCCAGCAGCGCAAGGGGCAGCGAGGCCTTCATCGGCAACGAACGGCCCCACCACTTCGGACCCCAGTACGCAACTGCACCCATCGTGGCGAGCACACCGGAGAAGACCAGCGCCAACCAGGTGCCCTCTTCAAAGGTGGTTCCGATCAGACCGGCATCGCCAATGTGATTCAGCGCGCTGGCAGCAACCCCACCAAAGGCGAGCAGCCCAGCGAACAGCGCAAACACCAGGGGCGTTGAAACCTTTGGCTTGGCCGCCAGACCCTTCAACGACAACGAAACAGCGATGAACGCGCCCAACAGGGGCAGCAGGTGAACCATTGCGAACGGCAGCAGATCATTGAGCTTGTTGCCGAACGACGCATCGAGGAAACCCGGACGCAACGTGGCGGGCCACTGCAGCACCGTGCCAAAGGTAGCCACGCCGACCAGCCCGATGCCGGTGTAGATGATGCCGCGCGGGCGCAGGCGCTGGCGAGTGCCGGTGGCCACCGTCTCGGCCAGGAACCCGAACACGGGAATGGCGAACACGATGGTGGTGGGCTGCGTGAATGCGAAGCCGGCCCACTGACCGAACGCCCGATTGCCGCTGAGGTCACTGACTGATGCGTAGTGGTGGGCAACGTAGACGTAGATCAGGTTGCCGATGAGCGTGGGGAGTACGACCAGCAAACCCAGTGAGCCGACCAGTACCGACCAGGTGAAGAACGGCACGCGACGCATGTTCATGCCGGGTGCACGAGTGGTGAGGATGGTGGTGATCAGTGCGACGGCACCGACGACCAGGCCGGCGGCAACAAGGGCTGCGGCCAGTGTGAAGAGATCGACGAACCGAGCGTTGCCACCGTTGGGGCCACCGTTGCTGACCAGCGCATACACGGCCAGCACAGCGCCGACGAACCAGGCCCAAAAACCAGCAGCCGCAAGGCGAGGGAACGCCAGCGAACGGGCGCCGACCTGCAGCGGCACGATGGCCAGTGCCACACCGAGCAGCAACGGCACCAGCGCTAAGTACGTGAGCCCGAAGCGCTGTAGCGAGAACAACTGAGTGAGCGAGCCGACATTGAGCATTTCGCGGGTGGGCGAGATGCGCTCGATGCCGAGCAGCAGTGCCATCACGGCCGACGCAAGAAAGGCGAGCGCACCGGTGCCGATGTACAGACGACCAATGCGCTTGTGGTCTGTGGTGGTCAACCATTCGGCGACGCACGCGAGCCCAGAGCCCGATGTTGCGGGGGCGCTGGAGACGTGGGTATCGATGGTGGTCATAGGTGGCGAACTCGTTTCGTGTCGGGCGCGCGACGCGCAAGGCCCTCAGTTGACAGATCGAATGAAATGGTGTGCTGGGCTGACACTATCCGCGGGTGCCATGCCGATGGGAATCCTCAGCCCCGCGAACCGACGAATACGTCGAAGGTCATTGCGGCGAAGAGGAGGGTGACGTAAGTGATGGAGTAGCCAAACACCCGCATCGAGCGTTGCGGAGTGGGGTTGTGGCCGAGGTCGATGGTGCCCCACAGGAACAGCCCACCGAGCACAGCGGCCGAGAGGCCGTACAGCAACCCGAGGTCGGCCACCGGCCACAGCACCAGCGTGCTGGCGACCATCAGCGCGGTGTACATCACCATCTTGCGAACAGTGACTTCCATTGTTGCGACCGCTGGCAGCATCGGAACATTGGCGGCGCGATAGTCGTCCGCGTAACGAATGGCCAGCGCCCAGAAGTGCGGCGGCGTCCAAAGGAACATGATGACGAACAGCACCACCGGCGTCCACGTGACGTTGTTCTGCACAGCGGCCCAACCCACGAGCACGGGCACCGCGCCGGCGGCGCCACCGATGACAATGTTGTGCGTGCTGGTGCGCTTGAGCCACAGCGTGTAGACGAACACGTAGAAGAGGGTGGCCGACAGCGCAAGCACAGCGGAGAGCAAGTTGGCCCACGTCCAGAGCACTGCAAAGGCCGCAATCTCCAGCGCGATGGCAAACACCATGGCCTGGCGAGGCTGCAGCAAGCCGGTGACCAGTGGCCGCCCCTGCGTGCGCGGCATCAGCGTGTCGATATCGCGGTCGACCACCATGTTGATGGCGTTGGCGCCACCCGCGGCCAGCGTGCCGCCCAGCAACGTGATGAGGACCAGTGTGGTTCGCGGCCAGCCACCCTGCGCCAACACCATCGTTGGCACCGTGGTGATGAGCAGCAGCTCGATGATGCGTGGCTTGGTGAGCGCGATATAGCCGCCCAGTTTCGAGGTAGGGGTGCGGCGCGACCCATGCGCCACCCCACCCGGCGCGAGCCGGGAGGGAACAAGGGGTCGCGAGCCGACTGCCATAGGCGACCATCGTAGGGGTGCGGCGTGCGTGCGACCACTTCACCGCGGCAGTCCCGGGGGTTTCCCCGGCAGAATGTCGACTATGTCCCCCACCACCGCCCCGGTCGTCATCGACCGGCCAGAGATCGACGAGCGCACCTCGAACGATCGGCCGTGGATTGTGCTGGTGTGGAATGACCCGATCAACCTGATGAGCTACGTCACATTCGTCTTCCAGAAAGTGTTCGGCTACAGCCTGGAGAAAGCCACCGAACTCATGCTCGACGTGCACCAGAAGGGCCGCGCTGTCGTGAGCAGCGGCGCCCGCGAGAAGGCAGAGATCGACGTGTTTCGCCTCCACGAACACGGCCTGTGGGCCACGATGCAGCACGACAACTGACATGCCGACGACGCCATCGTCGATCCAACCAGTCGACGGCTCCTACACCACACCACGCGGGCGACGTATCAGTGCCGACTCCGTCTCATGGGTCGCGACGCGCAGCGGTGGCCCCGGTGGCCAACATGCGAACACCTCCGATACCGCAGTCACGGTCACTATCGACGTCGCGCGCGCCGGGCTGCCAGAAGTGGTACGGCTCCGCATCGAGGCAGCGGCCGGCGCCACCGTCACCGCCAGTTCGTCAAAATCGCGATCCCAATGGCGCAATCGCCAGTTGGCATGGCAGGAGGCGTTCACCCGCCTCGACGAAGCTGCCACGCCACCCCCGCCACCGCGAACACGCACCAAGCCCAGTCGCGGCGCGCGCGAGGCCCGGCTGCGCAACAAGCGAGCCGTGGGCGAGCGTAAGCACACACGCAAGCGCCCCGCCAGCGACGACTAGCGACGACTAGAGATCCGTTAAGACATCCTCAAGCGGCCTCTCCGGCCGAGAACGGCTGTTCACGTAGAGTGACTAGCTTCCACGCTGCGTGAGATTGTGATATCGTGTGTCCCTTACTCGTCAGAGAGGGTTTCGACCATGGATGTCGCTCAGTTCCAAGGTGGAGAAGTCGTGCGCGGCCGCACGGTCGACGCCACAGCGCATCGCGAGCAGCAACGTCAACGTCGTCTCTGGAAACTGGTGGTGCTGCTTGGCCTTCCTCTGATCTGGTTCTGGGTCCGCGAGTTCAGCGGCAACCCAGTGAGCCCAGGCCTGCCCGCCATCATTCGCGAGAGCCCCGAGCTGAGCCTGCTCGCCGTGATGATGGTGATCATGTTGGGCATGATGGTGGTGCCGATGATGGTGGCCGGCCGCTCGTCGCACACGGTGCTGCGGCCCAAGGACTCAGCCATTCGCCTTGCCGACGTGGTCGGCGCGACAGCGACCAAGCGCGAGGCGATCGACACGCTGAACATCTTTCTCAATCACCAGCAGTTTCGCCAACAGATGGGCGGCTCGGCACGCCGCGGGGTGTTGTTCGAAGGCCCTCCAGGCACCGGCAAGACCTACCTCGCCAAGGCCCTCGCCGCTGAAGCAGGCGTGCCGTTCCTGTTCATCTCCGGCACGCAGTTCGAGTCGATGTTCTACGGCCAGACCAACCGTAAAATACGTTCCTACTTCAAGGCGCTCCGCAAGGCGGCCCGCAAGGAAGGTGGCGCCATCGGCTTCATCGAGGAGTTCGATGCCATCGGTCTCTCGCGCACTGGCATGGGTAAGGGCAACGGCCGCGAAGGGTCAATCGTCAACGAACTGCTCGTACAGATGCAGAGCTTCGACCTGCCCACGTCCGCCCAGAAGTTCACCAACACCATCATCGACTCGCTCAACCGCCTGTTGCCCGACTCGATGTCACTGCCGCGACCGAAGCTGACAATGGACAACGTATTGCTCATCGCCGCCACCAACCGCGCCGCTGACCTGGACCCTGCGCTGATGCGACCGGGCCGCTTCGACCGCAGCATTCACTTCGATCTGCCCCCGCGCACCGACCGGCTGGAGATTGCTGAGTACTACCTGGCCCGCAAGGCCCACGACATCACAGTGTCCGCCGCCTTGATCGCCGATCTCACCGCTGGCTACACGCCTGTGCGCATTGAGCGCCTCCTCGACGAGTCGTTGGTGCTCGCACTGCGAGCCGGCAACGGCGAGATGAACTTCAAGAACGTCATCGACGCACAGATGGTCACCGAAGTTGGCCTCTCGCACGATGTCGGCTACCACCCCGACGAGAAGCGCCGAGTTGCCATGCACGAGGCGGGGCACGCATTGCTGGCAACGCTGGCGGGACGCGACGTGAAGCTGGCCAGCATCCTGCGCCGCTCGGGCTCGCTGGGCCTCGTCGCACACGGCGATGTCGACGAGCGTTACCTGCGCACCCCAACCGAGGCCCATCAGCTGATGGTGATCGCCATGGGTGGCCGCGCTGCCGAGATCCAGGAGTTCGGTGAGGCCTCAAGCGGTATCGCCAGTGACCTACAGGCGGCCACCATCATCGCTGCCCAACTGGTGGGCATGCTCGGTGCTAGTAGCAGCCTGCTCAGTCTCGATGCCGCCGAAATGGCCGGCGCCCACAACTTGGTCGCAAAAGTGCTTCACGACGAGGTTGCTCGCGAGAAGGCCGACCAGCTGATGAACGCCGCTGCCGATCGAGCGGCGTGCACGCTCCTCGAGCATCGTCGGGCGCTGCTGGCATTGGCCGACGCACTGTGCGAGCAGGACGAGCTGAACGGCGACCAGGTACACGCCATTGTCGCCGGCGCGATGGTGAATTAGTGGTCAACTCAACGATCACCCTGCTGCTTCACGCCGCCTGCGTCCACCCTTGGTCGTGATTCACCAACCAGGGTCGCTGCTGAGGTGATCGAAGCGCCCTGCCGGGCGGATGGTGCGGTAGGCCTCGACCATTGGTGCGAACTCGCTCGGCGCGGCGCCAGCCGCAGGCTCTGCGGACCGAAGGCGCTGAGCATCAGGGGAATCTGCTCATCGAACTCGGGGTCGAGTACCAGCACCGGCGAAGCGCCCGCCGGGCCACTGCGACCGAGCACCATTTCGTTGCGCCACAGGCGCCGCATCGTCGAGTTGTGCCGCCGTCCGAAACTAGAACACCACCTGCATTGAGCCCATCCTGAACGACTTAGCCTGGACGGTATGGATTACACCGTCACCGCACTCGACGAGATCGCACCCAAAGTCGCCAGCGCCCGCGCTGCGTTTGCCATCGGCGTCACCAGGCCAATCGAATGGCGCCGCGCCACTCTCTTGCGAATGCGCGAACTGCTCGAGGAGCGCGAGACCCAGCTGCTCGACGCGTTGGCTGCCGACTTTGGCAAGCCGCGTTTCGAAGCGTGGACCACCGAGCTGGGTTTCACGGTCAGCGACATCAACCACACACTGGCGCACCTCAGCTCATGGATGCGGCCGGACAAGGTAGGCACGCCGCTCGCCTTCAAGCCGGGTTCGTCGTACGTGGTGGCCGAACCGGTCGGGGTCGTGTGTGTCATCGCCCCGTGGAACTACCCGGTGCAGCTGCTGCTGCTGCCGATGGTTGCGGCCATCAGCGCCGGCAATGCGGTCGTCGCCAAGCCCAGCGAGCTGGCACCGCGCACAGCGGCCGGGCTGATCTCGTTGATTGAAGCCATTGGCGACCCGGCCATCGCTGCGGTGCAGGGTGGCGTGGCCGAGACCACCGAGCTCTTGGCGCAGCGTTTCGACCACATCATCTACACCGGCAATAGCCGCGTTGCCCGCATCGTCATGCGGGCGGCGGCCGAGAACCTCACCCCGGTGACGCTGGAATTGGGTGGCAAGAGCCCGGCGATCGTCAGCCGTCACGCCAACATCGATGTTGCCGCCCGCCGCATCGCCTGGGGCAAGTTCATCAACGCCGGCCAGACCTGTATCGCGCCCGACTACGTGTTGGTGGAGCAGCCGGTGCACGACCAGTTCGTTGCTGCACTCGGCACGCACATCACCGACTTCTACGGCACCGACCCGCAGACCAGCCCCGACTTCACGCGCATCGTCAACTCGCCGCACTTCCATCGGCTGGAGAAGCTGCTCGACAGCGGCACCGTTGCGTTCGGTGGCGTCACCGATGCCGACACGCGCTACATCTCGCCCACCGTGCTCACCGGCGTCACCGCCGCCGACCCGGTGATGGGTGAGGAAATCTTCGGGCCAATCCTGCCCGTCATTGCCGTTGACTCCATCGATGCAGCCATCGTGTTTGTCAACGGGCGGTCCGCCGACGGCGACAAGCCGCTGGCGCTGTACACGTTCAGCGAGAACGACAGCGAGAACGACAAGGTGATCGCGGGAGCCACCAGCGGCGGCGCCTGCGTCAATGGCACGCTGCTGCACATCAGCAATCCCAACCTGCCCTTCGGCGGCGTCGGCGAGAGCGGGATGGGCGCCTATCACGGCAAGTTTGGATTCGATACCTTCAGCCACCACCGTGGCGTTCACTCGCGCAGTACGAAAATGGACCCCTCCATGATGTACCCGCCGTACACCGCGAAGAAGCAGAAGCTGATCCGCAAGGGTATGGCGATGGCCGACCCACGCGACCTGTTCGCCAGGCTCCGCGGCTCACTGCACCGGGGCGGCTGACGGTGGCATTCGGTCAGCAATCAGGTCCGCCGGCAACGGCCAAGCAAGTGCAGGAACTGCTGTCGCTGCTCCACGAGGCTGGGCACTCTGACTTTCGTGACGCTCGCGGCCCGATGGGGTTCACACAGCGCCAGGCCGGCGGCAAGTTCAGTCGCGACGAGGCCGACACGTTCATCGCGCAACTACAGAACGAAGCCGAAGACCAATCCGTTCAGCAGCCCACGCCTGTCGCAGCGACACAGCCCGCACCACCGCCCGCACCGAAGCCCCGCGCCGCCACCCAGGCCCTGGCCAAGATCCCCACGCCGCAGCTGGCAGCGGAACTGCAGCGTCGCGGTTGGATCGTCGTTGAGCCCTGAGTCGTTGAGCCCTGAGCTCGCGGCTCGTGAATGTTACGGCGTGAGCAGCGAGGCGACGTGGCTTTGCAGCTGATCGATGCCGGTGCCCTTGGAGGCACTGACCCACATGATGTCGCCCTGCTCCAGCTCGCAGCCCTTGGCCAGGTCCTTCTTGCGGGTGGCGAGCTTCGATGGCCGCACTTTGTCGATCTTGGTTGCGACCACCGTGTGCGGTACGCCGCTGGCACGCAGCCAGTCGAGCATTTGCACATCCAACTTGGTCGGCCCGATCTCGCCGTCGACCAGCACGAACACCAGTTCCAGGCCCTCACGCTCGAGGAGGTAGCCCTCGATCATCGCCTGCCATGTCGAGCGTTCGCGCCCGGGCACCTTCGCATAGCCGTACCCGGGAAGGTCGACCACGGTGCCACCCGAGGGCAGCACGAACATATTGAGCAGTTGTGTGCGCCCGGGCGTGTTGGAGACACGGGCCAACTGACGGCGGTTGGCCATCGCGTTGATGAGCGATGACTTGCCCACATTGCTGCGCCCCACGAACGCTGCCTCACACGGCGTGGGCGGCAAATCTGAGTAGCGCTTCGCCGAAGTGACGAAGGTGAACTGGAGGGGCACGACGACCACGGTAGCGGTAGGTATCGTCGGGCCGTGCCGTTTCTGCCACCGCACACTCACCGCGATGCGGGAGTGCTGCTCACCACACGGGGCATTCGCGGCTTCGTGGATGGCCTCGTCAGCCTGTCCATCACAGCGCTGCTGCCGGTGTTCGGGTTCAGCGCGCTGCAGATCGGCGTCATCGTCACCGGCATGATGCTGGGCTCCGCGGTACTGACGCTGTTGGTCGGCACCAACGGGCACGCTGTCCCGCGCAGAACGTTGCTGTTCGGTGGGTCGGTGCTCATGATCACCAGCGGCGCGCTATTCGGCACGGCCACGTCATTCACCGCGTTGCTGGTGGTTGGCGTGATTGGCACGCTCAACCCAACGGCGGGCGATGTCAGCGTGTTTCTGCCGCTCGAGCAATCGATGTTGGCCGGCACCACACCGGCCGTCTCGCGCACCGCCCTCTACGCTCGCTACGCATTCATCGGCGGAATTGCCGGTGCGTTCGGCACGCTCTCAATTCGGATCCCAGAGGCAATCGCACGGAACACTTCCGTCTCGGAGGAAACCGCGTTGCGTAGCTGCTTCGGCGTCTACGTGCTGGCCGGCTTCATCGTGATGCTGCTGTACCGCACTCTCTCGGTTGCCTCGGCCACAACCGACCCCGTGGTCGCTGCCCCGCTTGGCCGCTCCAAGCGGGTGGTCTACAAGTTGGCCGCGCTGTTCTCGCTGGACGCGTTCGGTGGTGGTTTCGTGGTGCAGTCGATGCTTGCCCTCTGGCTCTTCAAACGCTTCGATCTCTCGATCGGGGCAGCGGGCACGCTGCTGTTCGTGACCGGCACACTCAGCGCCGCGTCGGGCTTCGTTGCTGCATGGTTGGCGGCGCGCATCGGGCTGGTACGCACGATGGTGTTCAGCCACCTACCCGCCAATTGTTTTTTGATCGCAGCTGCTTTCATGCCCACCGTGCAGCTTGCAGTCGCGATGCTGGTGACGCGCAGTCTGCTCAGCTCGATGGATGTGCCGGCGCGCACTTCGTACGTGATGGCAGTGGTCTCGCCTGCGGAACGCGCGGCAGCGGCCAGCGTGACCAATGTGCCACGCAGCTTGGCCGCCGCGCTACCGCCAACCGCAGCCGGATGGATGCTGGACCACAGCACCTTCGGCTGGCCGCTGATCATCGCCGGCACCGCCAAGATCATCTACGACCTACTGCTGCTGCGTCAGTTCCAGCACGTGTTGCCGGAGGAAGAACAGCCGGCTCAGGACGCTCTGTAAACGTTGAACGCCTCGGTGGCAACCAGCTGGCCGTCGCGTGTGATCACGCAGCCGCTGTAGCCCGGCTGTTGGTGAAGCCAGCACAACCCGTCCGTACCCATCACGTACAGCACGGTGGCGTACGCGTCGGCGTCGGCCAGGTCCGGGCCGACCACGGTGGCACTGGCCAGCTCGGTGATCGGATGGCCGGTACGTGGGTCGACAATGTGCGCACCGCGCTCATAGCTCGCGCTGGTTGCGACTGCCAGTGGACCGGCACCTTTGAGGACGAACGCGACGGCCATCGGGTCGTGCGGATGGCGAATGCCGACGCGCCACGGAGCATGGTCGCCGCTGAGGCCGCCGAGGGCGACGTCGCCGCCAGCGTTGATGCAGAAATCAATCACCCCCTGGCGCTGCAGCAGGCGCGCCGCGCGCTGCACGGACCAGCCCTTCACATAGCCGCACGGGTCGAAGCGTGTGCCATTCGGTGACGGAAGCGACCACACGTCGAACACACCATCGGTCGCCTCACAGACTTCACCACAGCGCTGCAACACCTCGCGCACATCGTCACTGACCTGTTCATCGGTGGGCGCCAGTTCGCCTCGACCGAGGCGGCTGATCACACTGTCGTCCTTGTACGGGCTGAACACCTCGTCAACCTCATGGAACCACGCCACCACCTCGTCGATCAATGAGTGGTCATGCGAGTCGACGATGTCGATGCTGATGGACGTGCCCATCACGGCCTCGACGTGGTGCAAGCTCATGAACGGCTGCCGGATCAGCCGCTGATACCCGAGGCAGCGTTGGCCGCATCGACAGCCGACTGCAGCGAGATGCGATAGCTCGTGGAGGTGTAGGTGGCGCCCGAGACGGTGTGGACGTCGGCCGACTGCGCTGTCAGTGCTTCGCTGATCAGCCTCGGCAGCGCGACTTGGCTGATCCGTACGCTCTTGCGATCGCCGTTGGGGTACTGAAGGATTTGGACGTCGGTGACCTGGCCAGCGGAGTAGAGCACCTGCACCTGCACTGTGCCCCAGCGGTTGGTGTCGCTGGCGCCGACGTACGTGCCGTCGACCACGCCGGATGCCGCCGGCGTCGCGGCAACCGCAGCAGTTGTGGTGACCGTTGTCGCGACGGTTGCTGCGGGCGCCACCGTCGTGGCAGGGGCGGCGGCGGCAGGGGTCGCCGAGGCAACCGTGACCAGCGAACCGGCGGCGGTACCCGACGTCAATTGCACCGAGTCGGTTTGGCCGTTTTGGTTGGCAAAGACAACGGTCAGGCCCAGCGTCGTGACTGCGCTCAAGGCCAGCGCCGAGAGCTTGGCCGCGCGAGCAGGCTTGGCCCGACGGCCGGGCTTCGCCGGCGGCTTGGCGACAGCACCGGTCGTGGGCGGCGGCAGCGGGCTACCCGGGCGGCGGTTACCGAGCTGCGCGAGGCGCTGCTGCAGGAGCGGATCAATCGGTGAGTTCTGGCGTGTCGACTTGCCATGTTGCGATGGAGTGGTCATGTCGTTGACTTTCATGCGATGGCACAGCGACGTTGGGCGATGCCGAGAAGGCGAATCGTGACGGGGTAGACGGCGATGCCGGCGAGGACCGCGAGCCCGAGGACGAAGTAGTTCGAGGCCGAGTCGCTGCCCGATTGGTAGGCGTGGACACCGGTGAGCACGACTGCCGGAATCGACAGGAGGTGCACCACGTGCCACGCCTTGCGCGGCAGACGACGGCGAACTCGACCGATCGAGGGCAGCACCACAATGACGAACAGCCAGAAGGCCAGGACGCCCCAGCCGATTGCCCAGCCAACTGCGCCGCTGGGGATGAAGAGGTCGAGCAACGAGAGGCCGGCTTGGGTATCGAGGAACGACACCAGCATGTGAAGGCCGATGAACACCAGCGTCAGCCCGCCCAGATAGTTGTGCAGCGCCAGCCACCAGTTCGGGCGCAAACGGGTACCCGTGTTGCGGGCCGAGAAGAAGAGGCCCCACACCAACGAGGCCACCGCCAGCACCGCCGCAACGAGGCCGGTGGCCCGGGTGAGGTACCACATCAACGAATCCATGTGCGCAGTCTGAAGCACAACTGTGAGTGAACTGTGGCGTGGGGGTGAGAGTTTCGTAAGAGGCGAGGCCGGCACTTCAGCGTGATTTCAGCAACCGGTCGACGGCCGCCTCGATCTCTGGCTCGCTGAGCAGCATCAACTTGGCCGCCTCGCCCAGTGGGATGAAGCTGTCCTTGCTGGTCACGCGCGCCATCCGGCCCGCGAAGCCACCATCAATCAGCGTCGCGAGCACGCCCTCGGCGACGCCGCCCGATTGGCGCGTTTCGTCCACTACCAGGACGGCGCCGGTGGCCGCTGCCTCGAGGAGAATGTCCTCCACCGGCAGCGGGGCGATCCACCGCATATCGACGACGCGCGCATAGATGCCGCGTGCCTGCAGCCGGCTCGCAACGCGCAGCGACATGAAGAGACCGTTACCGAAGGTGAGGATCGTGATGTCCTTGCCGTCTCCGTAGGTACGCGCCGCGCCGATGGGCACATGTGCAGACGCGTCGGGCGTGGCCAGCCACAGTCGGTCACCGGGTTGCATCAGATCGGTGGTGTGGTAGCGGGCGATCGGCTCCACGATCACCCCGACCGTGCCATCCACCTGCGCCGCAGCAACGAGCGTGCGCAGCATCGCGGCTGCATCGTCGGGCCGCGCGGGCACTGCCACGACGACGCCGGGAAGGTCGCGCAGCACGGTCAGCGAATCGTCGTTGTGGAAGTGCCCACCGAAGCCTTCCTGATAGCCGAGGCCGGCAATGCGCACCACCATTCCATTGCGGTACTTGCCGTTGGAGAAGAACTGCAGGGTCGCGGCCTCGCCGCGCAGTTGGTCCTCCGCATTGTGGAGATAGGCCAAGTACTG
Source organism: Ilumatobacteraceae bacterium (assembly GCA_043740085.1). Lineage (GTDB taxonomy): Bacteria > Actinomycetota > Acidimicrobiia > Acidimicrobiales > Ilumatobacteraceae > UBA668. Next base: position 80,869 of record JAYUCY010000125.1, read on the forward strand.
GATCTCGGGGATGGGTAGGAAGCCGCTGATGGCGGCGCCCAGCGCGAGGCCCAGAATACTTGTCTCGTCCAGCAACGTGTCGAACACTCGCGCAGCGCCGGTCTGGGCCAGTAGGCCCTTGGTGACGCCATAGACGCCACCCTTGGCTGCCACGTCTTCACCGAAGAGCAGCATGTTGGGGTGTTCCGCGAGCAGCTCGCCAAGGGTCGCGTTGATCGACTGGGCAAGGGTCAGTGGCACACTCGCGGCGGGTACCAGTACCGGTGCCGCACGTACCGCCGCTGCAACTGCCGCCGGCCGGCGCGGTGCCAACGGTGCCACCACTTCTTGGGCAGTCGACAACTGTGGCCACTCGGCGACGGTGGCGGCCACCTCGAACACGCGTGCACGCAGATCGTCATGTCGAGTGGCAAGGCTCTCGGCGGAGTGCTGCCCACTCGCCACCAAACGGCGGGCGGTGGCAAGAATGGGGTCGCGGTCAGCCTCGGCACGCATCTCGGCCGGGGTGCGATAGGCGCTCTCCACGTCGGTGCCGGCGTGGCCGCCGAAGCGCACAGTGCGCAGATGCAGGAAGCCCGGTTGACGGCGAATGCGCACCCATTCGCCCAGCTCGGCGGTGGCGGCCAGTACCGCTTCCGGGTCGGCGCCGTCGACGCTGACGTAGCGCAGGTGCGGCCGATTGCCGTAGGCGCTTTCGATCCAGCCGGCGGGCGTGCGCACGCTGATGCCAAGGCCATTGTCTTCGCAAACGAAAAGGAGCGGGAGTGACAACCGTTGGTGCGCGCAGTGCAGCGCGGTGTTGATGGCACCGGTAGCCACGGAGTGGTTCGCAGAGGCATCGCCGAATGAGCAGACAGCGAGGGCGTCGGCGGGCCACGGCGACTCGATTCCCAGACGAGCGGCACGTCCGATGGCGAATGCAACGCCGACGGCTCGCGGAAGGTGCGAGGCGATGGTGGAGGTTTGCGGTATGACGGCCAGGTCGTGACGGCCGAACACCTTGTGGCGCCCGCCGGCAATTGGCTCATCAATGGCGGCCACCATGCCGGCGAGAATGTCGTGCACGCCACCCAGGCCGGCGCGTGCCAGGTAGAAGCCACCACTGCGGTAGTGCAAGAGCGCAGGGTCGGTGGGGCGCAACGCCATCGCTACAGCCGCGTTGCTCTCGTGGCCCGCCGAGCCGATGGTGTAGTAGCCCTTCGCCTGCCCGCGCAGCCACCGTGCCGCAAGGTCGCAGTGCCGGCTGGCCAGCTGCACGTCGAACAGTCGCTCGAGCTCGGCGAGCGCAGACTGCTCAACACTTTTTGCCGCCAATAGTGCTATATCCAACGCGCAGAGTGAATTGAAGAGTTGTGCTTCTAGCGCACTGCGTTCAGGTGTGCCCACGCCGCCAGCTTGTCAGACGTCGACGCGGTAACGCACGATTACCGGGTCGGCGCTGGGCTGCACGACCGCTCGGTAACGGTTGATCAGCGCACGCATGGCGCTGTTTTCGCGCAACACGTCGGCGATGATTCGCCGCACGCCGCGCTTGCGAGCCAACACGAGCAGCGCATCCATCAGTCGCGAGCCGACGCCGAGCCCTTGGTACTCATCGATCACCGTGACGGAGAGCTCGGGCGGCCCCACGGGGTTGCCCATCCACCGGGCGACCCCGATCGGCTTGCCCTCGGGGTGGTCGGGCAGGTCGGCGGCGGCATCGAAGGCAATGATCGCTGCGTTGATGACCCCATCGACATTCGCCAATCGCTCCAACACACCGGCGGGCAGCTCACGCACCGCAGTGAAGAATCGGAGATGGCGCGACTCTGGGCCCAGCTCGTCGAACGCTTCAGCGAAGTACCGGGCGAAGTCTTCCGGTACCGCCTCGCGGGTGGTGATCAGTGGTGCGTGATGAATACCTACAATACTGCCGGAACAGCACGGCTCTGTCGGTGCGACTGTTGGCACGTCGCCCTTCACAACGACGGCGCCGCCCGTGCACGCAGCACCTACTCGGTGAGGCAACAGTCCAGAATATTCATGGTGTTCTGCTCCAAAAACAAACTCGCCGCAGGCCCGAAGACCCACGGCGAACCTGTGGTGGTCGAGACCGGCGTCGATCCGGTGACCCTACGCTTTTCAGGCGTATGCTCTGCCGACTGAGCTACTCGACCGATGTGTGCGCCACCAAGGTGACGCCCGAACGGGCTGACGCCCGAGCGGTCCCGACGGGGTTCGAACCCGCGACCTCCGGCTTGACAGGCCGGCGTGAACTCCACTTCACCACGGGACCAGGCTGTTGACCAGCTGGTCACTTCACTAGAAAACTTCTGAGCACCCCCAACGGGATTCGAACCCGTGCCGCCACCTTGAAAGGGTGGTGTCCTAGGCCACTAGACGATGGGGGCTAGGTCTGCTTCCGGTTGAGAGCGTGGCAACATTATCAGCAGGCCATCAGTTTTCCGCTAGCCGTTTACGCGATTTCGCTCGCGGTACGGTGCTCCCGTGCGTCTTGAACTGGAACCTTCGCTGAGCCCGTCCGACTATGCCTATGCCCACCGGCTGCGCGTTCGCTTCGCCGAAACCGACGCGATGGGCATCGTTCACCACAGCCGCTACCTGCCGTACCTAGAGGAGGCGCGGGTGGAGTACCTGCGCTCGATTGGCCATCCGTACGTGGAGCTGCGTGCCGAGGGTGTCGACTATGCGGTGCTCGAAGCCTTCGTGCAGTACCGCCAACCGCTGCGCTTCGATGAGGTGGTGGAGGTGCACCTGCAGGCGGGCGCGGCCACCCGCGCCACGTTCCAGATGGCCTATCTCCTCACCGTTGACAACGAAGTGCGAGCGACGGCGGTGACCGTGCACGGGTGCGTCAACGCCGCCGGTCGCCCCGTCCGCATGCCCGAATGGCTACTCGCACTCGGCGGAAACTGAGCAGCCGAACAGGTCCACAGGTAGCGATGTGAAGTCCTCGTCATTTCCAATCTTCGACGCACGATTGCAACCTTTCCCTTACCTGTGTTGCGTAGGGTGCCGCCATGATTGGCATCTGCACTGACTCGAACTCGCAGTTGCCAGCCGCCCTTGCACAGCGTTACGGCATCGAGGTGGTGCCGCTGACGGTGACCATTGACGACGTCGATTACCTCGAGGGCGTCGACCTCAGCGCGGATGGGTTCTACGAGAAGTACGCACACGGTGCCTGTCCAATGGTGAGCACCAGCCAGCCCAGCCCGGGCCAGTTCGCCGTTGCCTACGAGGACCTTGCGGCTCGCGGCTGCACCGAGATCCTGTCGATCCATGTCACCTCGTCGGTGTCGGGCACCATCAACGCCGCTCGATTGGCCGCCCACTCGGTGCCGATGCCCGTGCGACTCGTCGACTCGGGGACGGCCAGCTTTGGGGTCAGTTGCTGTGTATGGGCCGCGGCTGCGGCCATTGCAGCCGGTGCCACCATCGACGAAGCCGCGTCTCTTGCCGAACAGGTGGCACCCACCATCGGCAACGTGTTCGTGGTCGGCGCTCTCGACTATTTGCACGGCGGCCGTGGTCAGGACGTTGATTCTGCCGGCGAGGGGTTACCGGTGCTCTCGCTGCGCGACGGTCATGTCCACGTTGTCCAGCGTGCCGCGACTGCACTCGATGCTGTCAATTCGATGGCTGCATACACCTTGAATTGGGGCAACCGGCTTCGCGTTGCGATTGGCCACAGCGACGCGGCGACCGCACCGCTGGCTGATGCGTTGGAAGAGGCGCTCAGTGAGGCGGCCTGCGTACTCGATGTGGTCCGTTATCGCATCGGGCCCAATATCGCTGCGCACACAGGGCCGGGCACCGTCGGCTGCTTCATGTTCCCGGGCTGACGAGTTACTGGCTGACCGCCTGGACGGCGACTTCCAGGAGGTAGCTCAGGAATTGGTAGAGGTGGTGCTCGCCGACCATCGGGTCGTCGTCGCCGACGTCCTCCGGGTCGTCCGCTTCGCTCACATCGAGCAGCGTGCCCAACACCAAGCGCACCGCGTTCAGCGACTGCAACAGACCGTGCATCGCCTCTGCGGACAGTGGGTCCTTCGAGTTCAGCGCGTCGTCGACCTGCTGCATCGCGGCCAGACGCGATGCCACCAGTTCTTCGCGCATCAGCCGTTGGTACTCGGCGTCGGCGTCGGCGTCGTCGGCCAGGTGATACGCGGGCGGGAAGAGGCGCCGCGTGATCGAGGCCGTGTTGGGGTCGCCGGCCAGCATCAGCCCCCGCAGCTCGGCGACCAGCCGGATGACAAGGTCGATTTCCTCGCGCTGCAGGTTGACGACGTAGCCCTTGGCGGTGAGTTCGAAGACTTCGCGTCGGGCCTTGCGACGTCCCATCAGTCGCCAGCCACGTGGCCGGCGGCGGTGGCCGCATCCAATCCTGCGAGCGCTGCCGCCCACACCGCTGGAAGCGTTGGCTCGATGTGCGGCCCGTTGCGCTGAATGACCCGTTCACGGGTGATGCCGAACTCGCGCCAGGTGCTGCCGCCCTCGGCGGTGTTGAGCAGCATTGGCGCCATCCGGTCGACGGCCATCACGTAGCGGGCCTCGGGGGTGTCGCCGCGTTCGTATTCGTCCCACAACGCACGGAAGCGTTCGCCAGCAGCAGGTGGCAGCAGCCCAAACAGTCGGTCGGCGGCGGCGATCTCGCGAGCTTCCTTGCTGGCTAACTCTGCTTCGCTTTGCGAGTAGGCGAACGTGTCGCCGGCGTCGATCTCCACGATGTCGTGCACCAGCGCCATGCAGACCGCGGTTGCGATGTCGACGGGTTCGCTGGCAAACGGCGCCATGATCATCGCTGCGATTCCGAGGTGCCACGAGTGCTCGGCGGTGTTCTCGCGGCGGCTGCCATCGGCGAGATGGTTCTTGCGCTCCACGCTCTTCAGCCGGTCGGCCTCCATGAAGAAGCGCAGGGTGGCCGCGACGTCGTTCTGTAGTTCAGTCATCATTGTCAAGGTACTCGTTTCGCTCAAGTTACCGGCGAGTAGCTATTCTCCCCGAATGAGCGAAATTCAAAGGGTCGGCGTTGTGGGTTCTGGCATCATGGGTTCGGGTTTGGCCGAGGTGGCTGCCAGCGCCGGGTACCGCGTGGTCGTGCGCTCGCGCTCCATCGACGCCGCCAACGCCATGGTGGCCTCCATCGACAAGGGCTTTTTGAAGGCGATCGAGCGCGGCAAAGCCACCCATGAACATCGCGCCGCCGTGCTGGCGCGTCTCACCGCCACCGACGACCTCGGCGCCCTGGCCGACTGCGATCTCGTGATCGAGAGCGTCGTCGAAGACCTCACCATCAAGAAGGCACTGTTTGCAGAGCTGGAAACAATCGTGAAGCCCGGCTGCATCATCTCCACCAACACCAGCACGCTGCCGGTGGTGGAGATGGCGATGGTCACCAGGCGGCCCGACAAGGTGGTCGGCATCCACTTCTTCAACCCAGCACCGATGATGAAGCTGGTGGAGGTCGTGCGGCCCATCACCGCCAGCGACGAGACCGTGGCCGCCGCCCTCGCGTTCGCAGCGTCGTGCGGCAAGGACGGCGTGGAGGTGCAGGACCGCGCTGGCTTCATCGTCAACGCATTGCTCTTTCCGTATCTGAACAACGCAGTGCGCATGTGGGAGCAGGGCACTGCCTCGATGGAGAGCATCGACACCGCAATGAAGGGCGGCTGCAACTTCCCGATGGGGCCATTCGCACTGCTCGATTTGGTCGGCCTGGATACGTCGGTCGCCATTCTTGATGCGCTCTACGCCGAGTTCGCCGACTCCAACTACGCCGCCGTTCCGTCGTTGCGCCGCATGGTTGCCGCCGGCCACCTGGGCCGCAAGACCAAGCGCGGCTTCTACTCGTACTAGTTCGCGGACGCGGCCGCGTGGCGGCGTGGCGGCGTGAGCTTCGGCGGCGTATCCCCACCTCGCCGCCCACATTTCGCGTGTGTGCACTTTCGCCCGCCTGGCGGGCGAAAGTGCACAGACGCGGAACCGGGTTGGGCAGCGTGCGGCAAGTTGCTAGCGTGTTGCTTCCGCTCGGGCGAGTGGCGAAATGGCAGACGCGCTAGCTTCAGGTGCTAGTATTCGAAAGGATGTGGGGGTTCAAGTCCCCCCTCGCCCACCTAGAGACCCCAGCTCAGCAGGGGTCTTTTCGCGTTCAGCGACCCCGGGATCCCCGAGGACCTGCGCGAGTCGACTTGACAGTCGTCATGCGGGCGTTCTTCAGGATCGACGCAGATCCGGGTTCCGGTCGCGGCAGTACGCCACGACAAGCCATGACGGGGGTTCTGGGTGTTGATGAGGTTTCTCCTTGTTGTGCCCGTTCGTAGGGATGTGGAGGTCGTCGCTGCGCCCCGTCAGCTAGTCGTCAAGAGGAGGACAAGATATGGTCGCTTCGCTGTGACTCGGCTCGACCGGTCGTTGCGTGGAACCGACGAGTCATCTCGATCACGCTCTGCAACCCTGCCGCGGCTGCGGTGGGCTGGTCAACCGTGCGTGGCCCAGATGTGGGCGCCTCCCCTGGAAGTGCGGCGCCTCGCAAATTGGTCGCCCCGGCGCAGCATCAAATCAACAGCCCGCACGCAAGATGAAGGCCGGACCGATGTGGCTAGCACCACTGTTGGCGGCGAGTCAGCACCCTTGCCATACCCCCGCCGGAATCCCATAGTGAAGCGATGGCATGGTGGAGCAAACGATGAGCGCACAGCGTCAAGGCGCTGGCAGTCTGTTCGTGCGACGCACCTGGCGTACGAACTGGCGATCGCATGCAGGGCTGGCGATCATCGTGCTGGTGACGGTCGCCGTCGTCGTGGCGATGCTGATCGGTGCCGAGCGTGCGCAGTCGGCCCTCGACCGTCTTCGCTCCCAGACACACGCAGCGGACCTGAAGGTGGGCCTGGATGGCGTCGATCTCGTCCCTGTTTCCGGCGAACTGGCCGCGCTCGACGGTGTAACGGCTGTCGGCGCCATCCGCGAGCTTTTCGTGCGACCGGTGGGCACCGATCTGTTCCCGGACTTCAATCTCCTCGCCCTGGCGCCGCTGCCCTTGACAGGCCGAGCCGACCTCGACGTTCCGGTCATCGTGTCCGGCCGCGCGCCGGGCCCGGCCATGGTCGACGAGATCGCGATGAGCGCCGGACTGGCCGACGAACTGGGCCTCCACGTCGGAGATCGTTTGAAGTTGGAATCGATGACCTCTGCTTGGATCGACGCAGCCTTCAACGGCGGCGACCCGGGTCCGCCCGACGGGCCGGTCGTGCAAGTGACGTTGGTCGGCATCGGCCGCTCTTCGATCGACTTCGGGCGTTGGAACGGATTGATCCAACTCACAGCGGCCTTCGCCGACCGCTATGCCGGCGAGATCCGCCAGTACACGTTCCTGGAGGCTCAGCTGACTGACGAGTTTCTCGCTCGCGTGATGGCGCATGGCGGGATCGACCTTCCCAGCCGTGCCCGAGTCGAGCAAGGACCCTCGTACTTCGCAGGATCCACCGCAACGCAAGACGGGTTGGGCACGATTGCCGTGGCTCTTCGGCTGGTGGCCGCGATCACAGTACTTGCAGGCACAACCGCGATCGCGCTCACCGCCCTCCGTGTGGCGCGCAGCACGCTTGCCGATCGCGCGACCATGGCGGCAATCGGCTGGACCAGATCCGAGATGACACGAGTCGCGGTGGTTGTGATGTGTCCGTGGGTGATCGCTGGTCTGTTGGTAGGGCTCGGCCTGGCTGTGGTGTTCTCACCGAAGACCCTGGTCGGGCTCGCCCGCTCCGTCGACCCGGAGCCGACCTCGGTGGTCGCTTCCGTGGGTTGGGTGTTGGCCAGTGCCGGCGCGTGCGCGGTGGTCTTGGGTGCCGTGATGGTTTTCGCGGCCCGTCGAGCGAGCCGATCCTCCGCGCCAACGATCGATTCGGTGCGCCGAGTCGCGCCGCTGTGGCGACCTGTTCCCGTGAGCCTGGGGATTCGCTGGGCGTTCTTCGACGTGCCGGCTCGCG
>JAYUCY010000126.1:0-37150 GCA_043740085.1 Ilumatobacteraceae bacterium
TTGCGGTAGCGACGCTGGCCACCGACCGCGCACTGCTGTTGCTCGGTGTGCCGGGCACCGCGAAGACGTGGCTGAGCGAGCATCTGACGGCGGCCATCAGTGGCGACTCCACGCTGCTCGTGCAGGGCACGGCGGGCACGGCTGAAGAGCAGTTGCGCTATGGCTGGAACTACGCACGCCTGCTGGCCGAAGGTCCCAGCCTCGCAGCGTTGGTGCCCAGCCCGATCTATCGGGCGATGGAGCGCGGTGCGATTGCGCGCGTTGAAGAGCTGACTCGTATGCCCAGTGATGTACAAGACGCGCTGGTCACCGTGCTCAGTGAGAAGACGCTGCCGATTCCTGAGCTGGGCGGTGAGATGCAGGCGGTGAGCGGCTTCAACGTGATCGCCACGGCCAACGACCGCGACCGAGGGGTGAACGACCTATCCGCAGCGCTGCGCCGGCGGTTCAACACGGTGGTGCTGCCGCTGCCCGCGGACATCGAGGAGGAGGTGGCCATCGTCGAGCGGCGTGTCGCCGAGCTTGGCGCTGCGCTGCGGTTGCCGGCGGTGCCCGCCGCCGACGAGGAGATTCGTCGCGTGGTCACCATTTTCCGTGAGCTACGCAGCGGTGTAACCGAGGACGGTCGGGTGAGCCTCAAGGTACCCACCGGCTCGCTGTCCACGGCGGAGGCGATCTCGGTGGTGACCAATGGCATCGCACTTGCGGCGCACTTTGGCAACGGCCAGCTCAGTGCGGCCGATTTGGCTGCCGGCATCATCGGCGCAGTGGTCAAAGACCCAGTACACGACCAGGTCGCCTGGCGCGAGTACCTGGAAGCCGTCGTGCGCGATCGAGCCGACTGGGCCGAGTTCTACGAAGCCTGTCGCGAGCTGTGATCTCGTTGTGAGCGAGCCGCTGGCTTCACCGGTGGTGCGGCTCTTGGGGATTCGTCACCACGGGCCGGGGTCCGCTCGGTCGGTGGTGCGCGCTCTCGACGAGCTGCAGCCGACGGTGGTGTTGGTCGAGCTGCCTGCTGACTGCGAGGCGGCGCTGGCGTGGGTGGGGCACGAGCAGTTAGTGCCTCCGGTGGCGCTGCTGGGCTACGTCGTGGATACTCCGCAGCGGGCGGCGTTCCTGCCATTCGGTGAGTTCAGCCCCGAGTGGCAGGCGTTCGTGTGGGCACGCTCGCACGAGGTGCCGGTGCGGGCTATGGACCTTCCGCTCGCGAACTCCCTGGCTCGCGAGCACGGTGAGGATGACGGTGAGCTGCGGCTGGCTGAGCATCCAGTGGGCGACCCGCTGGCCGCGCTGGCGGCGGCCGCTGGTGACCCCGACCCGGAGCGCTGGTGGGACGACGTGATCGAGCATCGTGGCGACGGCGCTCCCGCCTTCGAAGCGGTTGCGGAGGCGATGGAGGCGGTTCGTGGCGGGTGGGAAGCCGCCTCGGTGGGGGAAGCGCAGCGTGAGGCGTTCATGCGTCAGACACTGCGCAAGGCGCTCGCCGACGGTCACCACCGAGTCGCCGTCGTGTGCGGCGCGTGGCATGTGCCGGCGCTGACCGAGCCGCTGCCCGCGGCCAGCATCGACGCTCGCACCCTGCGTGGCTTGCCAAAGGTGAAGGTGGGCGTGAGCTGGGTGCCATGGACCCATCGCCGTCTCGCCTCCGCAACCGGCTACGGCGCGGGGATACGCAGTCCGGGCTGGTATGCGCACGTGTTTCGGCACCCGGGGCCGGCCGGGCTGAGCCGGTGGTTCGTGGAGGTGGCTCGGCTGTTGCGCGAGCGCGGCCTGTCGGCCTCGCCCGACCATCTCATCGCAGCGACTCGCACGGCGGGTGCTCTCGCTGCGCTGCGCCTGCGTCCTCGGCCCGGGCTGGCTGAGGTGCTCGACGCGGCCGACACCGTGATCGCGGGCAGCACCGGGCTGGCGCTGATTGATCGCGAGCTGGTGATTGGTGATGCCATCGGCGAGGTGCCCGACGACGCCCCGCAGGTGCCGCTAGCGCGAGACGTGGCGGCACAGCAGCGCAAGGTGCGGCTGAAGCCGAGTGCCGACGCGCAGACCGTCGAGCTGGACGTGCGAGCATCGAACGGACGTAATCGGTCGGTGCTGTTGCACAGGTTGCGTGCGCTCGGCGTGTCGTGGGGTTCGGTGGAGGAGGGGCGCGGCAGCAGCGGGACGTTCCGCGAGACGTGGGCGTTGCTGTGGGAGCCCGAGCTCACGATTCGCGTGATCGAGCTGTCGGCGCACGGCACCACCGTCGCCGCGGCTGCTACCCATCGGCTGTTGGAGCGTGCCACAGCCGCCACTGCGCTTGCCGACCTGGTACAGATTCTCGACGACGCGCTCTTGGCCGACTTGCCCGACGTCGTGCAACCCGTCGTCGTTCGAGTGGAAGCCCAGGCGGCCCACGACCCGGATGTCGTGCAGGTCATCGACACGCTCGGTCCGCTCGCACGGGCGCTCCGCTACGGCGACGTTCGGGGCACCGATGCCACCGCGTTGCGACGAGTGTTCGACGGTCTGGTGATTCGTGCGTTGGCTGGCGCGTTGATGGCATGTCGCTCGTTGGACGACGACGCTGCTGCGGCGATGGTTGAGCGGTTGGCCGGCGTGCAGGCTGCCCTCGCCCTCACCGACCATCACGCCCGTCGTGGCGAGTGGCCAGCCGTGCTCACCTTGATCGCGGAGCGAAGTGATGTCCACGGGCTGGTGCAGGGTCGTGCCACACGGCTGCTGCACGACGGTGGTGCATGGAAGCGATCGCAAGTGGGCAATCGCGTGTCGCGGGCGCTGTCGGTGGGTACGCCACCGGCCGTGGGCGCCTCATTCGTAGAGGGCTTCGTCGCCGGCAGCGGCACGGTACTGGTGCACGATCGCGAGCTGCTCGACGTGATCGACGCGTGGGTGTCGTCGTTGGCACCCGAATCGTTCGTTGCGACCGTTCCGCTCTTGCGGCGAACATTTGGAGGTTTCGAGCCGGCCGAGCGTCGTCAGCTGGGCATGTTGCTCGCCGACCTTGCGCCGGCCGGCGGCACCGGCTTGGGTGCCGAGGTCGACGAGCTGCGCGCCGCTGCGGCACTTGCAACTGTTCGACACATGCTGGGGGTCGCGTCATGAGCGAGTTCCCGGGTCGCGTCAGCGATGGCGAACGGTCGCGCCGCTGGCGGATGGTGCTCGGCGGCATCGAGGAGGGCGACGCGGACAGCGCCGGCCAGGGCGTCACCGGCCTGCAGCTGGATGGTGTGGATGCGCGCATCGACGCAGCGCTCGCTGCGGTGTACGACACGCGACCCGGCCGTCGCGGTGGCGGGTCGCGTACAGGGGGTCTTGGCTCCTCGGCGCCTGCGGTAGCGCGCTGGTTGGGCGACATTCGCACGTACTTCCCGAGCAGCGTGGTGCAGGTGCTGCAGCGCGACGCGATCGACCGGCTGAAACTGCGGCAGCTGCTGCTCGAGCCCGAGATGCTGCGGGCCGTCGAGCCAGATCTGCACCTCGTGACGCTGCTCATCGAACTGAACAAACTGTTGCCCGACACCACGCGCGCGACCGCTCGCCAGTTGGTGGCGCAGGTTGTCGAGCAGATCGAGCGTCGGCTCGCCTCGCGCACCAAGCAGGCGGTGCATGGTGCGCTGGCCCGTTCGCAGCGCACACGTCGTCCACGCCCCAGCGACATCGATTGGGGTCGCACCATCCACGCCAACCTGCGCCACTACCTGCCCGAGCAGCACACGGTCATCCCCGAGCGACTGGTGGGATACGGGCGGCGCCAGCGAAGCCTGTCGCGAGATGTGATCGTGGCAATTGACCAGTCGGGCAGCATGGCCGACAGCGTGGTGTATGCCTCGGTGTTCGGGGCGGTGCTGGCCTCGATGCCTGCGTTACGGACCAGCGTCGTGGCATTCGACACAGCAGTCGCAGACCTGACACCGCTGCTGCACGACCCTGTGGAGGTCTTGTTCGGTGTGCAGTTGGGCGGCGGCACCGACATTGCGCAGGCGGTCGGGTACTGCCAGCAGCTGATCACCCGTCCCGCCGACACGGTGCTGGTGCTGGTGAGCGATCTGTTCGAGGGTGGCAATTCGGCACTTTTGCACGACCGCATCGCAATGCTCCGGCAGGCAGGCGTGTGTGTTGTAGTGCTGCTCGCGCTCAGCGACGAAGGCGCCCCCGCCTACGACCACACGCAGGCTGCTGCGTTCGCCGCACTCGGCGTGCCCTCGTTCGCATGCACCCCCGATGCCTTTCCCGACTTGTTGGCAGCTGCCCTGGAGGGCCGCGATGTCGGCCGCTGGGCCAACGAACACGGCCTCCACACCGCCGTGTCAACTGGTGTATGACTGATGGTGTCGGGATGCGGTATTACGCACACTGTTCACCCTTCGACGTCCTTGAAGTCCGCTGGATTGCCGAGGTGATCATCAAGAAACCTCAGATCGAGCCAGCTGTTTTTGGTCGATCGGCTGTCGGTTCGACGGTTGCGCCTTCGACGGTTGCGCCGATGGTGGCTGGTCCGATGGTGGCTGGGTCCGGCGTTTCTTGGTCGGTCGACGAATGAGTCGGCAGTACCATCCGGACCAGAGCACCGCCAGATGGCGTCGCGGCGAGCTCCAGCCGACCCCCTGCGCGATCCAGCGTGGCCGCCACGATTGCCAAGCCCTGCCCGGTACCACGGATCATGTTCGACGTCAGCATCCGGACGCCCGGGCGGCGAATGACATCGCGCAGCTCCGCCGCGATTCCGGGACCCGAGTCGCGGATCTCCAACGTGCACCACTCGTCGTCGGCGGTCACGTCGATCTTGACCCGTGAGCCTCGAGGCGAATACTTGATTGCGTTCTCGACGACGTTTGCGATGGCATCCTCCAGCGCGCTGCGTTCCGCCATCACTGGAGCCGGTGGGTGAGTGCCGCGCCGCAACTCCACTCGGCCCCATGCCGCGAGTGGTCGGAGCCGATCGATGGCGATCGCTGACAGCGCGCTGAGATCGATCGGTGTTGCCTCCGGCCTGACGTAGCGGAGCTGCGACAGCTGGGCTCCGAGACCATCGAGCCGGTCGAGTTGACCCTCGATGATGTGCAGCTTCGTATCGGTACGACTGGTTCTGCTGTCGTTGGCGCGGCGCACGTCATCGACGAACTCCCCGTCGGAATCCGCCAGGTCGTCGAGCCACAGACGAATCGTCGTCAGTGGTGTCCTCAGCTCGTGGGAGAGGCGCCGAAGGTCGGACTCGACCCCGTCTCGGGCCTGCTGTTGGTGGCGGATCTGTGACCCGACGCGCTCGATCGCCGTGCTCAGCACGGCGACCTCGGTGATCCTGCTGTGTGGCGGCGGCCCGGTGTCGCCGGACAGGACCAACAAGCGCGCACGCTCGGTCAAGCCGCCCAAGGGTTTGGTGATCAGGCCGGCCAACCACCAACCCATCGCCGCAGCCAAGATGGCGAGCGCGGCGGCGGCGATCGGATCCAACCCGTACAGCTGCGGAAAACCCCGTCGAGCTGGGAGAGGTTCGGCCACCAACAAGATTCCCGCCACACCGTCGTCGTTGACCACAGGCTCGATACCGACAGCCATGCCATGGCTGGTCGTTCCCACGCCCGATCCTGGAATGTCAGCGTTGTCGAGCGCATCCTCAACCATCTCGGCGATGACTGGGTCTGTCGTCAGCAAGCTCCCTGCAAGGTGCTTGCCCTGGGCGTCGATCAGTTCGACCCGCCGGGTGCTCGACTCAGCCGGGACCGGGGCCATTGTCAGGTCGGCCCCAAGCCTTGGTCCCACGTCGGCCGAGAGCGCCTCGGCGTCTCGCTGAGCCCCGACAGTCGCTTCCTTCCGACGGAGGTCATCGGTACGACGGACGAGCACGATCGTGCCGGCGAGCAACAGGATCAGGGCGATCGCGGCTTGGCCGATCGCCAACTGCCACCGGAGACGGTATGTCGTCATCGGTGTAGCCGATAGCCGACTCCGTGGTATGTCTCGATATAGGCGGTGTCCGGGGAGGGACCCAACTTCGTCCGCAGCGATGAGATGTGGACGTCGAGCGTTCGTCCGACGTAGGCCAGGTTCGAGTCCCACACCTCGTTGGCGATCGTCGTTCGTCGAACCGTCGTTCCTTGATGACGGGCGAGCAGTGCGAGCAGCGCCATCTCCTTGCCCGTCAGCACGATCGGCTGGCCAGCCCTGGAAGCCTCGGGAACGTCGAGGTCGATGTCGAGGTCGAAGCAGTGGACGACGCTCCGTTGGCCGTTTGTGGATCGGCGGAGCACAGCACGGCACCGGGCGATCAGCTCGCGGGTGGAGAAGGGCTTCGACAGGTAGTCGTCGGCACCGAGTTCCAACGCCAAAACTCGGTCGACTTCATCGCCCCGAGCCGAGATCACGATCAACGGAGCTTGGCCGGCGATCTGGGCGCAAGCAGTCAACCCGTCACCGTCGGGCAGCCCCAGGTCGAGCAACACCAGTTCGGCTTTCGAAGCTCTGGTCATCGCATCGGCCAATGTCGTCACCCAATCACACTCGAAACCGTGACGTTGGAGCGCGGAGATGACCGCTTCCGCCAGTTCGGGTTCATCGTCGACCACGAGGATCGGCCGCATCAGTAGCTCACCGCGGTATGCATATCACCGTGGAGGCGCGTTCTGGCTTCAGCCGACCCTCGCAGCCAACGGGATCTCAACTTGCGTTCATCTCAGCCTTGAATCCTGCCTTCTTGAGTGCGGCGACAAGTGTTTTGGCGTCCTGCTTCTTCATCTTGATCTCCTCCACCACGTAGCGTGTCGTACCGCCCGTCTTGGTCCGAGTGTCCATCGTCATGCCTTTGATGCCTGCCTTGGTGATCTTGGCAAGTTGCGTGGCCGCTTCGGCCTTCGTCTTGAATGTCCCGGAGACCACTCGGTAGTTCTTGACTTTCTTGGTGGTCGAGGGTGTCGTGGTCTTGATGGTCGTGGTCTTGACGGTCGTGGGTGTCGTGGTCTTGACGGTCGTGGGTGTGGGCACCGTCGTCGTCGTAATGGTCTTCGTCGCGACCGGGCTTGCGGATGAGGCGAAGGCGGCGATGGGGGTCAGTGCAAGGCCGATGCCGAGGGCAAGGGCGGGGACGATTCGTCGTGGGTGGGTTGGGTTCTGCATTGCGGCTCCTTTGGTTGGTTGGCGTGGTCCAGTGTCGTCGGATCGATGTCAAGGAGTTCTCAGGTCGATGTTCGAACCCCTCAACCAGCGGCAGCGGAAGGGCTGCCACCTGAGCCAGGATGTGTCGCCGACTCAACGCGGCCCGGCGACGCCGCGCCAACCGGCGAGTGGTGAAACGCAAGTACGTCAAGTGGCACCTCAAACGAGCCCAACACAACGCCGTACCGCAGATTTGCCGCGTTGTCCCTCTCCGTACGAAATGCCCCCAGGCGCCCAAATTGTCGCGCAGATGAACCGGTGACAAATGCGACGCTGTGGTCAGTCCTTTTGGGTGCCGACCTTGAGGTCCTTGAACGCTGACTTGCTGTCGATGCCGAGGTCCTTGGGTAGACCCAGCACCCGCTCACCGACGATGTTGCGCATGATCTCGTCACTTCCGCCGGCGATACGACCGCCGGGGGTGCCCAGAATCAGCGCGCTCCAGGCGTAGGTGCCCCACTCGCCAGTGTCGGCGATCAGCTTCGGGCCCAGCACCTTCGACACGAAGTCGCACAGCCGCAAGCTGTTGAGCGTGCCGGCCAGCTTGGCGATGCTCATCTCCGGCCCAGGCAACTGGCCAGCCTTGATCTTGTCCATTGCCCGCTGGTTGTTGTACCCGGCGACCTTGTGGTGAATCAGCAGGTTGGCCAACTCGTTGCGTACCAACGGATCCTTGTCGAGCCCGAAGTGCCGGACCATCTCGGTGACACGCGTGTACATGTTGATGCCGCCGCCGCCGCCACCACCCGCGCCAATTGCAGCGCGCTCGTTCATCAGTGTCGTGAGGGCAACGTTCCAGCCGTTGTTGACATCGCCAAGCCGGTGGTCATCGCGCACTCGCACTTCGTTGAAGAACACCTCGTTGAAGCTGGCGCCGCCAGTCATCTGGCGCAGCGGCCGCACTTCCACGCCGGGGGCGTGCATGTCGACAATGAAGCCGGTGAGGCCCTTGTGCTTGGGCATGTCGGCGTCGGTGCGGGCGATCACTTCGCCGAGATCGCTGAACTGGGCACCGGTGGTCCACACCTTTTGCCCGGTGATGATCCACTCGTCACCGTCGCGCTCGGCCTTCGTTTGCAGGCTGGCCAGGTCGCTGCCGGCGCCAGGCTCGCTGAACAGCTGGCAGCCGACGATGTCAGCGCGGTACATCTGCTTGAGGTAGAGGTCCTTGGCCACGTCGCTGCCGTGAGCGAGGATCGTGGGTGCCACCATGCCGAGGCCGATGACGAACGGGCTCTGGCTGGGAATTTCGAACTGAGCTTCCAGCCGCTGGTACACGCGCTCGTGCGCACTGGTGAGCGCGGCACCGCCGTACTGCGTCGGCCCAGTGATCCAGCCAAAGCCGGCATCGAACTTCTTGCCCCGCCATTCGCAGGCAACGGCGAGATCTGCCAGCTCGGTCTCGCGGTCCTTCTCCTCGAAGATAGCCACCATGTCGGGGCCTTCGCCCCAGACGAACTTCTTGTCGGATTCCTTGCGCGCAACGTTGGCCTCGAGGAATGCAAGCGCGGTCTGTTCGAACTCTTCGACGGTGATGTTTTGGGTGACGGCAGCCATGCGCCGAACCGTATATGCACCGTCACCGCCCAGTCGATCCGTGCGCTCGACCCCTTCGCTCGTAGGGCGTCGACTCTGGCACGTCGTCCCGCCCATGGGCGGGCGAGGGTGTCAACGAGGTGGCGGCTGTCATGGTTTGCTGCCCATGGGCGGCAAAGGCCGCCGTTTGTGTCACGGTGTCCCGCCCATGGGCGGGGGCGGGTGCCGCAACACAGACGAGTCGGAATGGGGTCGGGCGGTTAGCGTTTCGGCAATGGCCCGTCACCTCGTCATCGCTGCCGCCCAGATGGGGCCCGTGCAGAAGGAACACACTCGTGAGCAGGTGGTTGCTCGGCTGATCACGATGCTGCAGCAGGCGCACGCGATGGGCGCCGAGCTGGTGGTGTACCCGGAACTGGCGCTCACCACCTTTTTCCCACGGTGGTTCGTCGACGACATCACGCAGGCCGATCACTGGTACGAGCGCAACATGCCCAACGCAGCCACGCAGCCGCTGTTTGACGAGGCCAAACGCCTCGGTCTCGGCTTCTGCCTCGGGTACGCCCACCTCGACGAGCAGGCTGATGGCACGGTGCGCAGGTGGAACGTGCAAACGCTCGTCGAACGCGACGGCAGCATCGTGGCGACCTATCGCAAGACGCACATCCCCGGTCACGAACACCACGAACCAGACCGTCCCTTTCAGCACGCCGAGCGCTACTACTTCGAGCCCAGCCCCGACGGCTTTGGGGTCTCGCGTGCATTCGGCGGCATTGTCGGCATGGCGATCTGCAACGATCGTCGCTGGCCCGAGACCTACCGCGTGATGGGTCTGCAGGGCGTGGAACTGGTGCTCATCGGGTACAACACGCCCATCCACTATGTGCCCGACCCCAGCCAAGACATCCTGCAGGGCTTCCACAATGCGCTGGTCATGCAGAGCGGCGCCTATCAGAACGGCACCTGGGTGGTTGGTGTCGCAAAGGGTGGCGTGGAGGAAGGTGTCGACTCGCTGTGCCAATCGATGATCGTCGCGCCGAGTGGGCAGATCGTCGCCCAGACACTGACGAGCGATGACGAAGTGATCGTCGCCCGCTGCGACCTGGACTGGTGCTCGAAGTACAAGGACACGTTGTTCGACTTCGACAAATACCGCCGCCCCGAGGTCTACAGCCGCATCACGTCGCAGCGCGGCGTCGTGCTCCCAGACTGAGGCGCGTATGTCGTTGACCGACGCAATCATCATCCTTTTCGCGGGTATGGCCGCCGGCACGATCAACACGATCGTCGGCTCCGGCTCGCTGATCACCTTCCCCACGCTGGTCGCGCTGGGCTACCCGCCGCTGCTGGCCAACGTCTCCAACAACATCGGCCTAGTGCCCGGGTCGCTTTCCGGCGTGTACGGCTATCGCCGCGAGCTGAACGGCCAGTCGGCTCGCCTGCGTCGTCTGGTGCCCGCGTCGGTCGTGGGTGCTGCGACGGGCTCGACCCTGCTGCTCACCCTTCCCAGCGATGTGTTCGACAGGGTGGTCGTCTTCCTTGTCGCGATCGCGTTGATCCTTGTGGTCGCCGGGCCGGCAATCTCGCGCAAGCTGGCTGCTCGTCGCGCCGGCGGCGGCGTGGAACATCGCGATGTCACGCCGGGCCTACAAGCCCTCGTGGCGGCGGCCGGTATCTACGGTGGCTACTTCGGCGCCGCGCAAGGGATCATCTTGATGGCCGTCCTCGGCATCTTCTTGGACGAGACGCTGCAGCGAATCAACGGCTGCAAGAACGTGCTCGCGCTCACCGTCAACGGGGTCGCCGCCGTGGTGTTCATCACCACGACGAACGTCGACTGGAAGGTGGTCGGCGTGATCGCCGTCGGCTCGACCATCGGTGCTCAGATTGGCGCCAAGTACGGCCGCCGCCTGAACCCGAAAGCGCTCCGCGCACTCATCGTCGTGGTCGGACTGACGGCGCTGATTCGGCTGGTCTGACACCTCACCGCACGCAGTTGCAACATTTCATTTTCCTAGAGCCTCGCAATCGGGCCCCGTTCTTGACAAAATGTACAACGTGACGACCGAGTTCATCCTCAACGGCGCTCCGGTCTCGGTGCGTTCAGATCATCCACACCTTCTGGCTGCCCTGCGCGAGGAGCTGGACGTCACCTCGGCGAAGGATGGATGCTCGCCGCAGGGCCAGTGCGGATGCTGCACCGTGATGATCGACGGCAAGGTGCAGATCTCGTGCACGTACTCGGTCGACAAAGTTGCCGGTCGCAGTGTCACCACGTTGGAAGGCGTCGATGCCGACGAACGCACTCGCTTCTCCGACGCCTTCGCCGCCTGTGGCGGGCTGCAGTGCGGGTTCTGTATCCCCGGCATCGTGATGCGCGCGAAAGCGCAGATCGACAAGAAGGGCGCCGACCTCCAGCGCGACGACATGGCCCGCCATCTCGGCGCGCACCTGTGCCGTTGCACCGGCTACGTCAAGGTGCTCGATGCGATCGAGGCTGTCGCCCAGGGCAAGGTTGTCGACCCGGGCCTGCCCGGTGGCATCGGCACCAGCGGGGCGAAGTACGAAGCCGCTGAGCTGGCGATGGGCGACCGCGGGTACGTCGACGACATTCGCCTGCCGGGCATGTTGCACAGCGCTTTGCATCTCACCGAGCACGTGCGCGCCGACATCATCAGTATCGACACCTCAGCCGCGGCCGCGTCGCCGGGCGTGGTCGCGGTGTTCACTGCCGCCGATGTGCCTGGCGCCCAGTACGTCGGCATCATCTACAAGGACTGGCCGGTGTTCATTGGCGAAGGCCAACGCACCTCGTACGCAGGCGACGTGCTTGCAATCGTGGTGGCCGAGACCAAGCAGCAGGCGCGTTCGGCGGCGAAGTTGGTGCGGGTTGAGTACGACGTCTTGCGTCCGATCGTTGATCCGGTGGCAGCGATCGACGACCCCGAGATTGCCGTGTACGGCACGAAGAACAACGTGCTGTCGGTGAGTGCGTATGAGCGCGGCGACGTTGACGCTGCGCTGACCGCGAGCGCGCATGTCGTGCATGAGGTGTTCAACACGCAGCGCATCGAGCATGCGTTCCTGGAGCCGGAGAGCACGCTGGCCGTGCCGGGCGCAGATGGGCATCTGCACGTCTACTCGGGTGGCCAGGGTGTGTGGGACGACCGCGACCAGATTGCGGCCATCCTCGGCGTTGCAACCACCGAGGTCACCGTTGAGCTGGTCTCCAATGGCGGTGCGTTTGGTGGCAAGGAAGACATGAGCAATCAGGGGCAGACGGCGCTCGCCGCGCACCTATTGCAGCGCCCGGTGAAATGCACGCTCTCGCGTGAGGAGAGCTTCCTCATTCACGCCAAGCGCCACCCCACCAGGCTGGAGTACTGGGCTGGTTGCGACGAAGACGGCCAACTCACCGCACTGCGTGTGCGTGGCATCGGCGACAGCGGCTCGTACGCGAGTGTCGGAATGAAGGTGCTCGAACGGGCGGCAGGGCACGCCAGTGGCCCATATCGCGTGCCAAACATCGACGTGCATTGCACCGCCGTGCGCACCAACAATCCGGTGTGCGGCGCGTTCCGCGGATTCGGTGCCAACCAGGCGCAGTTCGCGATGGAAGGTGTGATGGACCGCCTTGCCGAGCAGGCGGGCATCAGCGGTTGGGAGATGCGGAAGCGCAACGTGATTCGCCCCGGCGACGTGTGGGGCCCCGGTCAGATCATGGACGACGGTGCCGGCGGTGCCGAGGAATGCCTCGACCGCGCGAAGCCACACATCGACGCCGCGCTTGCGGCGGGCAAAGCTGTGGGCATGGGACTGGGTCTCAAGAACTCGGGCCTTGGCAACGGGCTGCGCGAAGTGTGCGCAGCCGTCGTTCACTTCCGGAGCGCGGACGGTCGGGTGGAAGTTCGTCACGGTTTCACGGAGATGGGCCAGGGCGTGCACACCGTGGCCATGCAGACCGCGGTCACCGAGCTTGGTATCGATCCAGCGCGCATCGATGTCATCGTCGATACCACTCGTCAGCTCGGCTTCGGCCAAACAACGGGTAGTCGTGGCACATTGATGGTGGCTGCCAGCGTGCAGAACGCGTGCCTCGTCGCGCTCGCCGCAGACTGTGCGCCCGACGTCGATCACTACGCCGAACACGTTGTCGACTGGACGCAGAAGCTTGGTGACCCGGCGAACCCCAACCCCACCATTCACGCCGCATTCGGGTTCGCCGCCCAGATCGTCATCGCCGACCGCGAGACCGGTGCCATCGAGAAGGTCGTCGCCATTCACGACGTCGGCCGCGCCGTCAACCCGCGCCTGTGCGAGGGCCAGATCGAAGGCTCGGTTCACATGGGCTTGGGATATGCGCTCACGGAAGACTTTCCCAGCGACGAGCGCGGCTTCCCCACCAACATGACGCTGCGCAGCCTGGGCATTCTGCGACCAAAGGATGTCCCGCCGATCGAGGTGGAACTGGTGGAAGTGCCGCAGCCAAAGTCGGCGTACGGCATCAAGGGTGTCGGCGAGATCGGCCTGGTGCCCACCAGTGGAGCCGTTGCCGCCGCGCTGCACATGGTCGACGGTCAATGGCGCAACACGCTGCCCATGCGCGTCGACGCAACGATCGACTGATGCACGGTTTCGTCATGCGCACTCACGAAGTGACGCGCTCTTTCTTCACATGCCCAGGCAATTGACCTGCGAGCGCGTCACTTCGCCGTGAACCCACCGCACTACCGTTGCGATCAATGAGCGCCGTTACTTCGGGCATGGTGTGTAGCCATCACCACCTGTACTCGACGTTGGCGCGCGGCATGCCGGCACCGCCGCAGCAGCCCACGAAATTCATCGAAATCCTCGAGCAGGTGTGGTGGCGGCTCGATGTGGCACTCGATGAGGAGATGATCCGCTGGTCGGCGATGCTCGGTGCGGTCGAGGCCCTGCAATGCGGCACCACGGCCATCGTTGACCACCACGAGTCGCCATCTGCGATCGAGGGCAGCCTGACCATCATCGCCGATGCCTGTGCGGAGGTGGGCGTGCGCACCTCCCTCGCGTACGGCGTCACTGACCGGCACGGCGCCGACGGCGCTCGTCGCGGCCTGGCGGAGAACGAACGGTTCCTGCGTGCCGGCGGCCGTGGGATGGTGGGCGTGCACGCTGCGTTCACCTGTACCGCCGACACACTGCAGTCGGCAGCCGCATTGGCTGCCGACATCGGTGTGGGAGTGCACATTCACGTGGCCGAAGGACCAGACGATGCGGACGCCGGCCAGCGCCTGCAGACCCTCGCTCGCGACGACTGGCACCTCGTGCACTGCGTTTACCTGGACCGCGATCTCCCTGGCACCATCGCTCACAACCCGCGCAGCAACATGAACAACTCGGTCGGCTATGCCCGCCCAGCGGCTCGCCCGAATCGCATCGTGCTGGGCACCGACGGCATTGGCGCCGACATGCTGGAGGAGGCCCGCCTCGCCTACGTGCGCCTTCGTGAAGACGATGTGCTGGCTTCGCCTGACACTGTATGGCAGTGGTTGGAGAATGGATACGACCTGTTCCCCGAGGCGCGACACGATCGCGTCACGTGGAACTACAACCACGCGGACAGCCCGTGGCACGTTGCATTCACACCCGGTATGCGCGCTCTCGACGTCGTGAACGCGGATGGCGAGGTACTGCTACGCGACGGTCGGCCCACGCGGGTCGATGTCGACGAGGTTCGTGCCAAAGCGGCCGAGCAGGCGCAGCGGTTGTTCGCTCGCCTCTGACGGCTGACATCGCCGCGGCCATCACGACGGCGGCGATCACGCATCGGTCGGCGAGAGGAACCCGAGCGCAGCGATCACCAGTTCCTCCGCGGAAAGTCGGGCGCCGCGTTCAATGGCCGGTGTGTGCCCGCCATCGGCCAGGATGAGGGCACGAGCGAGGTCGCGGAAGCCGAGGCCGTTCTCCAGCCCGTAGCCGGGCATGTGGGCATCGAGATGACCGAGGACGATGGCCGCGTCGGCGGTGCGACCGCACTTCGCGAGTGCAAGGGTGACGGACTCGAGGACTTGCCACAGTTTTTGCCAGTAACGGACTTCGTACAGCGCATCGAGGGCATCGCGGCACCGTGCGAGCGCATCGTCGGCGCCCGACCCAGTCGCCGTGAGTGCGATCGCGCGCATGGCCTGGGTCTCGAACTGGGTGTGACTTGCAGCTTGAGCCATCACCAGCGCGCGCTCGTAGTGGACGCGGACTGCTGCGTAGTCGGATGTGCCATACACGGCGCGTTGGAGGAGTGCGTGCCCTTCGTTGACTACCGAAAGGATCAGGAGCGTGGGAGCCCGCACCCGTGCCGCCACTGCCTGGAATTGCTGTAGATACCTGTGAGTGGCCGCCGCGTCGGCGTGCATCGACGCATCGACGAGGATGACGAGGGGTCCCCAATCCGTGTCGACGTCGTCGATATGTGCGAAGGCCGCCTGCATGTGCTGGAATGCGTCGAGGGATGCCGGTGAGTTCTGCAGCACCAGCGGGGAAGCCCCTGCGAACTGGGCCCAGCAACCAATCGTCGTGTGGTGTTCCGGAAACGGAGCCACGCCGATTCCGCGCAGAGCAAGGCGGTGAGCCTTCTCCTCATCGCCGTCCAAGTTGGCCCACTCGGCCGAAATGGCGTAGAGCACCGTGGACGGCGAGCCGATCTCCTCTGCGAGCTCCAGCGTGCGCGCTGTCCACGACGAGTGCTCGTTTCGCATGGAGCTAGATGCGAACTGCTCAGTCTCAGCCACGATCCGCGCGGCACCATCCAGGTTTCGACAGGCCAAGGCCCACTGGTGAGCTGCGCGTAGGTTGTCCCACTCGGCGTCCATCGCCAACTTCGCTTCCACTTCGCGGGAGGTGCGCATCAGGGCGCCGAGTTCGGTGGCGAGAAGCGTGAAGTGTTGTTGGTGGCGATCACGCAGGGCGCTGGTTTCTCCGCGGGCATCGAGTTGCTCTTCGCCGTACTGGCGAAGGGTCTCCAGCAGCCGGTAGCGGGTTGACGAGGCATGCCGGCCGGCGACCACCATCGACTTGTCGACCAGTTGGTTGAGCAGATCGACCACTTCCATCTCGTCGAGGGGCGCCGAACCACACGCGTTCTCCGCGGCGTGCAGCGTGAAGCCACCGGAGAACACCGATAGCCGGTCGAACAGCACCTGTTCATCGGGCGTCAGCAGCTGATACGACCACGACACAGTTGCCCGCAGCGTCTGGTGACGTTCGAGCGTGCCGCGGCCGCTGCCGCGCAACAGGCGGAACCGATCCTGCAGGCGTTCGAGCAGCTCCTCGGGCGACAACGAACGCATCCGGGCAGCTGCCAGCTCGATGGCCAGTGGGATTCCGTCCAGGCGGGCGCAGATCAACGTCAGTACGTCTTCATGGCCATCGGCGACAAACGACGAGTCGGCCTCGGTCGCCCGCTCGCAGAACAGCGTCACCGCGTCGCCCGCCGCACCGAGTGAGGGCACCCGATGTACTCGTTCGCCGGCGAGACCAAGCGGTTCCCGACTGGTCGCGACCACGTGGAGTTGGTTGCACCCTGACAAGGCGGCGCTCACTGTGACGGTCACTTCGTCGAGGAGGTGCTCGCAGTTGTCGAGCACGATGAGCAGCCGGCGGTTGGCCACCCAATCGATGATCGCGTCGAGCATCGACATGCCGCCGGTGGACACCATCGGCAGAGCCGCCGCGATCGCCGCAGGTACTGCACCTTCATCCGAGATCGATGCGAGGTCGACGAAGAACACGCCGTCGCCGAATCTGCCCAACTGCTGCCACGCGAACTCCAAGGCCGCCCGCGTCTTACCCACCCCACCCGACCCTGTGAGCGTCACGACCCGGCTGCGTTCCACGAGTTCACCGATTGCTGACAGCAGATCCCCGCCGCCGACGAACACCGACGAAAGTCGAGGCAGGTTGGTGCGGCTGCCGAGAACACCGCGTAGATCGGGGAAACCGCGCTGCAGCTGCGGGTGCTCCACCTGATAGATGGCAATCGTGCCGACGTCGCGAAGGCGATGTGAGCCGAGCGCAACCAGCACGGCGCCCTGCGGCAGGCTGCGGACGCTTTCGCGCACCGCCGCCGACAGCACCACCTGCCCGCCGTGGGCTGTCGCCGCGATTCGTGCTGCGTGATGCACTGAAAGGCCCACGAGGTTCTCAACGTCGGCGGTGACCTCACCGAGGTGCAGGCCCATTCGCACTCGCACGCGGAGGTCGTCGGGCCACTCCACGCCCTCCAGTTCCAACTGTGCCTGCACAGCAGCAGCGAGGCCAGCGGACGGCGAATCGAACGAGACGAAGAACGAATCCCCCTCCGTGCCGTGCTCCACACCGTCCCATCGGGCGATGGCGTCACGCATGATCGCCCGATGCCGGTTCAACAGCTCCGACCACCGTTCGCCGGCGCGTTGCAACAGCGCGGTGGAACCCTCGATGTCGGTGAACAGCAGAGTCCGCACCGACAACGCCATGAAAGAGCACACTAGCGAGTCGCCTTGGCGGCCGATTCTCACGGGGGCGAGAGCGCTTGTACAAATCGTCAACGCACTATCGTGGCCGTCATGAGCACGCCCATGGCTGTCTACCTGCAGGATGCGCACCCGATTCGCGAGGGAATGGCCATTGCGCAGTACGCGGAGGCCAAAGGGTTTCACGCCGTGTGGCAGGCGGAGAGTCGGCTGGTCCGCGAAGCCACTGTGCCAATGGCTGCGTTTGCCAGCGTCACCGACCACATCAAAGTTGGCTCGGGCGTGGTCGATTGCTGGAGCCGCAACCCAGCTCGCTTGGCAGCCACGTTCAGCACGCTCGACGACCTTGCACCCGGCCGCGTCATTCTCGG
This sequence comes from Ilumatobacteraceae bacterium, assembly GCA_043740085.1. Classification (GTDB taxonomy): domain Bacteria; phylum Actinomycetota; class Acidimicrobiia; order Acidimicrobiales; family Ilumatobacteraceae; genus UBA668. The sequence goes on from JAYUCY010000126.1 coordinate 17,546, forward strand.
CATCGGCGCCTGGTGGGACCCACTAGCAGCGAAGGTCGGTATCGAACGCGCCCGCCCGCTGACAGTGATGCGCGAGATCGTCACCGTCGTGCGCGCGTTGCTGCACAACGAAACTGTCACTTTCGATGGAGTGTACGTGCACCTCGACGGCGTGGAGCTGGACTACGTGTACCAGGAGCGTCGTGCGAAGGATGTGCCCATCTACATCGGCGCCACCGGCATGCAGATGATGGAACTCACCGGTGAGATTGCCGACGGTGCGGTGCTCAACTACCTCGTGTCGCCCGACTACAACGAGCGTGCAATGGAGGCGCTGGCCACCGGCGCAGCCAAGGCCGGCCGCAGCATCGACGACATCGACCGGCCACAATTGGTGGTGTGCAGCGTGCATGAAGACCGCGAGACAGCGCTCGATATGGCGCGCATGATGGTGACGCAATACCTCGGCCAGCAGCCGCACATCATGAAGGCGTCCGGCGTGCCGCAGAGCCTGCTGGACAAGGTGGGCGAGGTGCTCACCTGGCCGGCCACCCACGAGCAAGTGGAGGCCGCCAGCAAGCTGGTTCCCGACGAGATTGTGCAGATGCTCACCGCCAGCGGCACACCCGCGGAAGCGAAGGCCAAGGTGCAGGAGTACATCGATCACGGCTGCACCTGCCCGATCCTGTATCCGTTGGGCGACGTGCACGCGATGATCGACGCGTTCGCTGACTGACGAGTCGTCGGCGTGCGAGGTGCACGTGTGACCGACGACTACCTCGGCCGGGGCCAGGCAAATCTTGGGCGGATGTACGTCGGTCAGCTTGGGCCTCCCGGTGACAATTCGGTGGCGGTGCATGTCGCCAACATCCTGTTGGAACTGGGTCGCTCCAGTCGTGCGGAAGTGGCGGCGTGGGCAGTGCGCCACGACGTGGTCCAACAGCCCGGCTGAGCGCAACCTGTCGCGCTACAGCCAGTCGCGGCGTTTGAAGATTTGGTAGAGCACGAAGCTCATCACGACCATGCTGCCCAACGCGAACGGGTAGCCCCAGAACCAGCCAAGTTCGGGCATGTGCTGGAAGTTCATCCCGTAGATACCGGCGATGAGTGTGGCGCCAAACACAATCGAGCCCCAGGCAGTGAGCTTCTTCATGACCAGGTTCATCTGGTTGCTCATCACTGCCAGATGAGCGTCGACGGCGTTACCCACCAGTTCTCGTAGCTCATCCACGATGTCGACAGCCCGCAGCAACTTGTCGAACGTGTCGCGCAGCACAATGAGTGCCTCGCCCTCGACCCAGCCCACCTCCTTGCGCAGCAACGCCGACAAGACCTCACGCAGCGGGATGACCGCTCGACGAAGTTCGAGCAGTTGCCGGCGGACATCGAAGAGATCTTGCTGCACCTGTCGTTCGGCTTGCGGCTGGTCGCTGAAGATGCGGTCCTCGATGGCTTCCAGCTGGTCTTCGAGGACGTCGAGTGAGTCGAAATATCCGTCGACCAGTTCCTCGATCACCGTGGCGAACATCATTCCGGCGGGCACATCTGGTGCCAGTCGTTGGATGCGACTGAGCGCGACTGCAGAGTCCCACTCGCGGCCGTTGTCGTCGTGAAGACGAATGGTCACGAACCATTTGTCGCCCACGTACATGTCGACCTCGCCGAGCGTGCCGCTGAACGCAACGACGTACGCATGATCTGCGAACCGTTGCATCGTTGGCCGTGCTGAACGTCGGCGAGCCTCGTCGAACGTGCGGTCACCGAGACCGTACTGTTGGTCGAGCGACTCCAATTCATCTGTCGTGGGGTCGACAACGTCCCACCAGCAGGTGTCGCCGAACTCGTGCTGGGTGATCATCACCGGCGATCGTACGGCCCTTCTCGTCGCAGCGGTGGCACTCGCACTACGCTGGCGGCACTATGGGTCAGCAGATCGGTGTCATTGAAAAGGCCAGCTCGAATCCAGGAATGGTTCGCTTCGAAGCGAACCGCAACCTGACGGGCATGGGCCACGAGGTTTTTCACACCGCTGCCGATGCCATTGGTCCACGCCCTGCCGCTGCGCTGGCCCGCAACCTGCTGTCCACCGGCCAGGTGGCCACGGTGCATGTGTACGGCAACATGATCACACTTGACCTGGCGCAGGGCGCGAGCAGTGCCGGTCTCGGCGATGTCATTCGCGATCTGTACCAGTACTGGAAGCCGGGCATGGAGATGCCGGTCTTCGAGGACGTTGCGCCGGAAGCCGGTGCTGTTCCTGCCGCCGCTGTCGCCGATGGTGTCAGTGGGCCCGAGGCTGCGTACCTGTCGTTGGTGCCGTCCACGTTGGTCGAGCGCAGCCGCGCTGCGCTCGCCAAGTGGAAGGCCGGCCACTGAGAATCCCAGCTGCTGCGTTACGCAGTGGCCAACGCTCGGCCGTACGGTGACGTCGGTGTCAACCGCCGTCCTCACGCTGAACGAAGCAGCAGAACTGCTGGGCGTGCACTACATGACGGCGTATCGGTATGTGCGTCTTGGCTTGTTACCGGCCGTGAAGGTTGGCGGCACGTGGCAGGTGACGCAGGCCGATCTTGAGGCGTATCGCGCTCAGATCGCTGCGGGCGGTTCGGCCGGTGTTACCGCTGGTGGCGTCACTCCTGTTGCCGGCGGTCGTCGGCGTGCGCCGTGGGCGGCTCGGCTGGAGTCGCGGCTCATCGCGGGCGACACTCGCGGTGCGTGGGGTGTGGTCGAAGCGGCAATGGCTGCCGGCACCGAGCTCGACGAGATTTACCTCGACGTGATCAGCCCGGCGATGAAGTCGATCGGAGAGCGATGGGCTGCTGGTGAGCTGGACGTGTCGGTCGAGCATCGGGCCACCGGAATCGCGTTTCGATTGATCGGCCGTCTCGGCCCGCGCTTTGCGCGTCGTGGTCGAACTCGAGGTGTGCTGCTGCTGGGGTCGCCTGAAGGTGAACGGCACTCGCTGCCGATTGCGCTGCTGGCGGATCTGCTGCGCGGCGAGGGTTGGGAAGTCTCCGACATGGGCGCCGACATGCCGCTGGACTCGTTCGTGAAGGTCGCCCAACGGACGACTGATCTGGTGGCGGTTGGGGTCTCGGTGACCTCTGTGAGCTGCTTGGACGCGGCGTCGGCGCTACTGGCGGCCCTACGCGAGCAGGTGGCGGGCAACGTGTATTTCGCGGTTGGTGGGCTGGCGGTACAAGGCGGTGACCACGCGGTGGCATTGGGGGCCGATGGCTGGGCGAGGTCAGCGCGCGACTTCGCAGCGACCCTCACCGCTCGTGCCGCCGGCTCAGCCTCGGGCTAGTAAAACGTACGTGTGTTCGATAAGGTGATCGGATGCCTCGTGGGTCCACCAACCTCGCCGAACTGACTGGCAGCGGGTTGCTGTCGGGCGCAGCAGCGCACCAGCGCACCATTGCCATGCTGCCTGCCTTCGAGGAACTGTTGCCGCAGGCAGTGATGCAGCGCGGCAGCGTGGTGGAGTGTGCGGGTTCCGCAGCGGTATCGCTGGCACTCGCACTGGCCGCTGGCCCATCGCTCGCGGGTGCGTGGGTCGGGGTTGCGGGCCTGCCGCAAGTGGGGGTCGCGGCGGCGGTTGAGTTGGGGGTGGCACCCGAACGGTTGGTGATGGTGGCCGAGCCGGCGCAGCGGTTTGACGACGGGCAGTGGGCCGAGGTGTTGGCGACGATGATCGACGGGTTCGACGTGCTGCTGCTGGGTCCGGGTGCGCACGCAGTGAAGGCCGTCACCGCCCGTCGACTGGTGGCGCGGTTGCAGTCGCGCGGCGCTGTGCTGCTGTCGGTCGCGCCGTCCGGTTGTGTGTCGGATGGCGCGTCCGGCGTATTCGGGGCCGACCTGCGGTTCGAGGCAACAGATGCTGTCTGGCAGGGGCTGGGCAACGGCCATGGTGTGGCTCGCGGTCGCCGTGCCAGCGTGCAGCTCAGCGGTCGCCGGGTGCCACGCCCGTGTCGTGCCGAGATGTGGTTGCCCACCGCGGATGGTGCGGTGGAAGCCGTTGTCTCCATTGCGGTTGCAGCACCCGTCTCTACGGGTGCTGCGCCCGCGCTGCGGCGCACGGGGTAGGCCGCAGTGCCGCGCCTTGGGGTCTTGTGGTGCCCGCACTGGCCGGTTGTCGCCGCCGGGTCGGCCGTCGGGTCGGCCGTCGGGTCGGCCGCTGGGTCGGCCGTCGGGTCGGCCGGCGAACCGGTGGTGGTGCTGCACGCGAATCGGGTGGTGGCCCACTCGGTGGCTGCGGGTGCGGAAGGCGTTGCGGTCGGCCAGCGTCGTCGCGATGCGCAGGCGCGCTGCCCGGCGGTGCGCATCGAGCAGCACGACCCTGCTCGCGACGCTCGCGCCTTCGAGCCGGTGGTGCGTGCGGTTGGGGTGATGGTCCCACGGGTAGAGATCACCGAGCCAGGAACGCTCACATTCATCTCACGCGGGCCGTCGCGCTACTTCGGCGGTGATGCGGCAATGGCAGCATCGGTGGCCGCCACCGCCACCGATGCTGCGCAACTGTCGCTGGCCGCCGTTGGTGCGTTCGGCATCGGCGTGGCCGACGGGCGTTTCGCCGCCGGCATCGCTGCTCGTCGTTCGGCGCGTCGCGGTGAACCGGTAGTGATCGATGCGGGGTCGCAGGCGACGGCTGCCTTCCTGGCCCCGTTGCCGGTGCGTCTGCTGTCGGTGGTGGCAGGCGTGTCGCCCGAGTTCGTGCACCTGCTCAACCGGCTGGGGGTGCACCATCTGGGTCCGTTAGCCGAGCTCCCCGAGGCCGATGTGGTGGCTCGCTTCGGCCCGCTTGGTCGCTTCGCCCACCGGCTCGCGGGCGGCGGCGATGATCGCCTACCCGGCACTCACGACCCGCCCGCCGGCCTGCAGGTGCAGCGCGTGTTCGAGCAGCCGGTGTTCCACTCCGATGCGCTGGTGTTCGTGGCGCGGCAACTGGCGGAAGAACTCGTCGGCATACTGGCCGCCGATGGCCGAGTGTGCACGCGTCTCGTGGTCACCGCCGAGACCGAGCATGGCGAGCAGAGCGAACGCCTGTGGTATCGCAGCAGTGGGCTCAGCGCTGCCGCGATGGTCGAGCGCGTGCGCTGGCAGCTGGATGCGTGGGCGCAGCACGGGGCCATCACCGCCGGCGTGGCGCTGCTGCGGCTGGACCCCGCCGAGGTGCGCAGCGACGATGGTGTGCAGCTTGGTCTCTGGGGCGGTCGCACGCAGGCCGACGAGTGGGCGGTGCGCGCCGTTGCTCGGCTGGTGGCCGTTGCCGGCGAGCAGCAGGTGCTGGTGCCCGCTGCCCAGGGTGGTCGCCAACCGCATGATGCATACACGTGGACGCCGGCTGTCACCGCCGACCTGTTGGAACCCGCCGAGCGGCTGGCTGTGCCCAATCAGCCGTGGCCGGGTCGGCTGCCGGCACCGTCGCCGGCAGTGGTGCACCACCCGCCGCGGTCCGTCTCGGTGCTTGACATCACCGGTGCCGCCGTGAAGGTCACCGGCAGAGGTGCCGTCAGCGCACCGCCATACGCGGTGCAGCTGGCCGGGTCGCTTTCAACCATTCAGTCGTGGGCCGGCCCGTGGCCGGTGGAGGAACGCTGGTGGGATGCCGCCCGCCATCGCCGCCTCGCCCGTTTTCAAGTCCTCACCCAGTCAGGTGCGTTGCTGCTACTCACTGTCGAACGCGGCCAATGGTGGCTCGCTGCCGAATACTCCTGACATGGAGCGATGATGACGATAATTACGAGTTGCGTGTGACCGCCCCCGCGCAACGGCAACTCGCGCGTCATGCGGAAGGGACGACGGTGGCAATCGTGGAGTTCATGCTGGGTGTGTTGCTGGGCAATCCGCGTCAGGTCGGTGGCGACCTCCAGCGAGAGCTCGCTGGGTTCCACTCGGCACGACGCGGCGCCTACCGAGTCGTCTACGAAATACTCGACGACACAGGCGTGGTCGTCGTTCACCGAAGCGATCACCGCTCCACTGCGTACCGTTCCCGCTGAACTCTCCGCTATTGGCGGCGGAGGGCCTCTATGACGGCGGTGACGGCGGGGGACTGGCTCATGCTGCGGCGGTGCAACGCGGTGATCTCGCGCGTGGGGACCGGATTGTGGACGGCGACGGCGATCGCGCCGTGGGGGAGCGGCGCCCGACCCAGGCGCGGTACCAGCGCGATACCGAGGCCAGCGGCGACGAGCGCGATGTGGGTTTCGAACTCGACGGACTGATGCGCGATCCGTGGCGGGTGGGGCATGCCATCGTGCATTCGCTGCAGCCACTGTGTTCAATACGTTGCTCGCGCGCTATGCAGCGGCCTCCGTGGTGCCGTGGGTACTGCTCGCTCCAGTGGTCGCCATGGCCTCGGCGTGGCTACTGCTGAGCCAGGTCCCGAATGCGGCCGAAGCGTGCGGCGGCCTACTGCTCCTCGCCGGGGTCCTCGTCGCCCTCCGCCCACGGCCATCCGAGTGGGTACTCGCACCCCGGGGTGCGAGTACCCACTCGCATGGCGCCGTGGCACTCGGACCGGCGGCGTCCCACTCGCATGGGTGATTGCTGACTAGGGCAGCCGGGTGAAGCGCAGGACGTTGTCGTCGCGGGTCATTGGCTCGCCGTCGCGTTCGGCTGTCCGAGTGACAACCATGTTGCAGGCGAACTAGGCGGAGATCAGCTCGCGGTCGGTCTCGGTCTCGTCATCGTGACCCGCAACGGGGTTCACGGGCGCGGGCTCGTCCAGCAGCAGCTCATCGATGATCGGCGCATCGACTGCACGCACCAGGTCGTTGCTCAGGCGGAAGCCAACGCCACGGACGGTGTGAATGAAACGCAGCTCGGGCGCCCGCTGTTGCAGCTTGCGGCGCAGGTTGCTGAGGTGCACATCGACGACATGCGTGTCGCCTACCCAGTTCGGGCCCCACACTTCCTCGAGAAGTTCTGAACGCGAGCACACCTCGGCGGGGCGACGGCACAGCTGCTCGAACAATGCGAACTCGATGCGAGTGACCGGAATGTCCAGCGAGTGAACCCGGATTTCCTTGCGGCCCACGTCAACCGTGAGCGCACCAAGTGTGATGACCGAGGCTTGTAGCGGGTCCCAGCGTGCGTGCAGTTGGCGCGGTCGGCGCAGCAGCGCCTGGCAACGTGCAGCCAACTCATCAGGGTCCAAGGTGGCGGCGACGACATCGTCGGCGCCGGCTCGAAGAGCACGGATGCGCGCAGTGTCGGCATCAGGGGGAGCAATGCCGACGATGTACGCATCCGTGAGGGCTCGCATGGTGTCGAACAGGTAGCCGCCTTCGGGGCTGGGCAAGTCGAGATCCACTATGACGACATCGGGGGAGAAGGAACGAGCAAGTGTCAACGCCGCCTCTTCCTCCGTCGTTGCACTCACCGAGTAGCCGCGCGCCCGCAGCGCCGATGAGGAGACCCGGCGCAGCAGAGGATCTGCCACTGCGAGTAGCACTCGTGGTGCAAGTTGTGCATCGGGTTCCATGATGGTGAGTTCTTCCCGCCTCAGTCGTGGCTGTCGTGGCTGACGTGGTTGCCTTCGCCGCCGTTCGGATTGACTATCGGCGAGTTTTGTCGCTTCCTGAAGTGGCAATTTTGACGAAGCCGTACAGCACCGAACACGGATCGACCGCCTACCGTGGTCATGTGACTGATCTCAGCCAGATGATTCGTGCCGCCGTGCTTACCCGCCGGCCGGTGGATGCCCGTGAACGTGACTCGGTCGCGTCGTTCATACGCCTCTTCGATGCGCTGGACCAGCCGTTCTCGGAGACGGCCAACAAGGTGCACGTCACCGCCTCTGCCATCGTGGTGACCGACGACCGTCGGCGGGTGCTGCTGCACCTCCACAAGAAGATGAACATGTGGTTGCAGCCCGGTGGCCATATCGAGCCGGGCGAACTGCCCTGGTTCGGCGCGTTACGTGAGGCCGTTGAGGAGACCGGACTGCCCGCGCAGCTGGTTGGCCCGGTCGGCGACGACGGCCCGGAGCTACTGCATGTCGATGTGCACGCGGGGCCCAAGGGTCACACGCACCTCGACCTGCGCTACCTCATCGAGTCGCCGATGGTCACCCCCACGCCGCCTCCGGGCGAGAGCCAGGACGTCAAGTGGTTCCTATGGCACAATGCGGTCGACGCCGCCGAAGCCGGCCTGGAAGGAATTCTGCGCGCCGTGCAGCCAGGCGATGCCCGCATTCGCGTCGCCCGCCACACCGACGCATCGGACTGTGCCACAGTGTTTCTTCGGTCGCGGGCGTTCGCACTGCCGACCGTGCCGCTGGTGCACCCCGAGCGCGAGGTGCGTCGGTGGATGGCCGACGAAGTGGTTGGCCGCAGCGACATGTGGGTGGCCGAGGTTGACGGCACGATCGTCGCGCTGATGGTGCTGGATACTTCTGGTCGCGGCTCGGGGTGGATTGAGCACCTCTACCTCGATCCCGCCTGGATGGGTCGCGGGCTCGGCGACAAGCTGGTGCAGCTGGCCAAGGAACGGTCGTCGGAAGGTCTGGAACTATGGACCTTCCAAGTCAACGAACCGGCCCGACGCTTCTACGAGCGCCACGGCTTTGTCGCCGAGGAGCTCACCGACGGCGCCGGCAACGAAGAGCGCGCCCCCGACGTCCGTTACATCTGGCGGCCATGAGTTCTTCGCACGTTGGCGACCACTATCTGCAGTACGCCAAGCAGGTGGGTATGACCGACAATCAGACCCGCAGCAAGCTGTACCAACTGCTCGCCGAAGCCTGATTCCAAACCCGACTCCCCGAACCTGTTGCGGGTCTGGCCACCAACAATGGTGGTCAGCACCGCGACTGGTTCGCGTTGTGGACCCGTTCATCAGCGCGGTGGACTTGTCGCGAGCGTCGGGTCCGCGTTGTGGACCTGTTCACAATCGCACGTGTCACAGTCGGCGGTGAGGTCTTCGGCGGTGGCCGCACTGTCGCAACGGCGCACAAGGTAGCCATACGCGTGTGGCAGCGCCTCGTCACATAGCTGCAGCAGGGCGCTCATGGAGGTTCACCGTGTGGCGGCATCGAAATCCGTCGCGATCGTGGCAGAAATTTCCGAACTGACGCGCTGCCACCGCATCGCCCCAGATCAGCTGATATGTGTGACAGAAAAGCGCGTCACTTCGGCCCCTCTGCCAGCGCTGGCAGCCCTTGCGCTGACGAACAGGTGTTCGCTATGGTCGCGACTTCCTATGGGCTTCAATAACCCCAACATGCCATGGGGCGACGTGGAAGCGCTGCTCTCCGGACGCGGTAAGGACGGTCGCGCGCCGGGTAGTCCATCGTGGAATGGCGGTGGCGACGGACCGGCACTCAGCCGCAAACGACAGCCTTTCGAGCCCGCACGCGAGCCGGATATCACTCGCCCGCTGATGCGTCCCGACACCGGGTATGTTCCGTACGCCGAGCTGCACTGCCACAGCAACTTCTCGTTTCTCGACGGTGCCAGCCACCCCGAGCAGCTGGCCGAGGAGGCTTCGCGCCTTGGTCTCGAGGCACTGGCGCTCACCGATCACAACGGCTTCTACGGCATCGTGCGCTTCGCCGAAGCCGCCCGCGCCGTCGGCCTGCCCACCGTGTTCGGCGCCGAGATCACACTCACCGCGCAGGGCCGCCAGGCGCGCGCGGAAGCTGACACGCGCCATCAGGTGAACACCGGTCAGGTCTCAGATAGTCATACCCCCGACCCTTACGGCGAACACCTCTTGGTGCTCGCCGAAGGGCCCGCCGGGTATTCGCGGCTGGCTCGTGCACTCAGCCTTGGACACCTCGCAGGGGAGAAGGGTGCGCCGCAGTTCGCGTTCGCCGACATTGCCGATGCACTGGGCGGCCACGGGTGGGTACTCACCGGCTGCCGGAAGGGTTCCGTGCCGGCCGCGCTGGTGGACCGCGGCCCACGTGCAGCAGCGCGCGAATTGCATCGACTAGTGGATGCCTTCGGTCGCGACCGCGTGCTGATGGAGCTGTGGGACCACGGCAACCCGCTGGACTCGGTGCGCAACGACGCGCTGGCCGAGCTGGCCGCGCGGCACAACGTTGGTTGCATTGCCACCAACAACGTGCACTACGCCACGCCTGCGCAACGCAAGCTGGCCACCGCCGTCGCGGCGGTGCGAGCGCGGCGCAGCCTCGACGAGCTCGACCCGTGGTTGCCTGCCGCTGCCGGCGCACATCTACGCAGCGGGGCCGAGCAGCAGCGCCGATTTTTGCGCTACCCCGGTGTTGTCGAGTTGGCAGCCGAGGTCGGCCGTGCGGCCGCCTTTGACCTCTCGCTGGTAGCACCCAGCCTGCCGCCGTACCCGTGCCCCAACGATGCCAGTGGCACCCCGTTGAGCGAGATGACCTACTTGCGTCAGATAGCTGAGGCTGGTGGCCGTCGCCGCTATGGCGAGCGTCCGGCAGCGCACGAAGACCTCTCGCTGCGGGCCCGGGCATGGCGCACTATCGACCATGAACTGCAGGTCATCGAGGGCCTCGGCTTCGCCGGCTACTTCCTGGTGGTGTGGGACATCGTCGAGTTCTGTGCCCGCGCCAACATCTATTGCCAAGGCCGCGGCAGCGCGGCCAACAGTGCTGTCTGTTTCGCGCTCGGCGTCACCAAGGCCGATGCGGTCTCGCTGGGTCTGCTGTTCGAACGCTTCCTCTCGCCCGAGCGCGATGGCCCACCCGACATCGACCTCGATATCGAATCCGGCCGTCGCGAGGAGGTCATCCAGTACGTGTACCAGCGCTATGGGCGGCATCACACCGCGCAGGTTGCCAACGTCATCACCTACCGCGCCCGGTCCTCGGTGCGCGACATGGCGAAGGCGCTGGGGTACGCGCCTGGCCAGCAAGATGCGTGGAGCAAGCAGATGGATGCGTGGGGCGGCGTGTCCACCATCGCCAACCAATCGGACCACGACATTCCTACAGCGGTGCTGGAACTTGCCGCCGAAATCGAAGATGCGCCGCGGCACCTCGGTATTCACTCGGGTGGCATGGTCATCTGTGACCGGCCGGTGATCGAGGTGTGCCCAGTGGAGTGGGGGCGAATGCAGGACCGCAGTGTGCTGCAATGGGACAAGGACGATTGTGCCGCCGCCGGTTTGGTGAAGTTCGACCTGCTCGGGCTGGGCATGCTCAGCGCGTTGCATTACGCAGTCGATCTGATCCGTGAGCACCGCGGCTACGAGGTCGATCTGGCCACCATCCCGCAAGAGGACGACGTGTACGCAATGCTCTGCCGCGCCGACACCGTTGGCGTGTTTCAGATCGAGTCGCGCGCGCAGATGGCCACGCTGCCGCGACTGAAGCCGCGCCGCTTCTACGACCTGGTGGTAGAAGTTGCGCTCATCCGCCCCGGCCCCATTCAGGGTGGCTCGGTGCACCCCTACATCCGCCGCCGTAACGGGCAGGAGCCCGTTACCTACCTGCACCCGCTGCTGGAGAATTCGCTGGGCAAGACGCTGGGCATCCCGCTGTTCCAAGAGCAGCTGATGCAGATGGCTATCGACGTCGCCGGTTTCAGTCCCAGCGAAGCCGATCAGCTGCGTCAGGCGATGGGCAGCAAGCGCAGTCGAGCGCGGATGGAGCAGTTGAAGATCCGTCTCTTTGAAGGGATGGCCGAACGAGGCATCACCGGTGAAGTCGCCGAGGAGATCTTCATGAAGATGGCCGCCTTCGCCAACTACGGCTTTCCCGAATCGCACAGCGTCTCATTCAGCTATCTCGTGTATTCGTCGTCGTGGATCAAGTTCCACGAGCCGGCCGCATTTTGTGCGGCATTGTTGAACGCGCAGCCGATGGGTTTCTGGAGCCCGCATTCGCTGTGCCAAGACGCTCGCCGTCACGGGGTAGTGGTGCACTCGCCGGACCTGACTGCATCGCTGGCGTTGGCCACGCTGGAGCCATGCCCCGACAGTGTCGGCGGCGTAGCAGTGCGGCTCGGCCTTTCGAGCATCCGCGGCCTCGGCCTAGATCTCGCCCAGTCCATCGTGGCTGTACGTAAAGGCTGTCGGGCTGTGACCAGCGGCTGTGAGCGTGAAGGTTTGACACAAACGGGGGCAGGCGGGTATTCGTCGCTGGAGGAACTGGTGCGGGCAGTGCCGGAGCTGACGCTGCCGCAACTGGAGGCGATGGCAACGGCCGGTGTCTTCGAACGCAGCCTCGGGTTGGAACGACGCGAGGCACTGTGGGCCGTGGGCGCAGCGGTGCAGTCGCGCCCGGGCCGTCTGGAGGGCATCGTGGTGGGGCAGAAGGCGCCGCATCTGCCAGGCATGGCGCCACTCGAGGTCGCGGTCGCCGACCTGTGGGCAACAGGTGTGGCACCCAACGGCCACCCGACTCAGTTCCTGCGTGAGGCGCTGGCGCGGCAGGGTGTGGTGACGGCTGCTGGATTGTGGGGCTGCGAGCCGCGCAGCAAGGTGTTGGTGGCCGGTGTGGTCACTCATCGCCAGCGCCCGATGACGGCCCAGGGCGTGACCTTCATGAACCTGGAAGACGAGACCGGCCTGATCAACATCGTCATCTCGAAAGGCTGCTGGGCTCGCTACCGCAAGATTGCGCGCGGCGCACCTGCGCTGCTGATTCGTGGTCGCCTGGAACGCAGCGAAGGCGTGATCAACATCAGTGCCGAAGAGCTGACGCCGTTGGCCGTAGCCGCCAACAACCCCAGTCGCGACTTCCGCTAGCTGATGCGCCGGCCGCGCCATCTGGTCGGCCCAATTCCACATTCATTGTGGAATCAGACCGACCAGATCGGCGAAATGTCGTTCAGCCGAGTGGGACCGAGTTGTCGCCAACCATGATGGCCAGACCCAGTGCGATCAGGAAGCTGCGCATGTCCTTCAGGATCTCGATGAACAGCGCAGCCCACGAATCATTGCCGCTCGCAGCGATTGCCGCCTTCGATGGCTTGAAGAGTTCGATCGTGAACGTGATGACGATGATGCCTGTACCGACGAGGACCATGCCGTCGCCGGTCCGCATGAGGAGGCCATATCGCAGGTTCCCCGGAGCAGCGTGGTCGACACCGGTACAGCACATCACCGGGGGCGTTACTTCCGCGTGACATGGGTGGGTGTTGCCGGCTCCACAATCATCGAGGCCCCTGTTCCCTCCGAACTGCTGTCCGACAAATGTTCCGACAGCGCGTTGTTCCTCGGCCCACGGCTGGCGTTCCGGTGCAGGGAGCGCAGGTGTTCTTATGCGAGCGCGAAGGGTGATCAACATCAGTGCCGAGGAGTTGACCCTGCGAGTCGCCACCGCCAACAGCCCCAGTCGCGACTTTCGCCAACTGCATGCGATGTACATGAAAACATGCTGAGGGCATGGCTAGCATGACGCGCATGACGATGCTGCAAGTTCGAAACATGCCCGATGAGATGCACCGGCTGCTGAAGGCGCGAGCCGCGATGGCTGGCGTATCCATGTCTGACTATGTGCTCCGCGAACTCCAGCGAGCACTGGAACGGCCAGAGAGAGCGGAGCTGTTGCGCCGACTTGGCGAGCATCCGCGCGCGCTGACTAGTTCGCCTACCGATCTGATTCGAGAGGAACGCGACGCTCGTGCAAGTGCTTGACGCGTCGGCAACGGTGGAGATGCTGTTGGGCACGCCCAAGGGTGCGCGCGTCGCTGCGCTGATCAACGCGGAGACGTCCTTGCACGCACCCGAGTTGTTGGGTGTGGAGGTGGCCAGTGTGCTGAGACGTCTGGTTCGTACAGGAGAGATCAAGGCTGCTGGCGGGCGCGCGGCACTGGCCGACATGAGGGCGCTGGGTATCGAGATGTACAGCCACGACCTACTACTTGGCAGGATCTTTGAGCTTCGCGATGTGCTGACCGCGTACGACGCGGCCTATGTCGCGCTCGCTGAAGTGCTCGCCGCGCGCGTGCTGACGTGTGATGCCAAGTTTTCTGGTGCGACCGGCCATCGCGCCAAGTTCACGCTGGTGGCGTGAGCGCAGCCGATTGGTGTGCGGGTACCGGCGAAATAGGCGGGTCTCTGAGCCGACGGGAACAACAATCGAGCCCGAATGGCCGGCCCGGATAACTCTGTGAGATTGCAGCGCTCTCCGCTACCTGTCACCCCGGGCGAAAGGTGTCACCCTCGCCGGCCCGATCGGGTCGGCCTTCATTGCGGCACGGGCACGGCTCGTACTGGTTCGAGCGTTGCTACCTCCTAGCTTCGACCGCGCTCGGCTACACGAGCTGTGCCGCGCGCATCTGGCGCAGCGAGGCGGCTCCGCCTACTGACGGGTGGCGGCCACCAACCACACGGACGCGTCCAACCGAACAGCACCGTCGACCACTCGCTGATGCAGCGACTGACGGGCGGCTTCGATCACCATCGGCTGATCTTGAGATGAAACCTGCTCGCGCAACAACTGCCCCGCTTCGGAGGCAAGCACGACGGCGAGTCGTTCCTCGACACCATCGGAGTCCGGCCAGCCGATCAGGCACTGCACCTCATGACCGGTGATCGAGATGTCGGCCCAGCCGGCTTCGGCCAGCAGATGCCGGGTGCGGTCTGGGTCGGCGAAGGCGAACGGGCCGGGAGCATGCGGATGTGGCGGCGGCGGTGGGGAGGGCAATGCCGAACGCAGGATTTCGCCACCAGCCCATACCGCCGACGACCGGGCCTGATCGTTCCAGCAGACGAACGTCAACCGACCGCCGACAACCGTATGGCGAGCGATGTTTGCGAACGCGGCGACGGGATCGTCGAAGAACATGACGCCGAAGCGTGAGACCACCGAATCGAATGGTCCGCCGAGCGCCTCGGTCTGCGCGTCGGCCACCTCGAAGATGGCAGTGGGAACACGTTGGCGCGCAGCCGCAATCATCGTGTCGGAGATGTCGATGCCGTGCGCTGCCGCGCCGAGCGCCGTCACCGCCATCGTGGTGGTGCCGTAGCCGCAGCCGACATCGAGCACCCGCTCACCACTGCGCGGCGCCGCAAGTTTGAGGAGCAGCTCGCCGATTGGTTGGAGCATGCGATCGAACGTGCGCTGGTGAGCAACCCACGTCTGCCCACTCTGATTCCAGTGACTGCGGTTCTGCTCGTTGGCCATTCCGCCGACAGTACTGACCCGCCGCTATGCCCGAGCGCGGTTGGTGAGATAGGCGCCGAGGATGGCGATGGCACAGCCGACAACGGCGAGTACGGCAACCGACTCGTGTCGCACCAACGCCCCGAGCAGCAGCGATACCACCGGCACGATGTACACGCTGACCGATGCCCGCGTGCTGCCCAGACGGCCTGCATTGCTGGCCATGACGACGAACGCGAGTGCCGTTCCAAACACGCCAAGCGCGACCATCGCCAGGAATGGACCCCACGCGAACTCGATGTCGCCGAGCGAGGGAATAGCGAACGGGGTGATGATCACGAACGCAATCATCTGCGCCCGCCACAGGACGGGCAAGCCGCCGTACTTCTGTTGCAGCGGCACAGCCAGGTTGAGCGAGAACCCGTAGAAGATGAGGGCAATGAAGATCAGTCCGATGCCGAACCATGAGTTGTGGCCGCCGCTGCCGGAGGCGACGGCGATCAGCACGACGCCTGAAAAGCCGACAGCGACGCCCACCATCTGTTGGCGCGGTGGCAGCCGGCGCGCCATGAACGCGGCGACAACAGCGATGAACAGTGGTGTCGCGCCGTTGAGCATGCCGGTGACCGACGATGACACCCGCTCCTCAGCGAACGGAAAAATCGACAGCGGAATCGCCATCCAGATCACGCCTAAAAGCACGATGCGTGGCATATCGATGCGGTCGATTCGCACTCGTCGAGCGGCTGGAAACAGCCCGAGCGTGAGCGCCCCGAAACCGACCCGCATCGGAGTGATCAGTGCAGGCGGGAAAGCCTCGAGACCTTCGGCAATGAAGTAGAACGACGTGCCCCACACCAGCCCCGGCAGTGCCAGCAGACCCCAATCAGCCACCGCCATCGCCGGCTGAGCGGGTGCGGCGGCAGTTGCGGTCGAAGTCACTGAGCCGAGGCTACGGCGACGCAGAGGCGCCGACGAGCGGGTTTCGGATGTTGTGACGCACGCTAGAGCCGACGCAACGCGGCGCGGAGTTTCGCGTCGGGCTGGGGGCGAGCGCCCAGGTGTTCGATGACCCACGCCGAGATGGTGGTGGCGAATCGGGCAGCGGCAACCGCGTCGCCATGTTCGAGGTACCGGGCCAGGAAGCCGCCGGCGAACGAATCGCCGGCACCGGTGGCGTCGACGAGGTAGTTGCTACCCGCTGGAATGTGGGTGCCGTGACCGGCCTCCCACACCAGCGCGCCATCGGCGTCCAGCTTGAGCATGATCAGCGCCTTTGGGTACAGCTCGGCGAGCGCTGCCGCAATCTCCTCGGGCTCCGTCAGGCCGCCGGTGAGCATGCTGCCTTCCTCCTTGTTGGGGAGGAGGACATCGATGCCCAGGTCCTGCGTGACCGACAAGAACTGCCGTACACCCATCTCGCCGATCATCTGAAATGAGCCCGGGTCAAAGGAGAGCGTGGCGCCCGCCGCCTGCGCAAGATGCGCTGCTTCGCGTACTGCGGCTCGAGGCGGATCGACAAAGAACGACCAGGCCGTGAGGTGCAGGTGACGCGAGCTGCGGATGATGTCGCGCGGCAGTTCCTGGGGCAGCAGGTAGAAGTCGGCGCCGTGACCCGACACCATGGAACGCTCGCCGGTGTGGTCGACGAACACGGCCACTGAACCGGTGAGATGTGCATCGGTTTCGACGAAATGAGCTTCCACCCTCTCGCGTTCGAGGTCCTCCTCGGCGAGCTGACCGAAGCGGTCGCACCCGATCTTGCCGATGAATCGGGTGGCCATGCCGGCGCGGCGCGCCCACACGGCCACGTTCGCGGCGCTGCCGCCGGGGGTGAGCATCACCTCACCAAAGGTGTCGCCGCCACGCAACAACTCGCTGTTGGTGCGGATGAGCACATCCCATGCAAAGTCGCCGATGACGCACATCGGACGAGACAGCGATTCATCCGGCGCGTCTGGCACGGCGGGCACCGTAACAGCTAGCCGATCGCCCGCAACAGTGCCAAGCCGCGCGGGGAGAGCTGGTAGCCGAGGCTCTCGGCCAGACCCGGCCACGCGGACGCACTGAACAGCACGCGTCAGACTCCTCTCGCGGGGGCGGGGCGACGAGCGTGGGTAGCCGAGGCAGTGGCCGCGACCACGCCGAGCCCGATGAACACCGTGCCTGCAACCCACCGTTGCACAAAGGGCAAGGCCTTGCCACGCAACAAGACGTGGCGCAGATGGCTGGCGACCAGCGAATACGTGCCGTCCGTGCAGAAGCCAATACCCACGAAGACGAGACCTAGCACGAGCGCCTGGAGGCCGGGCCGGCCAACTTCGGGGCGAATGAACTGTGGCAGGAAGGACAGGAAGAACAAGGCGACCTTTGGGTTCAACACGTTGACTACGACGCCCTGCGTGAACGAACGGCGCACGCTGACCGCCCGCTGCTCGGTGGCCATCACCCGTGGCGGACGCAAGAGTGTGCGCACGCCGATGTAGATGAGGTAGCCGGCACCGAACCACTTGACGGTGTTGAACGCAGCAGCGGAGGTGGCGAGCACGGCGGACAACCCGACCGCGGCTGCGATGGCGTGCACCAGGTTTCCGAGCGTGAGGCCGGCAACCCCGGCAAGACCCGCTTGGCGACCGTCACTGACACTGCGATTCACGACGTACAGCACCGCTGGACCGGGGATGATCAACAACAGCAGCGACGCCGCAGCGAAGGCGGCGATGGTGGCGGAACTGGGCATGACGACAGACGCTATTGCGTCAGACCTCTATGTCGACGGCCTGTTTCGATGGACCGTCGCGTCGCAGCCTCGCGAGGTGATCGCTGAGCTGTGCCGGCGCGATGGGTGTGGCCCCGTGGAGTTCGTCGGGGTGCCACCAGCGGACCTCGAACACATACTCAGCATTGAGTTGATCCCATGTCAGTGCTGGCTGCGGGGTGAACACCGGTGTGCGAACCAAATAGATCCGTTCGATCTGACCATCGAACCTGCCGTCAATGAACGGAACGATGTGCAGCCGGTTCCACACGTGCGGCCCGATATCGACGCGAGGTGCGCCGACCTCCTCGGCCAACTCGCGTCGCAGCGCGTCGTGGTCGGTCTCGCCCGCTTCGATGCCGCCACCTGGAAGCGCCCACTTCGTTCCCGTGGTCGGGAACTCGAAACGCACCAGCAGCACCCGGTCTTCGGGGTCGAGCACCACTGCCCGCACGGCTTGCCGAATGCGAAGGCCCTGTGTGCGGTCGGCGTAGTTGGCGGCGCTCACTCGTCGGGCTGGTCGCGCAGGCCGTCGTTGAATGCCTTGTACATGTCGTAGATGCCCTTGCACTTCTCGCAGATGGGCAGCTGCCTGGGGTCGCGTGACGGCACCCAGACATGCCCGCACAAGGCTTCCAATGGGGTGCCGTAGATTCGAGCTTCCAGCACCTTGGCAGCCGCGTTCTCGCCCGGATCGGTCTTGATGATGTGTGCCAACAGCGGCTCGCCGGTCTGCAACACCTCCTCGGTGTTGGGAATGGTCTCGACGGTCATCGGGGCAGTACTGGTCACGGGTGACAGTCAAGCACAGCAGATGGTTACGATGTTGGGCGATGCCGCTCTACGAGTTCCGTTGCCACTCCTGTGACGACACCTTTGAGATTCGTCGCCCGATGAGCGAATCCAGCGACCCTGCCGCCTGCCCGCAGGGGCATGAGGGTGCGGTGCGCCTGCTGTCCGTGTTTGCCAGTGTCGGGGCAAATGGGGCGTCCGCCTCAGCCACGGCTGCTGCCCCGCGAACGTCCGGTGGCGGCTGTGGCGGCGGCTGCGCCTGCGCGCACTAGCTTGAGAGACCAGCCAGCTCGGCGGTGATGTTGGCCCGTGCACGCGCTTCACGCTGAGTGCGCATGGTGGGGGTGGTGAAGAGGTGTGGCTGCACGAGAAAGCCTGCGAGCACCGCAGTGCGTCCGGCTCGCCAGGCATCTTCGTCGAGGTGGACGTACTCGTTGCGTACGCCACTCACATACGCGATGTATTCCTGCGTCGGCGCGCCAAGGATGGCTAGATCGGCGTCGACCAACATGGCCTCGTCATCATCGGCTGGGCGGTGCCCGGCCGTTGCCAGCACCAACCGCTCGACCAATTGTTGGCGCGACATCGACCAACCCAAGTCCGCTGCGGCTGCTTTCGCCAGCAGCGCGCTACGGATTTCGTTGTCGCTGGCGGCAGCGTGGTAGACGGCGTCGTGCCACAGCGCGGCTAGCTGCACCGCCGCCACGTCAGTGGTGGGCTCGCCGGCAGCGACGAGCGCGGTGATGTGGCGCAGCACCCACATCACGTGGGTGAGCGTGTGATAGCGGCGGTGGGCCTCGCGATGGCGGGCGAGCACAGCATCAAGGAGGTGGTCGTGCCCGTGGCGAGCGACCTGGCGCCACACCGACCGCAGTTCCACCTCGGGCGTGGTCATGGTGTGATCGTATGTGGCGATGACCGTGTTGATCGACGAACCACGCTGGCAGTTCAAGGGTCGGCTGTGGGCACACCTGGTCAGCGACGCCACGTACGAAGAACTGCACGACTTTGCCGAGGCAGCAGGTAT